>NZ_JAFKIC010000193.1 GCF_017306585.1 Mesorhizobium sp. | reverse complement strand
CCAGATACCACCAGCGCCTCATTCCTTCCAACACCCCTCATCCGTCTCGGCGCTACGCGCCGATCCACCTTCTCCCACAAGGGGAGAAGGAAAGGGGCTCACACCGCGATCCTCGGCCTTCCCGAGGCCACCGCCACGACATGCGCCTCGATGAACATGCGCTGGGCTTCGACGGTCGAGACCCGGAACTCGGTCGAGACATCGATTTCGGCGCTGTCGGTGCCGGCGTCGCGGGCGCGCTGGGCGGCGATCGCCCGCACATCGGCCTCGGCGGCCGCGATCGCCGCCGCCTCGTCGAGGAAATCGCGCACCGTTTCTCCAGAGGCAAGCCGGAACAGCCCTTCCTTCGGCTGGCTGACCCGCGCCTCGGCCGAGACCCGCACCTGGCCGACGACGGCGCCGAGCGCGTTGGCGACGTCGGTATCCCGGGGCACCACGCATTCATTGCCGACCAGAGGCGCCAGGCCGGCATAGTGCAGTGGCGCGGAGGCGCCCAGCCCGATGACCGGGCGGTCGAGCGCGACGGTAAGACGAGCGATGCCGGGGTGGGCGTCCACGGCGCGCTGCACCAGCGCGTGCGCCACCGTCGCCGCGCCGTCGAGCCCATCCTCGGCAAACGCGGTCTCAAGAATGTATTCGGCGGACCAGCGCGTCAGCGTCACCAGCACGCGCTCGCAGATCGCCTCGGGCGATGGCGCTATCGCCTGGCCACGGCCGTCGCGCCTGCGGGCGAAAAGTTCGGCGCCAAGCCGGGCCGTGGCGGCGTCCCAGTTCGCCTGCTTGCCCAGTACATGCGCCGCGTCGGAGGGGGTGAAGCCGCAGATATGCACCAGGCCGCGCGAGACCAGCCGGTTCAAGGTTGCGTTCTGGGCGTTCGAGGTCAGCAGCCTGTCGAGCGCCAGCGGGGTTGCGCCGATCGCCTCGTAGAGTTTCGCCTCCGGGGCGGTCAGACCAGCGGCGAGCCGGTCCGGCACGCCGGTGCGCACCGCGAAACGGCCATCCATGCGGCCGGGGTTGGGCGCCCTGAGCTGGCGTTCGAGCTCGGATCTGACGGCTTCGCCATGCGCCATGCCGGCCAGCGCCAGCGGCACCAGGCGGCGCGGCCCGAGCAGAATCTTCGGATTGAGCGCGCCATCCTCCAGCGCCACTTCGGAATCGCCGCCGAGGCCGAAGGTGCGCATGGCCACCGCTTCCACCATTGTGCGGAAGCCGCCGACCGTGGCGCCCTCGGGATCAAGCCGAGGCCGTCCCCCATCGAGCACGGCGACGTCTGTCGTGGTGCCGCCGATGTCGGAAACCATGGCATTGTCGAGCCCGGTCATGTGGCGGGCGCCGACCAGGCTGGCGGCGGGACCCGAGAGGATCGTCTCGATCGGCCGCTGGCGGGCGAAGGCCGCCGACACCAGCGCGCCGTCACCGCGCACCACCAACAGGGGGGCCGCTATGTCGCGCTCCGCCAGAAAACCCTCGGTCGCGGCCACCAGCCGGTCGATCATCGAGATCAGGCGGGCGTTGAGCAGCGTCGTCAGCGCCCGGCGCGGGCCGCCGAGCTTGGCCGACAGCTCATGGCTTGCCGTAACCGGCAGGCCGGTCTTTTCGCGGATCAGGTCGCGGGCGGCGATCTCGTGGGCTGGATTGCGGGTGGCGAAATAGGCGCAGACGGCAAAGCCGGACACCGATGCGCCGAGTTCGGGCAGCATCTCTTCCAGCCCCGACAGGTCGAGCTTTGCGGCATTGCCGTGCACATCGTGGCCGCCGGGGCAGAACACCACCGGGTCGGTGCCGAGCGCGGTCTTCAGGCCGTCGCGGGCAAGGTCCGCCTCGGAAAAGCCGATCATCACCAGCGCCACGCGGCCACCCTGGCCTTCGACCAGGGCGTTGGTGGCGAGCGTCGTCGACATGGAAACCAGCTTTATGACGGCCGGATCGGTGCCGGCCTTCTCCAACACCGCGTCGACAGCGCCCGAAATGCCGACGGCCAGATCGTGCCGGGTCGTCAGCGCCTTGGCCTTGGCCAGAACCTTGCCCTTGTTCGGTCCCTCCTGCGGGCCTTCGGTCTCCGACCACAGCACGGCATCGGTGTAGGTGCCGCCGGTGTCGATGCCGAGGAAGAGCGGTTTTGGCTTGGTCTTGGCGGTCATTTCGGGCGGAGGTCCGGTATACGAAGTTTTGCTGCGAAGCCCTTAGCCGATAAGGCCCGGAGGATAAAGGCAGGAGAGATGGGCCAAGGGAGGAGAGAGTAATCTCCCCCCAAGTGGGGGAGATGGCCGGCAGGCCAGAGGGGCGCGCTGTCCCGCCGACCTCTCCGCGGATTGCTGCCGAACCCCTTCCGAGACCGTTCAGGGGTTCTCAGGATGCCGTAGGTGGCGCTCTACGGCGCCCCCCTCTGCCCTGCCGGGCATCTCCCCCACGAGGGGGGAGATTGGCAGCTTCACCCCACAAATCCCGCCTTCTTGTGGCTGCCGTCGCAGAACGGCTTGTTGGCCGAATGGCCGCAACGGCACAGGAACGCGGTCTGCGTCCGCTCGACCGTGTGGCCGGTGCCGGTGACGATTTCGAGATTGCCTTCGAGCTTCAGCGGGCCGTTCTTCGTCGGCGCCACCTTCAGCGGCCCGTTGCGGGCTTCCAGCGCCGGCGTGTCCTTCAGCGCCGGCTCGCCGGTGGCGGTGAAGCCGGCCTTGATATGGCTGTTGTCGCAGAATGGCTTGTTTTCGGACGCACCGCAGCGGCAGAGCGTGGCGCGGAAAAAGGTGTCGTCACCGAGCACGATTTCGGCATGGACCGCGAGCGGGCCGTTTTCGCGGATGCGAACCGTGTTGACCACGGGCGGCTTTTCCTGCGGGCCGCCATCCTTGCGCTGGTAGGTGATGGCGCCCGAGGGGCAGTTCTCGGCGAGCGCCACGACCTTCTCGACGCTGGCGGCGTCGGGGTGGATCCACTGCCCCGGCGCGTTGGGCACGAAGACAAGCGGGTCGCCGAGGACGCAGTTGCGCGAATGGATGCAGCGTTTGCCGGAAAACCCGACATCGATCTTGTCGCTCTCGACCATTCCGGCCATGGCTGTGCTCCTGTTGCCTGGGGCACGCCGTCGCGCAAACGAAACGCGGCGTGCCTTGGGTGAGGGGCTCAGGCTATTGCCGCCCGGGGAAGACCGTCAAGCTGGCAAACCGGTCAGGGTACCAGATTGATCTCTTCGGTCTGGCCGCCGCTGCAGGTGTAGCAGCAATCCTCGCATTTTTCCTTGTTGCCGGGACCGACGCCCCAATAGGTGCCTTCGTCGCCGTCGACCCAGGCACCGTAGCAGATCGATTCGCCCTCGTTGCAGGAGATAGGAAGCTGCTTGGTCTCGCCGTCGTCGAGGTAGAAATCCTTGCCATTGCCCGGCCAGACATAGTCGCGGTCCTGGCTGTAGAGCTCGATGCGCATCGCGTTCGGGTGGCTGTTCTTGATCTGGAAGGTGACGTCGCCGGCATGGGCGGAAGACACGGACAGGACGGCGAGCGAAATCGCGGCGGCAAGCCGGCGCGCGGACAGGAAAGACATGGAAACCCCCGATGAAGAATCGGCCCCCACGGCCGATCCGGGGATCATGGCACGACGCGAGCGCGCGCTAAAGGGAGGATGGCGAAAAACCCTCTTCTATTCAGCACGGCACTTCGCCTCACCGCTGCCAGAAGGGCAGCTTGGCGATCTCGGCCTCGGCCTGTTGCCTCGTCAATCCGATGTCGTCGATCAGATGCGGGCTGGTCTGCGCCATCTCTTTCAATTGCCAGCGGAAGCGTGCGCGCTCGCGCCAGGCCGCGATGTTGTTGCGCAACGCCGTGAGGCCGGAACCTCGACGCGGCGTCGCGACCCGACCCGCCGGCATTCCCGACCGCACGGCGTTGCACTGAGCCGATGCAATTATCTCGTTCATATCAACCTCCATGGGTTGGGGCCGAAGGCCCTGGACCTGAAAAGAGATCGAATTCTGCGCCATGCGGGCGGCGCCGTAATTAAGACCGCCCAAATAGTTCTCAAAAGTTCCAAAGTGACGTCCTTTGGCGAACCGTCGGGTTGGTCTAACGCCCTGTTTTGGCGCGGTTCCGGACGCGGCGCGCTTCCCACGTTTCGCGAAATTGCTCTATAGATGCGCCGATGCAGGGATTGCGCTTTGCCTTTGGTCCGTTCGTGCTTGATCCTGATGCGGGAACCCTGCTTCGGAACGACGATCCCGTTGCCGTCGGCTATAGGGGGCTGAAGTTGCTTGCCGCGCTCGTCGGGCGGCCCGGCGAAATCCTGGGCAAGGCAGAACTGATGGACGCGGCATGGCCGGGCACGGCGGTCGAGGAAGGCAATCTCACCGTCCAGATCGCGCAGTTGCGCAAGCTGCTCGGTCCACCGGCCGGCGGCGGCGAGTGGATCACCACGGTTCCGCGCGTCGGCTACCGCTTTACGGGCGCCATCGAAGAGGTCGCGGACGCCAGGCGCCAAGCCTTGCCGCTGCCCGACAAGCCATCGATCGCCGTGCTGCCCTTCGTCAACCTCAGCAACGATCCCGAGCAGGCGGCCTTCGCCGACGGCCTCACCGAGGACCTGATAACCGACCTGTCCCGGGCCGACGGCCTGTTCGTCATCGCCCGCAACTCGACCTTTGCCTACAAGGGAAGGGCGACGGATGTGCGCGAGATCGCGCGCGACCTTGGCGTGCGCTACTTGCTGGAAGGCAGTGCGAGGCGCGCTGCTGGCCGGGTGCGCATCAACGCGCAGCTGATCGACGCGCTGAACGGGCAGCATCTGTGGGCGGATCGCTTCGACCGCGGGCTGGAGGATATCTTCGCCGTCCAGGACGAGGTGACGGCCAGGATCGTGGAGGCTTTGCTCGGCCGTCTGCGCACGCCGCCGGCGCGCAACCGGCCGACCAGCCTGGAGGCCTACGATTTGTGCGTGCGGGCGCGCAAGCTGATCGACGAATCGCCGCAGGCGGCGCGCGAAGCGCATCTGATGCTGACGCGCGCGCTGGCGCTCGATCCGGACTATGCCGAGGCCTGTCGCTGGCTTGCCATGAACCACTGGATGGGGTGGGTGCATTGGGGCGAGCCGATCGACCCCAACCGCCGCATCGCCCTGGAACTTGCCCGCAAGGCAGTGGCGATCGACCCCAACGATGCCGGGTGCCGCTGGGTGCTCGGCAACCTTCTTGCCTATGAGCGCAGTTTCGACGAGGCGGATGCCGAATTTGCCAGGGCCTTCGAGATCGACCCGAACGAGGCCGATGCATGGGCGACATTGGCCGACATCACCACTCTGGCCGGGCATGTCGAGGAGGGCCTGGAACAGATCCGCAAGGCGTTCCGGCTCAATCCATATCCGGCGAGCTGGTACTATCTCACACTCGGCCAGGCGCAGTATGCGGCGCGCGACTACGAAGCCGCCGTCGCGACGCTGCGCCGCGACGAGACCTACCGCACCAGTTCACGCCGCTTCCTGGCCGCAAGCCTGGCGCAACTCGGCCGGCTCGACGAGGCGCGCGCGGAGGTCGATTTCTTCCTCGTCGGCAGTCCGCATTTCACCACCAGCCACTGGGTGATGACGGAGCCGTTTCGCGACCCTGCCACGCTCGATCATTTCGTCGATGGTTTCCGGAAGGCCGGCCTGCCGGACTGACAGGGGCCTTCAAGGCACCAGGTCGATGGTTTCGGTCGAGTGCTCCACACAGGTGAAACAGCAGCTGTCGCAGGGCTGGTCGTTGTCAGGCCCGACGCCGGCCGAAATCTTGTCATTGCCGTTGACCCAGGCGCCATAGCAGATGCGCTCGCCCTGATTGCAAGAGATCGGCACCGATTTCTGCGAGGACGGATCGATCAGGAAGACCTTGTCGTTGCCCGGCCAGACCGTCTCGCGGTCACGGCTGAACAATTCGATGGCGACCGCTTCCTTACGCATGTTCTTGACGAAGAAAGCCATGTCGGTGGCCTCGGCCGAAGTGGCGAAGACAAGCGCCGCGAGCGCGACCGTGCGAAACAGCGTCACCGTCCGACCCTCCCGAATCATCGACGCAGAATCGCATGGCCGCGCATGCCTGTCGCCCACGTTTTTAGATCTAAATCCATACTCTCTTGGTAATATTGTAGCAAATTCAGAGAGTTAAGCCCTGTTCTAGAGGGTAAAGGTAGGCGAAGGCCATGCAATTCTTGACCATGTGGTAAATTCTCGTTAACCTTTTTACCGTTACGCTGCCGAAACGATGCAGCGGCGGTAGGTAGGAATGCGTGACAGCGACGTCAGAGCCGCAGTAAAAGCGCACTTAGATACTCTTCATGGCGGCAGCGATGATACGCGCATTGTCGAAGAGATGGGCGTCTGGTCAGGCACCGTGCGGGTCGATATTGCCGTGATAAACGGCGAAATTTGTGGTTATGAGCTTAAGAGCGACAGCGACAACCTCAATCGACTTTCATACCAAGTAGAAATGTATGGCAAAGTGTTTGACCGCATGACCCTTGTCGTGGGTGCGAAGCACCACAAAAAAGCTTTGGCATTAATTCCAAAATGGTGGGGCTACGTGGTCGCCGAAATGCGGTCTAGTGAAGTCACCTTGAAGAGCAAGAGGCAAGCGCGGCGTAATCCAAATCCAGATCCATTTGTTGTGGCCCAATTGCTTTGGAAGGATGAAGCGATAGCAATTCTGGAGCGGCACAACCTAGCCAAGGGCTGGCGGCGGAAGCCGGCAGCCGAAATAAGCCAACGACTTATTTCGGTGCTCACGTTTGAGCAGCTCTCGGTCGAAGTCAGGTTCGCGCTTAAGGCGCGAGAACGGTTAGGGCAATTGATACCGGGTAAGTTCGATGTGTCGATTGACGCTGAAACTAACCCAGCTTGTGGGGCTTCCCGGGGAAGCTGGTGGTCCTGAATTCACCAAATCGATCATAGCATCGCCCCAGCAATGAGGCATAGCCCCGCGATTTGGCATCGCGGCGATCTGGCCGGCGTAGTTTTGATATTGGAGGCCTCGATCTATTGAACCTGGGCCTTTCGTTTTTACCCCATGAAAGACGGCAAAAGTCGATGGGAGAGTGTACTTCGCATTGATCGGGACCGGTCCCGGTATTTCATCTGTCGATGCATCGGGGCCTATCGTAGCGTAGTCTCCAAAATCAAGATTGTACCCAACACCACCGGCTTTCAATGCGTTCCAAAGGTTGAGTTCGGCTCGGGGCAGGGGCGTCAGTCCTATTGTGTAGCCCGATAACATGGCAGGGATATTACCCCCCGCAAGGGTAATTGAACGCCAAGAGGCCGGTTGGTGAAGATTTGCAAACGCCTGAAGAGCTGACGCCCCAAGCGCCAAGACATTGGCAGCGCTGTTCGCTAGGTCGATAATTAGATCGGTCTCGTGGGCCGGGCAAAACCAACTTCCAATCCAAGTAGGCATCGTAGTGAGGTCGGAAAGCGATATCCGCAAGGCCGCGCCCAATTTGTGAGCTTGAATCATTCTCGCCACGGCAGCCTGATAGCTGGGCGGCGCATTGGTGGTTTTGATGGACGGTACAATGTGGAGACCGACGGCAAGCGCGCTAGCCATTATGTTGTCCAGGTGATGCGCCATTGCGGTCCCGGGAAGATCAGCAGCATCAAGATAGCATTTAGTCGACCCCCACGCGTCGGCTATCTGTTTCGCGAATACATCTGATGCGGGAGCCGGCGGAACCTTTGGGGGAGTTTTAGGCGGTGCCTTAGCTTGTTTGGGGATTTTCGTGTCGCCGTACTGCCCTTGCAAAAGAACCAGATGCGGAGTGACATCTAAGCGGCCTGCATTGCTCAAATTGGAAAGCGCAACCCGTTCTCCCTGCTTCCATCGCAAGATTGGTATGTATTTTGTTTTCATTTTTCCCCCCAATGTTACTTAGAAATATAACATCAAGGGTGCATGACCGGCAAGTATGCCGAAACTCGGCTAGTGCTTCGGTTCAGAGTCGAATTAGGTACGAGTTATTCTTTTGTATCCTTAACTCCCGTCGCGGCTAGATCGAGAATCTGAGGCAATCCCATTAGGACCGTAACAAATGCGGCATAAGCCAATAACCCAAAGGCAATGATTGTTCGGTTCCCCACTAACTCATCCACTACGGCGCGAGTGTCCACATTAATCGGCACCTGTGCTGCCTTAATATCAGCAAGCGCCGAGGCAAACGCCCCAGTTTGCAAGCCCATGTTGTAGGAAAGAAGCGAAACGCCTCCGAGAAGGGAAGCAGCGATTAAGATTATAGCGATCGGGGGGAATTGCCTGTGATGTTTGTAGGCGAGCCAAGCCGTTGTACTGATCCAAGCTGCCACCAACCCGTAAATAAGCTGTTCCATTACCTCACCAATGCGTATCGGCCGTCGAGCGTTCATATCACGCGCTCCTTGATTCGTTATCGGGTTTGTCAAATATAGCCGCCTTCCCGAAAGGCCCTTCCGCCGCGATCTCCCAGCCGAGCCGCAGCGTTTCCCGCACTAGCAGGTCGAGATCGCCGCGCCGTGTGCGATGGTTGGCGATCGCGACGCGCAGCCAGTGCTGGCCATGAACGGTGGTGTCGGAGAGTGCCGCGATGCCCTCTTCCTGCAACCTCAGCATGATCTCGGTGTTCAGCGCCTTGAGCGGCTCTCCGGCAAGGCCCGGCTGGTAACGGAAGCAGACGATGTTGATGGTCGGCGCCGTGGCCAGTTCGAGCAGCGGCTCGGCCTCGATCAGTCGGGCGAGATGGCCGGCCTGCGCGATATTCTGATCGATCAGCCGCCCGAACTTGTCGAGACCATGCTGCTTGAGCGCCATCCAGACTTTCAGGGCGCGAAAACCCCGTGTCGTCTGCAGGCCATAGTCGTTGAGCCACTCTCCGGAAGCCAGGCCCCTGGGCGTCGATTCCAGATATTCCGGGGTCACCGCGAACGTGCGCCGATGGGCGGCGGCATCCCGGACCAGGGCGCAACCGACCTCGAACGGCGCGTGCAGCCATTTGTGCGGATCGAGCGCGACCGAGTCGGCTTTCTCGATGCCGGCCACCAGATGAGCGTTCTCTGGGGCGATGGCGATCAGCGCGCCAATGCAGCCGTCGACATGGAACCACATGCCTTCCTCGCTCGCCAGCGCGGCGAGCGCCTGAAGGTCGTCGATGGCACCGGTGTTGACCGTGCCGGCACTCCCGATGATGCAGGCCGGTTCGAACCCGGCCGCCCGATCCTGTGCGATCGCCGCCCGCAACGCCGGCACGTCGATGCACAGGCTGGCGTCGGTCGGGATTCGACACAGCGCCCGGTTGCCGAGGCCGAGCGCCTCCATCGCCTTGCGATGACAGGAATGGAGCTGGTCCGAGCCGTAGAAGCGCAGCGGCTTTTCGATGGCGGCGACGCCATGCTCGCGCACGTCGACGCCCGCCTTCGCATTGCGTGCCACGGTCAGCCCGATGATGTTGGCCATCGAGCCGCCGCTGACCAGCGTGCCGGAGGCCGAGGCTGGAAAACCCAGCATCTGTTTGCACCAGTTCACCACCTGGCGGTCCATCAGGGCGGCGGCGTGGTTGCCGCCGCCGAGATTGGAGCCCTGGATCGCCGCCAGGAAGTCGCCAAGCGCGCCGGCGAAATTTCCGGCTCCCATATACCAGGCCCAGAAGCGCGGATGGACGTTGCCCATCGGATAGGACATCACGGTGCGCGATACCTCGCCATAGACATCGGCCATCGGCGAAGGGACGCGCGGCAGCGGCGCCTCGAAGACGCTTCTCACCTCGGCGGGCATCTCCCGCCAAACCGGACGGTCGCGCACATCGCGCAGATAGTTGATGGCATCGTCGACAACCCGGTGCGACAGGGCCTGCACATCGGCCCAGTCCAGGGGGTCAAGCGTTTCCTCGGCCACCATGTCGAGGGCTTCGCGTGCGCCATCCATGACATCCTCCCGTCAGGCGGCCGGGAACTGGCAGCCGGGGGTCGAGCGCGACAGCGCCATTTCGTCGGCGTCCATCTCGGCCTCGATGCCATCGAACAGCGGCGTCGACATGTAGCGTTCGCCGGTGTCGGGCAGCATGCACAGGATCACCGATCCGGCCGCCGCCCGCTCCGCCACCTGCCGCGCCACGGCGAAGGTGGCGCCACCGGAAATGCCGGTGAAGATGCCTTCCTGGCGTGCCAGCGCCTTGGCCCACTTGATGCCCTCCGGCCCGGGGATCGGCACCACCTCGTCATAGAGGCTGGCGTCGACCGCCTCCTGCAGCACATTGGGGATGAAATCCGGCGTCCAGCCCTGGATCGGATGCGGCTCGAACGCCGGGTGGCTGGCGGCCGGCGCCCCGCCGGCGCCACGCTGCTGCGCCTTGCCGCTGCCGAGGAGTTGCGCATTGGCTGGTTCGGCGAGCACGATGCGGGTCTCCGGCCGTTCGCGGCGCAGCACGCGGGCCACGCCGACGACGGTGCCGCCTGTGCCGTAGCCGGTGACGAAGCAGTCGAGCCGCGAGCCGGCGAAGTCATTGACGATCTCGCGCGCCGTGGTCGACTCATGGATGGCGGCATTGGCCGCCGTCTCGAACTGGCGCGCCAGGAACCAGCCATTGGCCTCAGCCAGCTCCACCGCCTTCCTGTACATGCCAAAACCTTTTTCGGCGCGCGGCGTCAGCACCACTTTTGCGCCCAGCATGCGCATCAGCTTGCGGCGTTCCACCGAGAAACTGTCGGCCATGGTGACGACCAGCGGATAGCCCTTCTGCGCGCAGACCATGGCAAGGCCGATGCCGGTGTTGCCGCTGGTCGCCTCGACCACGGTCTGGCCGGGCTTCAGCGCGCCGCTGCGCTCGCCTTCCTCGATGATGTTGAGCGCCAGCCGGTCCTTCACCGAGGCGCCCGGGTTGAAGAACTCGGCCTTGACGTAGATCGTCGCATGGGCCGGGGCGAGATTGTTTATGCGAACCGCCGGCGTGTCGCCGACAGTGTCCAGAATGCTGGCGAACAGCCGGCCGCGCCCGGCGGTGGTCCTGATCTTCTGCTTGTTCAACATCGTTGGTCTCCTCGATTGTCCTCGTTCCTGTCATCACCGCACGGTTACAGAGCGGCGGCTTGGGCGGCGAGGTTTCGAGACCTTGCCGCGGTAGGAGTGACGTGCCGGCGATGCGGCGATGGCCGCTCCCGGCGAGAAAGTTCGCCGCCGGATGCGCCGTGTCGCGTCCGGTGATAGAGTAAGAGCCGACAGGCCAGCGTTGGAGCAGGCGTGGAAACGGACGTGGAATCCGCCCGATCGAAGCCGGATGGCGGCATGCCGGGTCTGTCCGTGCGCCTGCTTGGCCCGCTGACGATCCGCCGCGACGGCGCCGCTTCGGTGCTGCCGGCCTCGCGCAAGCTGCGCGCCCTGCTTGTCTACCTGGCGCTGGCGCCGCATCCGGTCGGGCGCAGCCGCCTGTGCGAACTGCTCTGGGACGTTCCCAACGATCCCCGGGGCGAGTTGCGCTGGTGCCTGAGCAAATTGCGCGGCGCGCTGGACACGCCGGAAAGAGCCCGCGTACTCACGCCTGGCGATGCCGTGGCGCTCGATCTGGACGGGTGCATGGTCGAC
This sequence comes from Mesorhizobium sp., assembly GCF_017306585.1. Taxonomy (GTDB): domain Bacteria; phylum Pseudomonadota; class Alphaproteobacteria; order Rhizobiales; family Rhizobiaceae; genus Mesorhizobium. The sequence continues at coordinate 16,004 of NZ_JAFKIC010000193.1, read as the reverse complement.
GCGCTGGAAATCGGCCACGCCGCGGCGCAAGGCATCGACACACTTGACGCGGATCGGCTGCGCACCCTGGCCGGGCTCTTCGCGGGCGACCTGCTCGACGGCCTGGAACTGGACCGTAGCCCGCTCTTCAACAGCTGGCTGACCGGACAGCGACGCCGCTTCCGCTCCATACACGCGGCCGTGCTGGAACGCCTCATCGCGACTTTGCCGCCAGAGTCTGACGAAGCAATCGCGCATCTGGATAATTGGGTGGAGCTCGCTCCATTCGACGGACGCGCGCACGCGGCGCTGCTGGCCGGCCTCAACAGGCGCGGGGAACTGGATGCCGCTGAAAAGCATCTGGCGGCGGCCGAGCAGTTGTTCCGCGCCGAGGGCCTCGATTTCGCCTCGCTGCGTGCTACGTGGGGGATGATGCGCGGGCAGCGTTCGCCGGCCTCCGCGCAGCCACCCTGTGCGTCGACGGCGCCAGGACTGGCGCCGACATCTCTGGATACCGAGCCGGTCGGGCCGAGTCAGGCGTCACTGGCCGTCATGCCCTTTTCCCAGGATGGCGCGCCGCGCGGCGGACTTGCTGACGGCCTCACCCATGACATCATCACCCGGCTCGCCAAGTTGCGCGATTTCTTCGTCATCGCACGCGGTTCGGTGTTCGCGCTTTCGGAGCAGAACATCGCGCCGGAAGACGCGGGACGCCGGCTTAATGTCGACTATGTCGCCACGGGCACGGTAAGCAATCCGGCTGGCCGGCTTATCGTCGCCGTCGAGCTGGTCGAGGTGCGCACGGCCAGGATCGTCTGGGCCGAGACCTTCGAGCGCCGCCCCGACGATCTCTTCGCGGTCCTCGAAGAAATCGGCAATACCATCGTCTCGTCGATCGCGGCCGAGATCGAGATCGTTGAGCGCAACCGCGCGCTGCTGAAGGCGCCGAACTCCCTCAACGCCTGGGAGGCCTATCATCGGGGCCTGTGGCACATGTACCGCTTCACGCGGGATGAAAACGAACAGGCGCGGCATTTCTTCGGCAGGGCCTTAAGACTCGACCCTACATTCGCGCGTGCGCATGCGGGCCTCTCCTTCACGCACTGGCAGGCGGCCTTCCAACGCTGGGGCGATCGCGACCGGGAAAGCGCGCTGGCCTACGAGAGCGCCGGCCTGAGCCTGCTGGTGGACGACCACAATCCGGCCTCGCACTGGGCCATGGGCCGGGCGCTCTGGCTGCGCGGCGAGCATGACGATTCGCTCTACGAACTGAAGCAGGCGGTAAGCCTCAGCCCCAATTTCGCGCTCGGCCACTATGCCTTGTCCTTCGTGCACTCGCAGTCGGGCGACCCGCAGGAGGCGATAAGTTCGTCGGACCATTCGCGCCATCTCAGCCCGTTCGACCCCCTGCTCTTCGCCATGCTCAGCGCGCGCGCCATGGCTCATGCCCGGCTGGGGCAATTCGACGAGGCGGCGGAATGGGCGCTGAAGGCGACGAAACGGCCCAACGCGCACGCCATCATCCTGGCGATCGCCGCCCACTGCCTAGCGCTGGCCGGCAGGCTCGAGGAGGCGCGCGGCTTCGCCGCCGTCATCCGCAGGACATTGCCGGACTACCGCGCCGACGATTTCATCGGCACCTTCCGTTTCGAGCCGGACGCCGAGGCGCTGTTCCGGCAAGGCGCAAGGCGTATCGGGCTCGGCTGACCTCGCGTTGGAACCCACCCGTTAACGAATCCGGAAGGAGTTGTTTAACGGTTCACGGCTATGTGACGTGCGGGGGGCCAAATCAAAGTGAGTATGATGAGCGAAAGCCCCGACAAGCGCAGCAGCGAATGGCGTGCCATTCTTCATGTACAGGCCCGCGTCGCCGTCCTGTTCGTGCCAGTCGTGGCGAGCCTGCTGATCATCGCCGCACTTGCCGGCAACGACCGCAAATCGGTTCCCGACATAGACCGGACGATTACCGGGTCGGTGCGATAAGTCACGAGGCCGCAGCGCCCGGCACCGGCCGGCCGAGCTCCTCGCTGGAACTGCGCGCGCCGTCGAACATTGTCTTCCGGAGCAGGAGGACATGATGACCCGAGCGTTCGACATCAACGACAACAGCAAGCAGAATCCGAAGCGCCCGCCACAACCCAGGACCGGTGACGCGCTGAAGGAAAAGAAAGTCGAGGGCAAGGCCTTCGAGGTCAATGAGAACAGCGTGGAGAATCCCAAACCCACGCCTGTCCCGCCAAAGCGCGGCTGACTCCGAGCCCAAGGCTATAGCCGACTTTCAGCCGACCGGGCCCTCTGGAGGGTGCCGGTCCCTCGGCTCAAACAAATCTTGGGATCGGCCCGTTCTGCGGCGTCGTGCGGTCGCCGAGGTCGATGAAAACCTCGTCGACATAGCACCAGCCCCAGCCTTCCGGCGGATCGTAGCCCTCGATGACCGGGTGGCTGGTGGCGTGAAAATGTTTGGTCGCGTGGCGGTTGGGCGAGTCGTCGCAGCAGCCGACATGGCCGCAGGTGCGGCAGAGCCGCAGATGCACCCACCAAGAGCCGTTCTTCAGGCATTCCTCGCAGCCGAGCGCGCTCGGCGTCACGTCCTTGATCCCGGCCGCATGCCTGCATTCATCCGCCATCACACTCTCCTCGCCAGTTGAGATTCGACTATTTTCCCTCGACCTGTGGCCAGAGGGAAAGCGCTAAACACTGTTCCTTGCATTGCCCACCCCTGCCTGGCTGCCGTCTCGCGCAAGATAGGCATGCAAGGCAGCGACCACCTGGGCGCCTTCGCCGACGGCGGCCGCGACACGCTTGACCGAGCCGCAGCGCACGTCGCCGATGGCGAAGACGCCGTCCCGGCTGGTTTCCATCGTGCCATGCACCGGCCCCAGCTCCGTTCCGGTGCGGATGAAGCCCTTGGCGTCCAGCGCCACGCCGCATTGAGCCAGCCAGTCGGTGTTCGGGTCCGCGCCGATAAACAGAAAGAGATGGCGGATCGGGCGTGTCGTGCGCTCTCCGCTGACGCCGTTGCGCCAGCTGACGGCGGCGAGATTGCCTTCCTCGCCATCCAGCGCCTCGACTTCGCTGTCGGCCACCACCTCGATGTTGGGCTGTGCCTTTATGCGCTCGACCAGATAGCGCGACATGGTGGCGTCGAGGCTGCCGCGGCGCGCGAGCAGCGTCACCTTGCGCACGTGGCTGGCGAGGTAGACGGCGGCCTGGCCCGCCGAATTGCCGGCGCCGACCAAAGCCACCTCCTGGCTGGCGCAGAGCCGCGCTTCGATGGGCGAGGCCCAGTAATGCACCGAGGTTCCCTCGAACGCTGCCAGATTGGCGAGGTCGAGCCGGCGATAGCGCGCGCCGCTGGCGATCACCACCGTGCGCGTGCGCACCGTCTCGCCGTCGCCGACATCCAGCAGATAGCGAGCGCCCGAATTGTCAGGCGCGGCGCTCAACAGCTTCGCCTCGTCCGGTATCACCGTTTCGACGCCGAATTTCTGCGCCTGGTTGTAGGCCCGCGCCATCAATGCCATGCCGGTAATGCCGGTGGGAAAACCGAGATAGTTCTCGATGCGCGAGGACGCGCCGGCCTGTCCGCCGAAAGCCCGGCAATCGAGCACGATGGTCGACAGCCCTTCCGACGCCGCGTAGACGGCGGCCGCCAACCCGGCCGGCCCGGCGCCGACGATGGCGACATCGTAGACCTTGTCGCCGTCGACGGGGCGCAGCAGGCCGACGCAGCGGGCAAGGTCCTTCTCGCCGGGATTGTGCAGCAGCTTGCCGTTGGGGCAGAGCACGATCGGCAGATGGTGCGGGTCGACATGGAAGCGCTCGATCAGCGTTTTGGCGCAAGGATCGGTGTCGGAATCGAGCGCGCGATGCGGCTGGCCGCTGCGCGCCAGGAACCCCTGCAGCCGCAGGACGTCGCCATTGCCGGGAGGACCGATGACGATCGGCCCGCTGATGCCGCTTTCGAGCAGGCCGACGCGGCGCAGGATCAGCGCCCGCATGATGCGCTCGCCGAGATTGGCCTCCTGCACCATCAGGTCGCGCAGCCGCTGCGAGGGGATGATGACGGCCTCTACCGCTGTCGCCGCCTCGGCATCGACCAGCGACGGGCGGCTGGACAATTGCGCCAGCTCGCCAACGAAACTGCCGGCGCCATAGCTGATCATCGGCTCGCGCGAGCCGATCGCGGCCCGGGTGACATCGCCCTTGCCCGACAGGATGAGGATCAGCCCGGGCGAAACCGTGCCGGCGGTGACGATGGGCTCGCCGGCGGCATAGGCTCTCGACTCGCCGAACCGGCGCATGCGCTCGATATCCGCATCGGTGAGGATGGGGAACGCCTGGTCGCGACGGGCGCCGAAGATTGCGGTAGCGGATTGAGACATGCGTGGAGCGTAGCGAAGCGGCCGCGCGGTTTGAAGCGGTTTGTGAGGGGACTGGCCAGGATGGGAGGTAGATCCCAAGAGGGGCATCCTGGGAAGGTCTCCGATCCTAAGAAATCGATGTTACGCGGCTGCCGGCCTTTGTTATTCTGCTGGTGAATCGAATAGTTCGCTGCGGGATTGTGATGCCCACCAACGCAAAGCAGTTTTGTCCATGTGGTTCCGGACGGGCCTATCACGCATGCCACGGCCACTATCTTGAGTATTTGGACCTGATGTCGCCGAGGCGTCGCTCACTCGAACGAGTTGCTAACGACCGTGGCCTTCCCGCCGCAATATTGAGCGGCCAACGAAGGGAATACGGCTGCGGCAAACCTATGGAGAGTTGGGTTGAGGGCGGGCGCCGCCATGTGCGAGTTGGGGCCGAGGTGTTTACGTCTCATAGATGGCGCAACTTCACCGATTTCTTGCTCTTTTTCCTTCAACATTCATTCGGTATCGAGTGGGGTGACAAGCAGAAGGCCCTACCGATTGCTGAAGCGCATCCCGTGTACAGACAGTTTCTGGAACTGAGGTCAACTGAAACTGGTGCGCGCAGGGAAAACGGATTGTACTCCACGCCTGCGACGGGGACGATAAATGCATACATTTCACTGGCATACGATCTCTATCTGTGTGCCCACAACCAGCGTATTCCCAACGTCCTCCTCGACCGTTTGAAATCTGCCATCGACTACGAGGGAGCACTTTATGAAATCTATGTGGCAGGGCTACTGTCGCGCGCCGGGTTCCGTTTGGACTTTGAAAACGAGAAGGACAAGCGCCGCACCCATTGCGAGTTTACCGCAACTAATATCGGAACTGGCGCAAAATTTTCGGTCGAGGCCAAGGCCGTAACATCTCGCTCGGCCAGGTCTGGGCAGTCGGCTTCTCCGCCGAACTTCAGAGGAAAACTGTTCGACGCTTTTTCAAAGCGAGCGGACCATATGCGAATCGTTTTCCTTGAGATCAATAGACAAATTTTGCCCACAGGCGGAGGGCCCGAGTGGGCTCCCTATTTGGTAGATCAGGTCCGGAAAGCTGAGCGCGATATGTTTTTGGAGGACGGAAGGCGACCGGACCCGGCGTATCTTTTCGTTACGAACCGGCCTTTTTTGAGTCAGCGAGATCCACCTGCGGGAGGCTATGAGTGTGGCGGCGTAGGGTTTCGTATCGCCGACTTTCCACCTGAAAAGATGGGACATCTATACTACATGCAGCATGCACGAATGAAGCACATTGAGGCATACCAGTTGTTCTGCGCAATGCACCAAACGGTGCCCGTCCAGCAACATTTTGACGACGACCCCTTGGCCGCCGTATTCCGCGGTTTCGATACCGTTGGCTCCGACGACATTCGGCATCCTTTGGACGCGTTCGATTTTATGTTTTCCGTCTACCGCAAGTCCGAGCCAGAACAGCTCCGGGAATGGCTAGCCGACCTTCATCCACACGAACAGCTACAGCGAATGAACCAGATGCAGCTTGCCGAGCTCTATTGTGCGTGTGTTGGCCAATCGATGGTGGCCGGACGTGGAAGAGGCGCATCGCATCTCAACGAATGAGTTCAATGAATTAGACTGGCTACCTTGATAATCCCGTTGGTAGTCGGGATAGAATGGTGCCCAGAAGAGGACTCGAACCTCCACTCCTTGCGGAACACGGACCTGAACCGTGCGCGTCTACCAATTCCGCCATCTGGGCTGGTGCGGGCTCAATAAGCGGGCAAGCGGTTGCTGTCAACGCGCTTTTTTCGCGGCTCCCGCTCGCCGGCTCAGTTTCGGGCGTCGGCGCCGCCCCTCACCTGCCTGCCGGTATCCTCTCCCCGTATAGAGACGGGGAGAGGGGCGCTCTCATCGGCGATTTCGCCAGCCTGCGGCGTTACATAGATGGAGCCGGCATGGCGGCCAGCTTCTTTCTCTCCGTCACTATACGGGGAGAAATGCCCGGCAGGGCAATGAGGGGCGGCGCCAGCGTCAAAATCTACCAACGCCCCGGACCGGTCAGCCCGCCAGCACTTCCTTCGACGCCACGGTCGAATCAGCGTTGAGCTGGTAGATCACCGGCACGCCGGTGCCGAGTTCCTCCTTGACGATCTCCTCGCCCGACTTGCCGTCCAGCGCCATGATCAGCGCGCGCAGCGAGTTGCCGTGGGCGGCGACCAGCACCGTGCCGCCGCGCAGCACATGCGGCTGCAGGTCGTGCAGGTAATAAGGCCAGACGCGGGCGCCGGTGTCCTTCAGGCTTTCGCCGCCGGGCGGCGGCACGTCGTAAGAGCGGCGCCAGATGTGCACCTGCTCCTCGCCCCATTTCTGGCGGGCGTCATCCTTGTTGAGGCCGGAGAGATCGCCATAGTCGCGCTCGTTGAGCGCCTGGTCGCGGATGGTCTTCAGATCGCTCTGGCCGACCGCGTCGAGAATGTGCTGGCAGGTTTTCTGCGCCCGGGTCAGCGCCGAGGTGAAGGCGATGTCGAACTTCAGCCCGCGCGCCTTCAGCTTCTGGCCGGCGGCCTTGGCCTCGGCGTGGCCCTGCTCGGTCAGGTCGACGTCACGCCAGCCGGTGAACAGGTTCTTCAGGTTCCATTCGCTCTGGCCGTGACGGACGAGCACGAGGGTTCTCGACATGTTTGCTCCCTTCGAGAGCAATTCCAGGAGAGCGGCTCCAGGCTGGAATTGCGTTAAGACAAAAGGTGGATGGTCCGCCTCAGCTCAGGCCGAGCACGTCCCGCATCGAATACAGTCCCGGCTTCCTGCCATGCGCCCACAGCGCCGCCTTGACGGCGCCGCGCGCGAAGATGGCACGGTCCTCGGCATGGTGCGACAGGGTGATGCGCTCGCCGGTGCCGGCCAGGATCACGCTGTGGTCGCCGACCACCGAGCCGCCGCGCAGCGTGGCAAAGCCGATCGTGCCGGTTTTTCGCACACCCGTATGGCCGTCGCGTGAACGCACGTCATTGCCCGAAAGCGCGATGCCGCGCCCGGCGGCGGCGGCCTCGCCCAGCAGCAGCGCGGTGCCCGAGGGCGCGTCGACCTTGTGCCGGTGATGCATTTCGAGGATCTCGATGTCGAAATCCTCCGGATCGAGCGCCCGCGCCGCCTGTTCGACCAGCACCGCCAGCAGATTGACGCCAAGGCTCATATTGCCAGACTTGACGATGGTGGCATGGCGTGCCGCGGCGGCGATTTTCGCATCGTGCTCGGCCGAGCATCCTGTCGTGCCGATGACATGGACGATGCGCGCCTGGGCGGCGTAGCCGGCGAATTCGACCGAGGAGGCCGGCGTGGTGAAGTCGAGTACGCCGTCGGCCTTGGCGAACACCGGCAGCGGATCGCTGCCGATCGCCACATCGAGGCGTCCGACGCCAGCCAACTCCCCGGCATCCTTGCCCAGATGGGGCGAGTCGGCGCGTTCGACCGCGCCGATCACACGGGCGCCGGGAATGGAATGGATGGCGCGGATCAGCGTCTGGCCCATGCGGCCGGCGGCGCCGACCACGACCAGGCCCATGTCAGCCGTCGGCTTTGCGTCTGTCGCGCTCATATCGTGCTCCGGGCAATGGTCTGCGTCTCAATGTCCGAAGTCTGGATCGGCGCGCTGTCGTCGACAAGCCCCAGGCCCTTGACGCCCTGTATGCGGTGAAAGCGGGAATAGACGCTGTGCGGGTCGGCCATCAGCGACGCATGCGTGCCTTCCTCGACCAGCCTGCCGTCCTCGAGCACGACGATGTGGTCCGCATTGACCACCGTCGACAGACGGTGGGCGATGACGATGGTGGTGCGGCCGGCCATGACATGGGTCAGCGCTTCCTGCACCCGGGCTTCGGCCTCGTTGTCGAGCGCCGAAGTCGCCTCGTCGAGCAGCAGGATCGGCGCCTTGCGCACGATGGCGCGCGCGATCGACACGCGCTGGCGCTGGCCGCCCGACAGCGTCGCGCCGTTTTCGCCGACCGGTGTGTCGTAGCCCTGCGGTTGCGCGCGGATGAACTCGTCGGCCGCCGCCAACCGCGCCGCGTCCTCGATCTCGGCATCGGTGGCCGAGGGCCTTCCATAGCGGATGTTGTCGCGGATCGAGCCTTCGAACAGATAGGGCGACTGCGAGACATAGGCGATGGAGCCGCGTAGCGACTGTTTGGTGACCTTGGCGATGTCCTGGCCGTCGATGGTGATCGTGCCCGCCTCGACGTCGTAGAAGCGCTGCAGCAGCGCCACCAGCGTCGTCTTGCCGGCGCCGGAAGCGCCGACGATCGCCGTCATCTTGCCGGCGGCGGCGGTGAAGCTCAAATTCTTCAGCACCGGCGCTTCCTCGACATAGCGGAAGGAGACGTTGTCGAAGCGCACCTCGCCGGTGGTGAATTTCGCCACGCTGGCGCCCGGCGCGTCGCCCTGCTGCGGCTCGAGGTCGAGCAGCTCGTAGATCATCCGGGCATTGACCAGCGCGCGCTCCATACCGACCTGCATGCGGGCCAGGCGCCTGGCCGGGTCATAGGCCAGGATGAGCGCGGTGATGAAGGAAAAGACAGCGCCCGGCGGCTGGCCGAGGACGAGCGCGCGGTAGCCGGAATAGGCGATGACGGCGGTGACGGCGAGGCCGGCCAGCATGTCCGAGATCGGCGACAGCCGCTCCGAGACGCGGGCGATCTTGTTGTTGCGCTGTTCGGCGGTGTCGGCCATGGCGCCGATGTGGCGCGCCAGCTGGTCCTCCATAGTGAAGGCCTTGACGATGGCGATGCCTTGCGTGGCTTCCTGAACGGCTCCGGTCAGCCGCGAGTTGATCAGCACCGAATCCCGCGTGATGCGCCGCACGCGCCGGGTGAGGTACACGACAGCCCAGATCAGCGGCGGCCCGATCAGCAGCGAAGAGAGCGACAGGACCGGGTCCTGGTAGACCATGACGCCGACAAGGCCGATCAGCGTGACCGCGTCGCGCGCGATCGAGGTCAGCGTCAGCGACAGCAGGTCACGGATGCCGCCGACATTCTCGTTGACCTGCGCCGCCAGCCGGCCCGAACGCGTGTCGTTGAAGAAGCCGACGCCGAGCTTCATGAGATGGTCGAAGATACGCTTCTGGTAGCGCGCCACCAGATTGTTGCCGATCTTGGCCAGCGTCACCGCCTGGCCGTAGCCGGCGAAGCCGCGCAGCACGAAGGCGGCCATGAAGCCGGCGCAGATCCACACGATCGCATCGCCGCGCCGCTCGTAGAAGATCTGGTTGACCATCGGGGCCATGATCCAGGCCGTGAAGGCTGTCGTGCCCGACACGATGAGCGAGCAGACAATGGCGACCACATAGGAACCGCGATAGTCGTGGCTGTTTTCGGAGAGGATGCGGCGCAGCACAGCCGTGACCTCGCCGGGCGTGGCCTTCTGCTTGTTTGGAGCTTGTAGTGTCAAATCGGGAGCTTCGTGGTTTCTTCCGGTTGGGACCGGCCGCAGTTCGGCATCCCTCTTAACGCCATGCGGCCGGCTTGCCTATGCCCGGGGCTGATTAACTTCGTCGCGGGTTCAAACGCATGTGAGACCTTCCCGTTGCACCGACCGCAGAAAAGTCAGGCCTGCCAGCGCCGGCCCGCCGTCTGCACGCCGAACAGCGAAGGGTTGCGGGCATAGGCGGCGAGGCCGAGAAGCGCCGCCAGCGGGTGGGTGATGACATAGACGGGCATGGTGCGCATCAGCGCGCTGTGCGGCGCCTTGTCCTCGAAGGCGGCGCGGAAATTGCCGGCTTTGAGCGCCGGCACGATCTTCTGCGCGATGCCACCGGTGAGGAAGACGCCGCCACGGCTCATGAACACCAGGGCTAGATCGCCCGCGGCGCGGCCGAGACAGGTAACGAAGAGCTCCAGCGCTTCCTCGGCGACCGGGTCGGTCTTGGCCAATGCCGCGCCGGTGACCTCGGCCGGCGTGGTGAAGGGCGCCGGCTTGCCATCCGCCTTGGCCACGGCGCGATAGACGTTGACCAGGCCGCGTCCGCACAGGATCTGCTCGCCCGAAATGCGGCCTTCGAGCTTCTCGATATGCGGAAACACCTCGAAATCGCGCGGCGTGCGCGGGCCGATATCCATATGGCCGCCCTCGCCGGGCACCGGTATCCAGTGGCGCAGGGCATGGACAAGGCCGGCCACGCCGAGGCCGGTGCCGGGACCAAGCACCACCCGGCCGGCATTGGGCTCGGGCGTGCCGCCGCCGATCTTTTCCATGTGCTCTTCGCCAAGCGCCACGACGGCGAGCGCCTGCGCCTCGAAATCATTGAGCACGACGATGTCGCTGAGGCCCAGATTGGCGAACATCTGCCTCGGCTTGACCACCCAGGGACAGTTGGTGAGCTCGATCTCGTCGCCGTCGACCGGCCCGGCCACCGCCAGCACCGCCGAATTGGGGCGCACGGACGAACGGTCGAGCACGGCCGCCTGGATCGCCTCGTCGATGGTGTTGTAATTGGCGGTCTGGACGATCGTCGGCTCTCCGGCCTCGGAATTGGCGTCGAGCACGATCGAAAAGCGCGCATTGGTGCCACCGATGTCGCCGATCAGGATCGGAAACCGCAGCAAAGTCTCTTCGTCACCCATGCCTGGCATGCTTGTCGTCCGTCCCCGACGGCCCATCGCCGTTCATCCGTTGACTAGCGCATGAGTTTGAAAAGGGAAACGGTTTTCGAGCCTGGTTACGCGTACAGGCAGGTTCTGCGGCCAAACGGCCACTATTTCGCGAAAAACGGGCGGCTAAACCGATTGAGCCGACCGATGGGGCGCTTACGCCGTCAGTTGCCCGGCGGCCTTGGCCGCGGCACCGGCACGCCGACCTCGGGGGTCGCGGTGAAGGCGTTGACCGCGCCGGACAGGCCGTCCGTGCCGCTGGCGGTGGTGGCTGGCGGCGACGGCGTCTCGGGTTCGGGCGCGGCGACCGCGACCGGCACGGCGCCGCCGTGGTAGGTGGCGGCCTCGGCCGAGGCCGGGCCGGGTGCTTCGAGCACGGCGCGGCATTCCTTGGGCAGGTTCGCCATCGTCATCACGTCGCGCGCCTTGGGCGCGTCGGGATTCTTGTTGGGCCGCCACGGCTCCTGCGTGAACCACCAGGCCAGCGGCTTGCCGCAGCCGTCATCGTCCGGCGTCGCCTCCTGCGCCTTGCAGTTGGGCGAGCCCGGCTGGCAGCCGATGCGCATGTGGAAATGATAGTCGTGGCCCCAGAACGGCCGGATCTTGCGCAGCCAGCCCCGATCGCCCTTGACGGTGTCGCAGAGCTTTTTCTTGATACCTGGATTGACCAGGATGCGCTCCACCTCGGGATAGCTCGCGGCACGCTTCAGAAGTGCGGTATGCTGCGGCTTCCACAGCGCGTCCTTCACCAGATGCGTTTTCTCGTCGACCATCAGGGTGGCGCTCATCGTCTCGCGCTGCGCCATCGACAGCGGGCGGCTGGGCATCGGCGTCAGCCAGATATCGGCGTCGAGCCCGATCTGGTGCGAGGCATGGCCGGTCAGCATCGGACCGCCGCGCGGCTGCGCGATATCGCCGATCAGAAGGCCAGGCCAGCCGTCGGCGACGGCATCGCGCGACAGTTTCTCGATCAGGGCGATCATCGCCGGATGGCCCCAGCGGCGGTTGCGCGAGGGCCGCATCACCTCCCAGGTCGGTCCGTCCATGGGGATGGCGACACCGCCGGCGAAGCAGCCCTTGGAATAGAAGCCGAAGGATTGCGGCGCGGTCGCGGTCGGCAGTTTCTCGGCGCCGAACAGGTCTTTTGCCCGTTCCTCGGAGAACGCTGGCTGTGCGTTCAAACCGGTCAAGACGAGCAGGCCAAGTGCTGCCACCAGCCGTGACGCTTTACCGAAATATGGCCACGTCTCTGTCTTCATGAAATCGGATCCCCACCGCAATTCCGAAGCCGAATCATAGCACGCCGCGCCACCGGCTTCGATCGTCAGCCCTTCATCGGGCTGCGCGCCGCGCCGTCTTTCCAGTCGCCGCTCGCCCACATATGGCCGAGGGCGGCGCGGTAATCCGGAAAGCGAAAGCGATAGCCCGCCGCCTTGATCGCCGCATTGGCGACCCGCTTGTTCTCGCCATAGAAGGACCGCGCCATGGGCGAAAGTTGGGCGGTCTCGAAGGGAATTTCCGGGGGCGGCGTGACGCCCATCAGCGACGCGGCATAGGTGACGACATCCTGCGGCGGCGCCGGCTCGTCATCGGTGACGTTGAAGATGCCGCCGCTGTTGCACCCGATGAGCTGCCACAGCGCGCCGGCGATGTCGTCGCAATGGATGCGGTTGAACACCTGGTCCGGCTTGATCAGCCGCCTCGCCGTACCGTTCTCCAGATTGACCAGCGCGTTACGGCCCGGGCCATAAATGCCGGAAAGGCGCAGGACCGCCACCGGCCGTCCTATCTCCCGGCCCAACTCCAGCCAGCCCTGCTCCGCCGCCACCCGCATCACCGAGCGCTTCGACACCGGCCGGCATTCGGCGGTTTCGTCGACCCAGGCGCCGGCATGGTCGCCATAGACGCCGACCGTGGAGAGATAGCCGATCCATTGCAGGTCAGGCAGGCCGGCAATCGCTTCGCGCGCGGCGTTCAGTACGGGATCGCCGGCCTCGTCGGGCGCGATCGAGATCACCAGATGCGTCGTTTTCCTCAGGGCATCGCCGATCTCGCCGGCCAGCACGCCATTGAACAGCAGCGGTGCGATGCCGGCCTGGCGCAGGCCCTGGAATTTTCCGGACGAGCGCGTCGTGCCGAGGATCGTGGCGCCATCGCGATTTGCGCGGGCGAAGGCCTGGCCCGAATAGCCCGCGCCGAAGACAAGAACCTGTTTTTCACTCATGCATGCGCCCTGGCTGGGACCGACCGCGCCCATTCATCGCGCACGGCCGTGTCGCTCTCGGTGTTCAGGCCGTTGGCGGCCCGTTCGCGATATTCGGTTTCCGGCACCAGCCTGGCCAGCGCCCATATTGCCGCGCCCCGCACCAGCGGCGAGGCGTCGGCAAGCAGCGCCCGGACGGGAGCGACAAGCGTACCATCGCTGGAGTTGCCGGCGGCGATCAGCACGTTGCGGATGAAGCGGTCGCGGCCGATGCGCTTGATCGGTGAGCCGGAAAAGAAGGCGCGGAAGGCTGCATCGTCCAGGCGCAGCAACTCGGCAAGTGGTGGCTCGCGCAGATCCTCGCGCGCGGCGAGCTTGGCCTCGGAGGCGGCCTTGGCGAACTTGTTCCACGGGCAGGCGGCAAGGCAGTCGTCGCAGCCATAGATGCGGTTGCCGATTTTTTCCCGGAATTCATGCGGGATCGGCCCCTTGTTCTCGATGGTAAGGTAGGAAATGCAGCGCCTTGCATCGAGCCGGTAGGGCGCGGGGAAAGCATCGGTCGGGCAGGCGTCCAGGCAGGCGCGGCAGGAGCCGCAATGGTCGATCTCGGCCCGGTCGGGTGCAAGTTCGGCGGTGGTGAAGATGGTGCCGAGGAACAGCCAGGAGCCGTGTTCGCGGCTTACGAGATTTGTGTGCTTGCCTTGCCAGCCAAGCCCAGCCGCTTGCGCCAACGGCTTTTCCATGACCGGGGCGGTGTCGACGAAGACCTTCACGTCGCCGCCGGCGCGCGCCACGATCTTGCCGGCGATCTCCTTCAGCCGGCCCTTCATCACCTCGTGATAATCGCGATTTCTGGCGTAGACGGAAATCGCGCCGCGATCGCGCCTGGCGAGAAGCTCGCGCGGATCGTGGTCGGGGCCGTAATTCATGGCCAGCACGACGATCGAGCGCACCTCGGGCCAAAGAGTGGAAGGCTCGCTGCGGCGTTCAAGCGTCTCGGCGATCCAGTCCATGGAGCCATGAAAGCCGTCGGCGACGAATTCGGCGAGCCTGGCCGGGGCCAGCGGGATCGCGTCGGGAGAGGTGACGGCGATGGCATCGAAGCCGGCGCGATGCGCCTCCGCGTCGATCAGCGCGCGAAGTCTTGCGGCTCTTTCTATTTCAGCATGATCTTTTCGGAAAACCGGGGCCACTTTTCCGGATCATGCTTTAGAAGTCGAGGTCCGCATAGTGCGACACCGGCGATATACCGCGCACGCGGTCGGTCAGCAGCGGCCGGAAGGAGGGCCGCGACTTCACCCGCGTATACCATTCGCGCGCGGCGGTGTGTTCGCGCCAGTCTATCTCGCCGAGATAGTCGAGCACCGAAAGCGTCGCCGCCGCCGCGAGGTCGGCATAGGTGACCCTGCCGCCAGCCAGCCAGTGGCGGGTGCCGGCCAGCCAGTTGGTGTATTTCATGTGCTGGCGGATGTTGGCGCGAGCGGCACGGATGGCGCCCGAATCCGGCGAACCCCCGCCAGCTGTTTCCGGCATGATCGGCTTCAGCACGCGTTCGCGCACCAGATGCCGGGTGACCTCGCTTTCGGCCTTGTTCAGATACCAGTCGATCAGCCGGCGGATTTCGGCGCGCTGCATCGGGTCCTCGGCGAACAGCCGCTTGTCGCGCTTCAGCACGCCGCGCGTTTCGTCGAGATATTCGGAAATGACCGTCGCGCCGACGATCGGCACATCGCCCTCGGCCAGCAGGATCGGCAGCGTGCCGGCGGGGTTAAGCGCCAGGAACTCCTTGCGCCGCGTCCACGGCTTTTCCTCGATCAGCGCCAACTCCTCGCCATACTCGCCAAAGGCAAGGCGGACGAAACGGCAGGATGCGAACATGGGATGGTGGAAAAGCGTCAGCATGGTTCCGCGATGATAAAGCGTACTGGCGAATCGCCGGACGCACCGGTAAGGGTTGGCCGCCCGGTTAGCGGGCCGTCAGGGTGTTGCGACCTATAGGGGCACTTGAACGCCATGACAAGCAAGCCGTTCCGTTAGCCGTCATGCAAATGCCGAGGTATAAATGGAAAGCCAGACCATCGTCGAAGCGCTGCTGCTCGGCCTCCTGGAGGGACTGACCGAATTCATTCCGGTGTCCTCGACCGGCCATATCCTGCTCGCCGGCCATTTTCTCGGCTTCGAATCGACCGGCAAGGCCTTTGAGATCCTGATCCAGCTCGGCGCCATCCTGGCGATCCTGACCGTCTATTTCCGGCGACTGTGGCAGATGCTGCTGGAACTGCCGCATGACCGGCTGACACGCCACTTCGTTATCGGCATCCTGATCGCCTTTCTGCCGGCCGCGATCATCGGCGCGCTGGCGCATGATTTCATCAAAACGGTGCTGTTCGAATCGCCGAGGCTGATCTGCATCATGCTGATCATCGGCGGCATCGTGCTGCTGGCCGTCGACCGCATGAATCTCAAGCCGGTCTACCGCGACGTCGAGCGCTTCCCGACGAGGCTCTATCTGCAGATCGGGTTGTTCCAGTGCCTGTCGCTGATCCCCGGCACGTCGCGCTCCGGCTCGACCATCGTCGGTGCGCTGCTGCTCGGTGTCGACAAGCGCGCGGCGGCGGAATTCTCGTTCTTCCTCGCCATGCCGACCATGGTCGGCGCCTTCGCCTTCGTCCTGTTCAAGAACCGCAACGTGCTGACCTCGGCCGATGTGCCGATCATCGCCATCGGCTTCGTCGCCGCCTTTAGCACGGCGCTGTTCGTGGTGCGCTTCCTGCTCGACTACGTCTCGCGCAAGGGCTACTCGCTGTTCGGC
>NZ_JAFKIC010000192.1 GCF_017306585.1 Mesorhizobium sp. | reverse complement strand
GGGTCTTTCCACCAAATCTATGAGATTTTTGGTGGGTGCGCACAGGATCGAACTGTGGACCCGCTGATTAAGAGTCAGCTGCTCTACCAACTGAGCTACGCACCCACTCGGCCGGCAAAAACCGGCGTTGGCGGGCATATAGCCGCCGATTCCGGTCCTGTCCAGCCCTGCCGGAATCATTTCCCGACAAATCGCACCGGAGACGCGTTTATCGCCGGCGAGGCCTTGCAACGTCAGACGAAAAGCCTGCCTTCCGCCACCTTCACAGCATTGCCGCCAATGCGCGCGGAGGCGAGTTTTCCGCCTTCGACATTGAGTTCGAGGCGGATGCGCGACGGTCGGCCCATTTCCAGCCCCTGCTCTATCCACAGCTGCGAAACCCCGTCGGTCGGCGCGTCGAACTGCATGATGGCGCCGGCGAAGGCGGCGGCCGCCGAACCGGTTGCCGGATCCTCGTAGGAAGGCGTTCCCGGCACGACCATGCGCACATGGAAGGCGCTTTCATGGTTCACTGTCTCGCGGCAGTAGACATAGGGGCTGGCGAAGGCCCATTCGCTCTTGCGCGGCGCTAGCTCCGCCCAGGCCTGGTTGTCGAACCGGATGCGGCCGGCGGCCTCCAGATTGGCGACCGGGATGGTCACATAGGGCACACCGGCCGACCAGAACGACACCACGTGATTCTCGAAACCGATCTCGTGCGGCGCCAGCCCCAGCGCGGCACCGATCGCCTTGGGATCGGCTTCGAGCTTCAGCGGTTCGGGCAACCTCGCCAGGTCGAACTCAGCAAAGGTGGCGCCATCATGCCTGCTTACGGCGCAACGCACCGGGCCGATATTTTCTTCCAGCACGAAGATGCCGGCCACGCCTTCCCCGGCAAGTTCCGCCAGCGCGATCGCCGAGCCCACCGTTGGGTGACCCGCAAAGGGCATTTCGTAGTCCGGCGTGAAGATGCGGATGCGGGCGCGATGCGTGGGATTGTCCGGCGGCAGCACGAAAACCGATTCGGAAAGGTTGAATTCACGCGCGATGGCCTGCATCGCGGCCGTATCAAGGCCACTGCTATCCAGCACCACGGCGAGCGGATTGCCGGCCAGCCTGTCGGTCGTAAACACATCGTAAAGCAAGTAATCGCGTTTCATCGAGAGAACCTTCCGCGTTGATCCGAATTTCTGCCTCAATCCCAACATGAGCGAAATTTAATTTGATATTCGAACCGTCAGCACTGATCTGTGCACCCATAGGGACATATTGCGCTTCAGGGGGTCCGGCGTGGACCAGATTGTCAATCTGCCAAAGACGGAATCGGATTCCGCCATCGAAACGGCGTTGGGCCTCGACCGCACCGGCCGGCGCAGGACGCGCCGCCGTGGCTGGCTCTACGCGCTGCTGTCGCTGATCGTTCTGGTCGCGGCCTTCGCCTTCTATCAGTGGTATGCCGGGACGCCGGCCAGGATCGACTACACCACCGTTCCAGCCGCCAAGGCCGACCTCACCGTGCAGGTCTCGGCGACGGGCACGCTGCAGCCGCTCACCCAGGTCGACATCTCAAGCCAGCTCTCCGGCATCATACGCTCGGTCGCCGTCAACGAGAACCAGCAGGTGAAGAAGGGCGACGTGCTGGCCGCGCTCGACACCGCCAAGCTGCAGGTCCAGATCGAACGCGCCGAGGCCTCGGCCAAGGCGGCCGCCGCCAATGTCGAGGACGCCACCGTGACGCTGGCGGAGAACGAGAGCGCACTGGTGCGCGCGGCCGCCTTGACCAAGCGCGGCATGGCGACCGACCAGTCGCTCGAAGCGGCAACCGCGACGCGCGACCGCTCCAAGGCGGCGCTCGACAGCGCACAGGCCAATCTCGCCATCGCCAATGCCGATCTCAAATCGCAGCAGACCGACCTTGCCAACAGCACCATCTACGCGCCCATCGACGGCATCGTGCTGACCCGCTCGGTCGATCCCGGCCAGACGGTCGCCTCCTCGTTGCAGGCGCCGGTGCTGTTCGTCATCGCCGCCGATTTGCGCAACATGGAATTGGTCGCGGCAGTCGATGAGGCCGATATCGGCGCGGTCAAGCCGGGCCAGCATGCTCGCTTCACGGTGGACGCCTTTCCGGACCGGCCGTTCGACGCCGAGATCCGCGACATCTCCTACGCCTCGGTCACCACGGATGGCGTCGTCACCTATAATGCGAGGCTGGAAGTCGACAATAACGAGCTGCTGTTGCGCCCCGGCATGACTGCCACGGTGTCGGTCGTCACCAGACAAGCCAAGGACGTGCTCACCGTGCCGGCCAGCGCCTTCCGCTATCGCCCGGCCCAGCAGGCGGCGCGGGGCTGGAGCTTCAGCGACCTGTTCACCGGCCGGATGGGGCGTCCGGGCGGCAATCGCCAGCGCCAGGCGGCAACCGCCCCCACGGACGGCTCGCGCACGCTCTATGTGCTGGAGAACGGTCAACCGCGCGCGGTCAGCGTCAAGATCGGCTCGACCGATGGCGAACTGACCGAGATCACGTCAGGGCTGGAGGAAGGCGCGCAGGTGATAACAGCCTCGCAGCAGCGGGGCTGAGGCCGTGGCCGCCGGTGCGCCCCTCATCACCTTCGACAAGGTCTGGAAGAGCTATGGCCAGGGTGAGGCCAAGGTGCACGCCTTGGCCGGCGTCGACCTTGCTATCCGGCGCGGCGAATTCGTCGCCATCATGGGACCGTCCGGTTCCGGCAAGTCGACGGCGATGAACATCATCGGCTGCCTCGACACGCCCACGGCCGGCACCTACTCGTTCATGGGCGTCGATGCCGGGCGGCTCGACCGCAACCGCCGCGCCATGCTGCGCAATCTCTATGTCGGCTTCGTCTTCCAGGGTTACAATCTCCTGGCGCGCACCACTGCGGCGGAAAATGTCGAACTGCCGCTGATCTATCGCGGCGTCGCCGCCCGCGAGCGCCGCGACCTTGCCATGCAGGCGCTGGCCGAGGTCGGCCTTGTCGGCCGCGAGCACCACACACCGGCCGAACTCTCCGGCGGCCAGCAGCAACGCGTGGCGATCGCGCGCGCCATCGTCACCAAGCCGACCTTGCTGGTCGCCGACGAGCCGACCGGCAATCTCGACACCGCCCGCACGCACGAAATCATGGAACTGCTGACGCGCCTGAACAGGGAGCTTGGCCTGACCATAACCATGGTCACGCACGAGGCCGACGTCGCCGAATATGCCGAGCGCACCATCCGCTTCCTCGACGGCCATGTCGCCTCTGACACCATGAACGTCGAGGTCGCCTGACCATGATCTGGGAAACCGTCCGCCTTTCGCTGCGCTCCATCCGCCGCAACGTGCTGCGCTCGTTCCTGACGCTGCTCGGCATCGTCATCGGCGTGGCCGCCGTCATTGCCATGCTCACCATCGGCTCCGGCACGACGCAGAAGGTCAAGGCCGATATCGCCAAGCTCGGCAGCAATCTGCTCGTCGTGCGGGCCGGACGCCCGGCCGGCCCAGGCGGTCCGGGCGGGCTCGACCAGGCGGTGCGACCGTTGGCCGAAAAGGATCTTGCCGCACTGGTCGCGCATCTGAGCGGCGCGCGCGCCATCTCGCCGGCCTCGCAGAAGCAGGTGCGCGTCATCTTCGGCACCGAGAGCCTGACCTCCGGCGTCACCGGCACCGACAGTGCCTATCTCGACGCGCGCGACTGGAAGCTGGCGTCGGGCCGCCCGTTCAGCGATTCCGAGACCCGTTCGGGCACCGGCGTGTGCCTGATCGGCGAGACCGTGCGCCAGCAGTTCTTCGGCGCCGGCGACCCCGAGGGCGAAACCATCCGCGTCAACCGCACCTCCTGCAAGATCATCGGCCTGCTCGAACCCAAGGGCTATACCGGTTTCGGCCAGGATCAGGACAATGTCGTGCTGATGCCGCTGCACGCCTACCAGCGCCGCATCGCCGGCAACCGCGACATCGACAATATCTACATCGCCGCCGACGACCGCACCCCGACCAGCGAACTGCAGCCTCGCGTCGAGGATATCCTGCGTGATGCGCGCCGTGTCACGCCTGACCGCGAGAGCGATTTCGCCATCCGCGACATGACCCAGATCGCCGACGCCATGGCCAGCGCCACAACGACCATGACCGGCATGCTGGGCGCGGTCGCCGGTGTCAGCCTGCTGGTCGGCGGCATCGGCATCATGAACATCATGCTGGTCTCGGTCACCGAGCGCACGCGCGAGATCGGCATCCGGCTCGCCATCGGCGCGCATGAAAAGCACATCCTCATCCAGTTCCTGGTCGAGGCGACGGTGCTGTCGCTGCTCGGCGGCATCATCGGCATCCTGATCGGGCTTTCGCTGGCCGGCCTCGCCTCGGCGACGCTGACCATACCTTTTGCGCCGAGCCCGGCCGTCATCCTGCTCGCGGTCGGCTTCTCGGCGCTGATCGGCATGGTGTTCGGCTTCTTCCCGGCGCTGCGCGGCGCCAGGCTCGACCCGATCGACGCCTTGCGGCACGAATAGCGGGCCGGCGAAGATCCGCCGTCAGGATTCTTGCGCCGGCGCAGCCCTGCGCCTGAAGGCAAAAACAAAAGGCCAGCCCAGATTAACGGCAAGCCCCGCCAGCAGGATCAGGACAAGCCCCGCGCCTTGCATGGCGGTAATGGAACGGCCGAAGACGAAGAAATCGGACAGCAACGCGGCAACCGGATTCAGGAACGATCCGGCCGCGATGACGGTGATCGGCAGCCTGGGGTAGGATGAATAGAGCAGGATGTAGACGACGCCTGTGTGGATGACGCCAAGGCCGACAAGCCAGCCCCACATGCCATTGCCGCCGCTTTGAAGTGCGGCCAGATCGACGAACGGTGCAAAAACAATCACGCCGATCAGGCAATGAACGGCGCTGAGCACGCTCGGCCTGACCGATTTTACGGCTCGCGTGGTCAAGGTGGTGGCGGCGTAGAACAGTGACGCGACAAGCGCCAGGGCGACGCCGACAAGCCAGTCGTGATCAGCCCTGATAACACCGAGCTTCGGCAGGATGATGAGGACAAGACCGAGGAAGGCGACGCAGATCCATCCCAGTTTATCCCGCGACAGCCCCTCCTTGAGCAGGAAAGCCCCTGCCAGCGTGATCCAGAAAGGTTGCAAGTGATAGATGATCGTCGCGAAGCCGATCGATGTCAGCTTGAAGGCCTGGAACAGGGCGACCCAATTCAGGACGAGGCAGATGCCACTGATCAGCACGAGTGGCCACAGCGCCTTGTCCCTGATGAAGAGGCTCTTCCATCCCTGCGTGAGCGCGCTCCACCCAACCAGCGCAATCGCGCCGAAGACACAACGAAAAAAGATGACGTTGAGCGTCGGCTGGCCGGACTCGATGGAAAAAAGGCCTGCCGTGCCGGACAGGGCCATACCCGCCGACAGCATGATCGTGGCGCGCGTCAGCCCCGGTTTGGCTTCCATCGTCGTTCCATTCGATCTGGCGGGCTCTACCCGGCTTCCGCTGTTCGCACATCCATTGGTGGTGTGGCCGAACTCAGGAAGAGCCAGCCGCGAAATGCCACTCGACCAGCGGCTTCATATGCGGCGCCAATCCCTTCGGCAGGTCGGTCGCATTGCGGATGATCACCGGCCCCTCGATTTCCGGATCAGCCTCGGCCGCAACGAAGGCGCGGATGCGCGACGCAACATCATCAGCCGGCTCATCAACATGGTAGCGGCGGAAGATGACGGTGCCGCTTGGGATCGACAAAGCGTGCCAGCGCCGGCCGCGTCTGGCATCCGACAGGTCGAGGCCGGTCTCCTCGCGCACTTCGCGGATCATGTTGGAATCGACATCGACCAGCCCGTCGCGGAAGTCGACCGGCTCGAACGAACCGGCGGCGAAGTAGACGGCGCCGGCGCCCACCGTGTGGCTCCCCATGCGGATCGCCACAAGCGCATTGTCGCCGGCCACCAGCATGGCGTGGGCGTACGCATGCTCGGCGCCCGAATTCTCGCGCCGCTTTCGCCACAGCATGAAGGTGGAGTAGTTGACCGCATGGCAGCGACCGACAAGGCGCCCGTCGCGCCAGGCAAGTTGCGACAGGAGCACGACCGTGCCGTCGAAAAGCGCCGGTTTGGCCGCTATTTCCTGCTCCCAGTTCGCCTTGATGGCGTCTGCATTATCCAGCGCGAACGGATGCGGGCCGGGATCGAGCCGCACGTCGATCGCATCGACCGGCAGGATGACGTTGCGCGGCAGGTCGAAACTCATGCCTGTCAGGCCATGTCCAGCGTGATCGCCACCGGGCAATGATCCGAGGCTTTCGGCCGGTCCCATCCGGCGCGGGGAAACCGCTCGACCTCCTGCCCCGCCGGAAAGATCGTGCGCCAGGGCTGGCCGTTGCGGATGATGTCGGGAACGGCGGCGGCATTCCTTGCCGCCAGCCCCTTCGACAGCAGGATATAGTCGAGCTGGCAAAGGTGCCGCTCCTGTGGGCCTCTCGTGTGATAGAAGGTCCAGCGGTTCATTTCCGGCCGCCGCTCGACGATGTTTTCGCAAAACCCGCCCGCCGTCAGCACGTTGATGCAGGACAGGTTCTCGTCGACCACCTCGAAGCGGTAACCGTCGACATCATCGCCGGCGATCTTCACACGCTGGCGGTAGTCGTTCATGTCGCCGCAGATCGCCCACCGCTTGTCGGCGGCATGCTCCCCACCGAAGCGGTCCTCGATAATGCGCCGCACGGCCTGTGCCTCCGCGATGCGCACCGGCATCGTCGCCTCGCGTCCGTCTAGCCCGCCGCGCGGCGGGCCCATCGACTTGAAATGCACGAGATAGAGCGTCAGCGGCAACTCGCCGACCTTGATGTCGACCTCCAGGCAGTCGCGCCGGAAGATGCGCTCATTGGCCTGGTTGCCGAGAGCTTCAAGCTCCGGCGTGTGCAGACCGAACTGCTCGTAGGTGACATAGGCGTGGCTGGTCATGCGCACGAATTCGATCGGCTGGCCCTGCGCGGTTTCGTTGCGCATCATCACGGCGACATCGATGCCGCGTGAATCATTGCCCGACGTGGTGTATTTCTGGCGGTAACCCTGCCCCACCATCTTGAACAGATAGCCATATTCGAAGGCCTTCAGCGCCTCGATGTTGTCGACCTCCTGCATGCAGATGATGTCCGCGCGCGTGGCCGCGATGGCGAGTGCCGTCAGCTGACGCGTATCGTCGGACTGGGCAATCGCCCGCGCCTGCTCCAGCATCCTGTATTCCGCTTCGCTCTGGATATCGAACAGCGCCAGCGTCCGATCCTCGTTGAGCTGGTTGCGGTAGCCGGAAAAATCGAACCTGTTCATCAGGTTCTCGACGTTGAAGGTGGCAAGGCGCAGCGACATGCCCTGACCTTTGCCTGCAAGCGATGGAGAAAACAAGGTCGCGGGGCCACAAGCAGGGATCGTTTGGTCCTGACGGCTTTCGCGCCATGGTTGACGGAACCTTTCCGTTCATCCGCCGTTCAGACGCAAAGATCCACAGTAGGCCCATTCCCAGGGTAGGCGTGGGGCCGTTTCTCTTGGAGATTAAAATGAATTCGTTCTTTTCAACCACCATCAAGTCCGGGCTGATAGCGCTCGGCATTGTTTCCAGCATCACGGCTCCGTCCTATGCCGGTCCGATCCTCCAGCCGAACCTGGCGGTTCCGGCGAGTTCGACTTCGCCTACGGCCACTCCGGTCCGCGACAGCTGGGCGGGCGGCAATAACCAACGGCAGTTCAACGGCAACGATTGGAGATTCCGCCGGTCGGGCCACTGGAACCGCGGCAATTGGGATCGCGGCAACTGGAACCGCGGCAACTGGAACCGTGGCGACAATTGGCGCTGGCGTCACCGTCACTATCGTGGCGGCGGTGGCTACTATGACGATGGCGCCGCCGCGGTGCTTGGCCTTGGCCTGGGCCTCGGTCTCGGTAGCATGTACAACAACTATAACAACTACGACTACTATCAGCCGGCGCCGCGCCGCTACTATCGTGCCGGCCGCCTTTCCAGCGCCCACGTGCAGTGGTGCTACAATCGCTACCGGTCCTATCGGGCCTATGACAACACGTTCCAGCCCTATAATGGGCCGCGTCAGCAGTGCTGGTCGCCCTATAGCCGATAAAGACAGGGAAAAACGGCGCTGCGATTGCGGCGCCTTTTTCATTTTGAAATGCGGCTCCCAGCGCGTCCGGCGATAGTGCCGGACGACGTTAGCGAGCCCGCCGGGCTAAGCGCCTGACAACACAAAAGAAGGGGCGGCCAAAGCCGCCCCCTTATTGCAATCGGACAAGCTCGCAGCTTAGTTCTTGGTCTTGTCGACCAGCTTGTTCTTGGAGATCCACGGCATCATGGCGCGCAGCTTGGCGCCGACTTCCTCGATCTGGTGGCTGTCGTTCATGCGGCGGATGCCCTTGAAGCGCGACAGGCCGGCACGGTATTCCTGCATCCATTCCGAGGTGAACTTGCCGGTCTGGATGTCCTTCAGCACGCGCTTCATCTCGGCCTTGGTCTCGGCGGTGATGATGCGCGGACCCGAGACATACTCGCCCCATTCGGTGGTGTTCGAGATCGAGTAGTTCATGTTGGCGATGCCGCCTTCATAGATCAGGTCGACGATCAGCTTCACTTCGTGCAGGCACTCGAAATAGGCCATTTCCGGCGCGTAGCCGGCTTCCACCAGCGTCTCGAAGCCGGCGCGGATCAGCTCGACCAGACCGCCGCACAGCACGACCTGCTCGCCGAACAGGTCGGTTTCGCATTCCTCGCGGAAATTGGTCTCGATGATGCCCGAACGGCCGCCGCCGACGCCGCAGGCGTAGGAGAGCGCCAGATCGAGCGCGTTGCCCGAGGCGTCCTGGTTGACGGCGACCAGGCACGGCACGCCGCCGCCCTTCTGGTATTCGCCGCGCACCGTGTGGCCCGGGCCCTTCGGCGCGATCATGACGACGTCGACGGTCGACTTCGGCTCGATCAGGCCGAAATGCACGTTGAGGCCGTGCGCGAAGGCGATCGCGGCGCCGTCGCGGATGTTCGGCGCGATCTCGTTCTTGTAGATGTCGGCCTGCAGTTCGTCGGGCGTCGCCATCATCATCAGGTCGGCCCATTTGGCGGCATCCGCCACGCTCATCACCTTGAGACCGTCGGCCTCGACCTTCTTGGCGGTCGCCGAACCCGCCTTGAGACCGATGGCGATCTCCTTGGCGCCGGAATCCTTGAGGTTGAGCGCATGCGCCCGGCCCTGGCTGCCATAGCCGATGATGGCGACCTTCTTGCCCTTGATCAGGTTGAGATCGGCATCACGATCGTAATAGACGCGCATTTTACTTCCTTCCCGTTTTAGATCAGTGGCCCTGAGGGCCGGTTTTTGCTCCGAAAAGAGCGAGAAACTGCTGCGTCGCCCGCGCGGCATCGCCGCCGATCGCCGCCTCAGTCAATTCCAGCCGATCGCCGAGCAGGAGACGGATCTGCACGTCCCGGCCAACCAGCCCGAAAAAGCTGCGGAATGCCGTTTCGGCATCCGCGAAATCTAGAAGGCCCGCCTTCTTGCCGGCCTCGAGCACCGGCTTCAACCGTTTTGCGAGCGCAAAGCGGCCGTTTTCCAGCACGACAGCGCCAAGATTGTCCTTGCCTGAACCGGCATGGCTGACCGCCACCCTGTTGAGCGCGATCGACGTGTCGCTGGAGATCACCTTCAGCCAGTCGGATGCAAAGCGCTCCAGGCTTGCCGTCAGCGAGGCGAGATCGAGTCCCCTGCCGTCGACCGCGGCCACGCGCACCTTCGACGCCTGCCACTGCACCGTCGCCGTCAACAGCCCGTCACGGTCGCCGAACCATTTGTAGAGCGTTTCCTTCGAACAGCTTGCCCGCCGCGCCACGGCGGTCATGGTGAGGTTATCGCCCTCCTCGACCAGCAGCCGCAGGACAGCGTCCAGAACGGCCTGCTGCCGCTCCGTCAGCGCCTGGCTGTTGTCGATGTCGGCGTTTGCCTGCAACACGATTGTTCCCTGGCAGCACGGCGAGCCGCCAATTGTGGCAAGCCGTACCGTACGTTACGGTTCGCAGCTCTATGCCGCATCGTGGAGAGGCTTGCAAGCCTTATTTCCGTTTGCCGGCCCGATCTCGCCAAGTGATCCGGCGTTTCGGTATCAATCCTCGGCAGGCGGATGGCGTAGCCTCCCGAGCAGCGCCGACAGCGCGTTCAGTTCGTCGGGCGAAAGCCTGGCGCCGACCAGTTCAGCGATCGACCGGCCATAGACCGCCCACATCCGGCGGCGCGTCTCACGGCCCTTGGCCGAGATGCGGATGGTCTGCCCCCGGCCGTCGTCGGCCACCGGCAGTTTCTCGACCAACCCGTCGGCCTCCAGCCGCGCCAGGAGCCGCGAGATGTTGTACTGCGCGAACAGGGTGCGCTCGATCAATTGAAACGGCCGCAGACCGCCCTCGCCCGCTTCGGCCAGTTCGTGCAACACATCATACCAGGCAAGCGGCGGCAGGCCGCCTTGCTTCAGCGCATCTTCGGCGCTTTCCACCAGCTGGCGCGAAACCCGCATCAGGCGCGCCCAGGCTTTTATGGCTTCCGGCGAAGGCATGGCTCTTTCGGTCATGGCCTATCCATAGAAGATAGATGCAGATGCATCAAGCTTGACGATAAATGCACATGCATCTACATAGATGCAGCTGCATCAAACCGAAAGGCAAATCCGTGAAGCACGAAATCTGCAAACTCATCGACATTCCGCGAACGGGCAGCCTGATCGCTCCCTTCTTCGGCCGCGAGGTTCATGTCTGGCGCAGCGGCGAGCGCATCCGCGCCGCGGCCAATGTCTGCCTGCATTTCGGCGGACCGCTGGACTGCGAGGACGGCAGGCTGGTCTGCCAATGGCATGGCGCCTCCTTCGACATGGCATCGGGCGATCGCCTCGACGGCCCGGCGCCAAAGGGCTCGCGCCTGATGTTCCTGTCGACGCGTGTCGACGACGGCGTGTTGAACTATGTCTGGGGAGAGTGAGATGTCCGAGAAGAATGAAATAACTGGCAAGCTCGTTCTCGTCAGCCATCCGCTCTGCCCCTATGTCCAGCGCGCGGCGATTTCGCTGAGCGAGAAAGACGTGCCGTTCGAGCGCGTCGACATCGACCTCGCCGCCAAGCCCGACTGGTTCAAGGCCATCTCGCCGCTGGGCAAGGTGCCGCTGCTGCGCGGACGGCGGGAGGGCGAGGAAGTCTCGATCTTCGAATCCGCCGTCATCCTCGAGTTTCTCGAGGAGACCGAGGCCAATCCCCTCCATCCCGCCGACCCTTACGCCCGCGCCCGGCATCGCGCCTGGATCGAGTTCGGCTCGGCCATCCTCAACGCCATCGGCCGCTTCTATTCGGCGTCGACCGAGGCCGGCTTCCTTATCGAATCCGCTGCGCTATCGGCCATGTTTGGTCGCCTGGAAACCGAACTCGCCGCCAGCGACGGCCCATGGTTCGCCGGCCCCCGCTTCTCGCTCGTCGATGCGGTGCACGGACCGATATTCCGCTATCTCGACGCCTTCGACCGCATCGGCGACTTCGGCATTCTGGAAGCCAAACCGCGGGTCCAGGCCTGGCGGAAAGCACTGAGCGAACGTCGGTCGATCAGCAACGCCGTTGCGCCAGACTATCCGCTTCGCCTCGACACTTTCCTGCGCGCCAAGGGCTCGTATCTCTCGAGCCTCATCGGCCGAAGCGATCCCAGACCATCCACCTTGGCGCGATCGGCCTGAGCGCCGATCGATCCAAGGTGCCCTACTGGCTCGTATCATGGCCGGGATTTTGTCGGAAATCCCATCGCGCTTCCTTGAGCCCTACCGCCCCGAACGGATCGATCGCCGTACCGGCGACCAGCGAAGCCAGGAATTGCGGCGCCGGCGGAATTTTCGCGATCGTCGCCACCAGCCGGTCGCGGATAAACGGCAGCGCCACGGAATCCGATTGATAGAAAGGCGTGAATGCCAGCGACAGCGCCTGGAAGACCCGCACATGCCGGCGCCGCGCCCTCGCATAGACCGTGAGCGCTGCCTCGACGTCTTTGGTCCGCGCCAGCGCGTAGCCGAGCGCCGCCGCGTCGAGCAGCGCCATGTTGGCCCCCTGGCCGAGTTGGGGGCTGGTCGAATGCGCGGCATCGCCGATGATCGCCAGCTTACGCCCGACAGGCAGCCTCATCGTATGGTGGCCGTAGCGCGCCAGCGAGAGCTGGTCGAAACTGTCGATCTGGCTGACAAAAGCCTCGGCCCGAGGCCACAGCCGCACCACCCTCGCCTTCCACGCGTCGAGGCCCTGGCCACGCACTGCCTCGGCATCGGCTGGCTTCAAGCTCCAGAAGAAGGCCGCCATCCTGTCGGCGCCCGGCTCCGGCCGGCCGATCGGCAGCACGCCGATCATGACACTCGCTCTGTCGTAGCGCTGCAGCAGCGCATGCTCATCAAAGCCCTCGCCGCGCCAGCCGAGCGAGGCCCAGAACGCGCCATAGACGAGCGGCCTCGGCAGACCCGCCTCGCCGGTAGCCTGCCGCAGCTTCGAACGTGAACCGCTGGCATCGACGACCAGATCGAACGGGCCGGCCCGCCGTCCATTGGCGCAGATCAGCGTTGCCCGCTCGCCGGCCTCCAGCGTCTCGATCTCGACGCCGGTCTCGATGGCGATGCCTTCGCGCCGGGTGGCACGAAACAGCACGCCGAATAGGGCCGCCCGGTGGACGGCCAGGCCGAAACGGTTGCCGCGCCGTGCATCATAGCGGACATCGAGCACCGTGCGGCCGGTCGAAGCGTCGGCGCCATGCAGACGGTCGATGCGGGCGCCCAGCGCCGTGATGTCGTCGAGCAGGCCGAGATCGGCCAGAACCGTCAGTCCCGTCGGTTGCAGGATCAGCCCCGAACCGACCGGCTTCGGCTCCTCGAAGCGCTCGAAAATGGTGACGTCGTGCCCGGCACGCTTGAGATAGAGCGCCATGGCGAGCCCCGCCGGACCAGCGCCTGCAATTGCGATAGTGTAGGAAATGCTCCTGCCCCCCGAAGCCGAACCGGCCGGGACAATCCTTCATGGGTAACGTCAAATCAAGCCGGCGCTTTGACGCGACGGCGCTCCCTCAGGCCTGGGCGTCAAAGACGGCCCGCGCTTCGCGCACCATGCCATGGTGGAGTTCGGCCCATTGGACGAGTTGATAGAGGGGCACGAACATCGATCGCCCGAGGTCGGTCAGGCTGTATTCGACGCTTGGCGGCTTGGTGGGAAACACCTCGCGATGCACATAGCCATCGCGTTGCAGTTCATGCAGCGTCTGGGTCAGCATGCGCTGCGAGATATCGGGAACCAGACGCCGCAACTCGCCGAAGCGGTACGGCTTTTCGGCAAGCGCGATCACCAGCAACGGGCTCCATTTGCCATTGATTCCCTGCATGACGTCGCGAACCGGGCAGTCGCCGAAATTGGCACCCGGCGTCATGGCTTTGTAGATCTCGATCTTCGATTTCAGATTGACGATCTTGCTGTCCATGCTGGTTCCCTGCATGTGCCTACCTCCCGAAAAACTGCCTCCTTTACGGCACAGGGTCAATTCCTATTTTAGTGCTGGTCTCTTTTTGAGAGCGCATAGAGCCAATCCACCAGCGCACAACCAGGACATCCCATGACCCAAACGCTTCTCGTCACCGGCGCCTCCGGCAAACTCGGCCGCGCCGTCGTCAACCACTTGCTCGACACGTTCAAGGTTCCGGCCGAAAGGATCATCGCCACGACACGCACTCCGGCGAATCTCGGCGATCTGGCGGCACGGGGCGTGACCGTCCGGCAGGCGGATTTCGATGACGCCGCCTCGATGGCCAAGGCGTTCAAGGGCGCGGACCGCCTGCTGATCATCTCGACCGACGAACTGGCGATCCAGGGAAAGCGGCGCGAGCAGCAGGTCGCCGCCGTCACTGCCGCCAGCAAGGCTGGCGTCGCGCATCTGCTCTACACGTCGCTGCCCAATCCCGAGCCCGGCGCGGCCGTGCTGTTTGCGCCCGACCATTACGACACCGAGCAGGCGATCAAGGCCAGCGGCGTGCCCTATACGATCTTCCGCAACGGCTGGTATGACGAAAACCTGTTCATGTCGGCGCCCCAGATCCTGGCGTCCGGTCACTGGTACAGCTCGGCGGGCGAAGGCCGCATCTCCTATTGCGCCCGCGACGACATGGCGGCGGCAATCGCCGGCGGGTTGGTCTCCGGCGCCAGCGAAAGCACGACCTACACGCTGACCGGGCCGCAGGCCTACACCACGACCGAGGTCGCGGCATTGATCACTGAGGTTACCGGCAAGCCCATCGAGGTCATCCAGCTGTCCGACGAAGCGCTGACCGAGGGCATCAAGGCGGCCGGGCTGCCCGAGCCGATCGCCCGTGTGCTGGTGTCTTTCGACACGGCCGCCCGCGCCGGGGGCCTTGGCATGGTAACGGACGCCGTCGAAAAGCTTTCCGGCCGCAAACCCACAACGCTCAAACAGTTTCTGGAAGCCAACAAGGCCGCACTGGCCGGTTGAAACCGGCGCGGCGGGAGGCTTTCTCCCGCCGCGTTACTTTGATGGCTTGACGAGGCCGAGCCGAACCAGGCTCTCGCCGGTAGCGGCGAGCGCGTCCTCGCGTGAGCGCGGCGCCCAGCCCAGCACGCGCACGGCCTTGGCATTGGTGGCGTTCTTGACCTTGCCGAGCTCGGTCACGAGTTGCGCCACCTCCGGGTTGAACAGCCCCACCACCCGCACCAACCAGTCGGGGAGTACCCGGGTCGAGACGCGCGCTGCTGCATCGCCGAGCCGTGTCTTCACCGTCTGCGCGATCTCCCGCACGGTCATGAAATCGCCCGAGACCGCCAGGAAGCGCTCGCCTTTCGCCGCGGGATTGGTCATGGCGCGCACATGCAGCTCCGCCACGTCGCGGGCGTCGACCACGCCGAACGACAGGCGCGGCAGGCCCGGCATCGCACCATTCATCATGCGCTGGACGAATTCGGTGGAGGTCGAATGGTCAGCCCCCAGCACCGGCCCGAATATGCCGACCGGATTGACGACCGCCAGCTCCAGCCTGCCGCCCTCGGCGGCGATGAAATCCCAGGCCGCGCGCTCAGCCAGCGTCTTCGATTTCACATAGGCGCTGACCTTGCCCGCCGGATCGGTCCAGCTCTCCTCGGTGAACGGCCGCCCGTCGGGCGGCATCTTGCCATAGCCGACCGCGGCGAAGGATGAGGTGAGCACGACACGTTTGACGCCGGCGTCCCGCGCCGCCCGCAGCACCCGCAAGGCGCCCTCGCGGGCCGGGATGATCAGATCGTCCTCGTGTTTCGGTACGCCGGGCGGAAAGGGCGATGCCACATGCAGGACATAGTCGCAGCCGGCGACGGCCTGCGGCCAGCCCGCATCGCTCATCAGGTCGGCGATGGCAAAGGAGAGCCTGTCGCCGGGTTCGGCGCCACCCGCCTTGAGCATGGCCAGAACATCGGCCTCGCGCCTGGCGGAGCGCACGGTCGTGCGCACCCGGTAGCCCGCCTTCAGCAGTTCGAGAATACAGTGGGCGCCGAGGAACCCCGATCCGCCGGTGACCAGCACCAATTCGCCGCTCATACCCGCCTCCCAACCACCAGGTCAGGGCGATCGGCCAATCAGATCGCCACCTGCGTCCCGATTTCTACCACGCGTCCGGTCGGCATCTGGAAATATTCCGTGGCGTCGGCCGCGGTGCGCGCCAGGCCGATGAACAGCCTGTCCTGCCACACCGGCATTCCCGAATTGGGCGAGGCCTTGAGCGAGCGCCGCGACAGGAAGAACGACGTCGTCATGATGTCGAACTTCCAGCCCTGCTTGCGGCAGATCGCCAGGGCGCGCGGGATGTTGGGCTGTTCCATGTAGCCGAAGGTCAGCGTCACCCGCATGAAAAGCTCGTTGACCGTCTCCATCTTGACTCGGTCGCTGTCGGGCACCACCGGCTGCGGCGCGGTGACCACCGAAAGGATGACGTTCTGCTCATGGAGCACCTTGTAGTGCTTGAGGCTGTGCATCAGCGCCGTCGGCGCGCTAAGCGGATCGCTGGTCAGGAAGACTGCGGTGCCGGATACCAGCTGCGGCTTCTTCTTCAACAGATTGGCGGCGAGGAAATCGAGCGGGATCTCGTTGCGGCGCGTCTTGTCGAACAGATAGCGGCTGCCGCGCACCCAGGTCCACATGCCCAGCACGATGGTGAAGGCCACCAGCAGCGACGCCCAGCCGCCTTCGAACACCTTGACGATGTTGGAGGCGAAGAAGCCGATATCGATGAAGGCAAACAGCGCGGTCAGCGGGATCGCCACCGACAGTTTCCATTTCCAGATACGGGTCATGACGACGAAAAGCAGCACCGTCGTCACCAGCATGTTGCCGGTTACCGAGATACCGTAGGCGGAAGCCAGCTTGCTGGATTCGCCGAAGCCGACGACCAGCAGCATCACGGCCAGCGCCAGCAGCAGGTTGACGCGCGGCATGTAGATCTGGCCGGACTGCTTTTCCGACGTATGCAGGATTTCCAGGCGTGGCAGCATGTTGAGCTGCACGGCCTGACGGGTCAGCGAAAAGGCGCCCGAAATCACCGCCTGGCTGGCGATGACCGTCGCCGCGGTCGCCAGCACGACCATCGGGATCAGCGCCCAGCCTTCGTTCATCTCGAAGAACGGATGGCCGACCGTTCCACCATTGGCCAGCACGAAAGCGCCCTGCCCGGCATAGTTGAGCAGCAGACAGGGAAACACGATCGCCAGCCACGCCAGTACGATCGGCTTGCGGCCGAAATGGCCGAGATCGGCATAAAGCGCTTCGGCGCCGGTGACGGCCAGGAAGATGGCGCCGATCGTCACGAAGGCGACGTCGGGCGAATGGATCAGGAAGGCGACAATGTAGTGCGGGCTGATCGCCCACAGGATTTCAGGATCGGCAATGATGTGGTTGAGGCCGGAAAGACCGATCGCCAGGAACCATACCGCCGTCACCGGGCCGAAGACCAGCCCGACGCCACCCGTGCCGAAACGTTGCACGGCGAACACGATGGCGAGAATGACCAGGGTCAGCGGCACGACATAGGGCTGG
Source organism: Mesorhizobium sp. (assembly GCF_017306585.1). Taxonomy (GTDB): domain Bacteria; phylum Pseudomonadota; class Alphaproteobacteria; order Rhizobiales; family Rhizobiaceae; genus Mesorhizobium. Next base: position 10,564 of record NZ_JAFKIC010000192.1, on the reverse strand, counting down.
AAGGCGGGGGTGACGACATTCATGCCCTCGACCGCCGAAAGCACCGAGATCGCCGGCGTGATGACGGCGTCGCCGAAAAACAGCGATGCCCCGACAATGCCGACGCCCAGGATCACCGCCGAGCGCTTGGGGAAGCTGCCCCGCGCCAAAGCCATCAGCGACAGCACGCCGCCCTCGCCCCGGTTGTCGGCGCGCAGCACGAACATGATGTATTTTATGGTGACGATGATCGTCAGTGACCAGATGATCAGCGACAACACGCCCAGTATATCGCCGCGCTCGGCAACGTGGCCGTGCGACGACGCCACCAGGGCCTCGCGAAAGGCATAGATCGGGCTGGTGCCGATATCGCCATAGACCACGCCCAGCGCGCCCAGCATCAGCACCTTGGTGCTATGCTGTTCGATTTCCGGATGGCTCGACTGTTCGACGGGTTCTGCCTCACTACCAGCATTGGCAAGGGCCATGGACGACACTCCGATAAGCGCGCGGTGCTCTACGCTTGCTGCAATGCAATATCAAGTGCCGTCGCGTTATGGCACCCATGCTAGCAAGGCTAAGCTCCTTGGGAAATGGCCTGCAATCCGATGGTCCCGGACTGAATTCGCCGCCGCAGCGCACGGCGCGGGCCCACAATGCCCGCCTGATTGCATTAGATAGCTACTTGCGTGCCGATTTCCACGACGCGTCCGGTCGGAATCTGGAAATATTCCGTGGCGTCGGCCGCGGTGCGCGCCAGGCCGATGAACAGCCTGTCCTGCCACACCGGCATTCCCGAATTGGGCGAGGCCTTCAGCGAGCGGCGCGACAGGAAGAACGACGTCGTCATGATGTCGAACTTCCAGCCCTGCTTGCGGCAGATCGCCAGGGCGCGCGGGATGTTGGGCTGTTCCATGTAGCCGAAGGTCAGCGTCACCCGCATGAACAGCTCGTTGACCGTCTCCATCTTGACCCGGTCGCTGTCGGGCACCACCGGCTGCGGCGCGGTGACCACCGAAAGGATGACGTTCTGCTCATGCAGCACCTTGTAGTGCTTGAGGCTGTGCATCAGCGCGGTCGGCGCGCTGAGCGGGTCGCTGGTCAGGAACACGGCGGTGCCGGACACCAGGTGAGGCTTCTTCTTCAACAGATTGGCGGCGAGGAAATCGAGCGGAATCTCGTTGCGGCGTGTCTTGTCGAACAGATAGCGGGTGCCGCGTATCCAGGTCCACATGGTCAGCCCCATCAGGCAGGCGACCGTGATCGATACCCAGCCGCCTTCGAAAATCTTCACGATGTTTGCCAGGAAGAAGCCGCTGTCGATGATGCCGAACAGCAAGGTCAGCGGCAGGGCGACCGCCAGTGTCCATTTCCACAGCTTGCGCATGACGACAAGCAGCAGGATCGTCGTCATGAGCATTTCGCCGGTCACCGAGATGCCATAGGCGGAAGCCAGCGAACTCGAGCTGCCGAAACCGACAACCAGCAGCATCACCCCCAGGGCGATGAGCAGATTGACACGGGGCATGTAGATCTGGCCGAGTTGCATCTCGGACGTATGCTGCACCTCGATGCGCGGCAGGAGGTTGAGTTGCACCGCCTGTCGGGTCAGCGAAAAGGCGCCTGATATGACTGCCTGGCTGGCGATGACCGTCGCGGCGGTCGCCAGTCCCACCATCGGCATCAGTGCCCATTCGGGCAGCATCTGGAAGAACGGATTGGTCGGCCTCCCGCCATTGGCCAGCACAAAGGCGCCCTGCCCGAAATAGTTGAGCAGCAGGCAAGGGAAAACCACGGAAAACCATGCCAACACGATGGGCCTGCGTCCGAAATGGCCGAGATCCACATAGAGCGCCTCGGCCCCGGTCACCGCCAGGAACACCGCACCGACAGTGACAAAGGCGGCCGTGGGCGTGCTGACGAGATAGGCGACCGCGTAATACGGATTGATGGCCAGCAGGATCGATGGATCGTCCATGAGGTGATAGAGCCCCGCCGCGCCGATAGCCAGGAACCACAGCGCGGTCACCGGCCCGAAGACGGCCGCCACCTTTCCCGTGCCGAAACGTTGCACCGAGAACAGGACCGCCAGTATGACCAGCGTGATCGGCACGACGTAGGCGTCCAGTGCCGGGGTCACCACCCTGAGGCCTTCGACCGCCGACAGCACCGAGATGGCCGGCGTGATAATCGAATCACCGAAAAACAAAGCCGCGCCACAAAGGCCGATCGCCAGGATCAATCGCGCGCCTTTGGGATAGGCGCTGCGCGCCAGCGACATCAGCGACAAGGTACCGCCTTCGCCCTTGTTGTCCGCCCGCAGCACGAAGGCGACATATTTTATGGTCACGATGATGGTCAGCGCCCAGACGATCAGGGACAGAACGCCAAGCACATGAGCGCGTGTATCGACTCCAGGCGAAGCGTGAAGCGCCTCGCGGAAAGCGTAGATCGGACTGGTGCCGATATCGCCATAGACAACACCGAGCGCGCCGAGCATCAGCACCTTGGTGCTGTGCTGTTCGGGCCCGGAATGGCTCGATTGCTCGACGGCTTCGGCCTCGCTACCGCGACTGGTAAGGTCCATAGACCACTCCCCGACGAGCGCGCGGTGCTTCACGCATGCTGCAACGCGATGTCAATTGCACGCTATGGCTGCCGTACCTGCAAGGTGAAGCTCTGCCCCCTACCAGCCGCAGGCCCTGAGAAACCGGCCCACCGTGCCGGCCATGCCATACTCCAATGCGTCGGCTGTCAACCCATGTCCGATCGACACTTCGGCCAATGCCGGAATACGCCGTGCCAGAGCGGGCAGATTCTTCACCGTCAGGTCATGCCCGGCATTGACCTCAAGACCCGCAGCAATGGCCGCGTCGGCCGTTTTTCCCAGTCTTTCCAACTCATTGGCGGCCTTTGCGGAATCGGAATGAAAGCTGCCGTAAGGGCCGGTATAAAGCTCGATCCGGTCGGCTCCCGTGTCGCGCGCGGCCCCTACGCCGGCCGGATCGGCATCGGAAAACAGCGACACCCTGAAACCGCCCTTCTTCAGGCGCCGTACGATCGGGGTGAGGAACGCGGCATCGGCGGCGAAGTTCCAGCCGTGGTCGGAAGTGGCCTGCGCCGGGTCATCGGGCACCAGCGTCACCTGTTCAGGCTGATTCTTTTCCACGAGCGCCAGGAAATCCTCGCTTGGATAGCCCTCGATGTTGAATTCCGCCCGCGGGAACTCGTCATCGATCAGCGCCCTGATCTGAGGCAGGTCGGAATGCCGGGTATGACGTTCGTCGGGACGCGGATGAACGGTCAACCCATGCGCGCCGGCGGCCAGCGCCAGGCGGCCGATGCCGATCACATCAGGCCATGGCAGGTCGCGCCGGTTGCGCAGCATGGCGATGGCATTGAGGTTGACGGAAAGCTTTGCGGGCATGGGCTGGCGTCCGTGACATCAGGCAGATGACGCGCATCTATAGCGTCTTTGGCGGGAACAGATAGGGGTTTCCGGTGTTCCAGAGGGAGTGTCCCGTTTGGCGAAAGGAGGCCCTGCCGTGAATTTCCTGCAATCCGTGCCCGCGATCCGCCGCATCGATGCCAGCCGCGACGACCTCTTCGCCATCGATGTGGTCGGGCACGTCTCGGCGGCCGATGCCGAAAACCTGTTCGGCCTGCTGGAGGCCGCCTATGCGCTCCACCAGAAAATCGACGTGGCCGTGCGCATGATCGACCATGATGGCGTAGATTGGTCCGCCATTTCCGACGAGACCCTCAAGCAGGGCGCGGTCCATGCCCTGGAGCATATAGGCCGGTGCGCGGCGATCGGCACGCCCGACTGGACAGCGGACGCACGACATGCCCTGCCCGCCTCCTCGCCAATCGAATTCAGGCATTTCAAGATCGAGGACGAAGCCGAGGCATGGGCATGGCTCGATGCAAGGCAGTCCGGAGCTTGATGGCAACCACCCTCAGGTCGCCTTGCCTTACCGGACGATCGTCAATCGCTCCGCCGCCCGTGTGATCGCCGTGTAGAGCCAGCGCTGGCGCGTTTCCTTGAAGGCCCAGCTTTCGTCGAACAGAACGATCTCGTTCCATTGCGAGCCCTGCGCCTTGTGCACGGTCAAGGCATAGCCATAGTCGAAATCGTCGAAGCGCTTCTTCTGTTGCCAGGGGATCTCGGCATCCGGATCCTCGAACGCCGCCTTGAGCAGCTTGATCTTGGCGACGCCGCGATCCGGATCGTCCTCTTCGGGCGAGACCAGAAGATTGATGCCCGGCTTCACCGTTTCGCGCGACGAGGTCATCACCTTCCACAAAGAACCGTTGAGCAGACCCTTGGCCGGATCGTTGCGCAGGCACACCAGCTTGTCGCCGGCCTGCGGGTAGTCGGCGTTGAAGCCCTTGAGCTCGCGCAGGCGCTGGTTGTAGCGCCGCCTTGTGCGGTTCGTGCCGACCAGCACCTGATCCGCTTTCAGCACCAGCTCCTGGTTGACGTCTTCCTTGCCGATCACCTGCGCCGTGCCGTAATCGCCGCGCATGAACTCGCGCCCCTCGCGCACGTCGAGCGCCAGCCGCAGGATCGGATTGTCGCGCGCCTGCCGATGGATTTCGGTGAGCAGGAAATCCGGTTCGTGATCGGTGAAGAAGCCGCCGCCCGAGATCGGCGGCAACTGGCCAGGGTCACCCAGCACCAGGATCGGCGTGCCGAAACTCATGAGATCGCGGCCGAGCTGCTCGTCGACCATCGAGCATTCGTCGATGACGACCAGCTTGGCACGCGAGATCGGGCTCTGCCGGTTGAGCGAGAAGGTCGGCGACATCGAGGTCTTGCCGGTCACCTCGTCCTCAACCGATTCCTCGCCCTTCGGCCGGTAGATCAGCGAATGGATGGTGCGCGCATTGACCGCGCCCTTGGAACGCAACACCTGCGCCGCCTTGCCGGTGAAGGCGGCGAACTGCACCTGCCCGTCGACATGCTCGGCGAAATAGCGCGCCAGCGTCGTCTTGCCGGTGCCGGCATAGCCGAACAGCCGGAACAGCTGCGGCTTGCCGGCCTGGAGCCAGCGGGCGACAGCCTGCAACGCCTCGTCCTGTTGGGGGGAGAATTCCATCTGAGCGACAGACCGGATTCGCAAGAGAAAGACAAGGACGACGCTGCCCCTGCCATCGTGTTTCGATGTGACGAGGGCAGCGGCCCATAGCCAGCATTATCAGCGGAGAAAAGGAACGTAAAGGGAACATTGGCGATCCGTCGCCGCTTGCATGACCCGGGCCGTGTCACTATCGTTGCGGGATAACGTGCACAGCAGGCCGCCGCGCCTCAAGCCGGCGGGTGAAGCCGTTGCCCGAAAGGTGCAGCCCGTCTTCGACGGATGCCCCCCTGGCTTAGTAAAAAGCCAGAACTGACATTCAATAAAAATGTGAAACAGCTTCGAGCCAGACGGCGATACTTGGCTCTTGCGCCGGCAAAGCCTTCGGCGGAACTTGCGCGCGCCTGGCGAGGACAAGTGTTTCGCGCCTGGGAACTGCCGGAGGAGGCGGATAGGCTGGCGTCTGGAGTGACGCGAGGAACCAGCGATCCGGTTTGGAACATGGTCCGTGTTGACGGACACCGTTCGCGAACATTTTTCAGCCGGCGCAGAGAGGAAGCAGCAAGGAGGAGCAGCAATTGCTCGAAGCGTTTTTCAATCCGAAGCAGGAAGGGTCTTCGGTGCGCACGGAAATCATCGCCGGCGTCACCACCTTCCTCACGATGTCCTACATCATCTTCGTCAACCCGGAGATCCTGTCCACCACCGGCATGGATCGCAACGCGATCTTCGTCGCGACATGCGTGGCGGCGGCACTCGGTTCCCTGATCATGGCGCTGGTGGCGCGCTGGCCCATCGGCATGGCGCCGGGCATGGGTCTCAACGCCTTCTTCGCTTTCACCGTCGTCGGAGCCATGGGCTTCACCTGGCAGCAGGCGCTGGGCGCGGTCTTCATATCAGGCCTGATCTTCCTGCTGCTGACCGTTACCGGCATACGCAGCTGGCTGATCGCCGGCATTCCTCAATCCATGCGCAGCGCCGTCGCCGCCGGCATCGGCCTGTTCCTGGGCATCATCGCGCTCAAGAGTTCGGGGATCGTCGTTGCCAGCCAGGCCACCCTGGTGGAACTTGGCAAGGTCACGGAAACCGGGCCGCTGCTCGCCATTCTGGGCTTCTTCATCATCGCGGCGCTGGACGCCTTGAAGGTGCGTGGCGCCATCCTCATCGGCATCCTGGTCGTTACCGTCGTGTCGATGATCCTTGGCGTAAGCCACTTCAACGGTGTCGTGTCGATGCCGCCTTCGATCGCGCCGACCTTCCTGCAGCTCGATATCCTCGGCGCCCTGCATAGCGGCTTGCTCCACGTCATCCTCGTCTTCGTCCTGGTCGAGGTGTTCGACGCGACCGGCACGCTGATCGGCGTCGCCAAGCGCGCCAAGCTGATCGAGGAAGGCAAGCCGAACCGGCTGGGCCGCGCCTTGCTTGCCGACAGCACGGCGATCATCGCCGGCTCGCTGCTCGGCACATCCAGTACCACCGCCTATGTCGAAAGCGCCTCGGGCGTTCAGGCCGGCGGCCGTACCGGGCTGACGGCACTGGTCATCGCCATCCTGTTTCTGGCGGCGCTGTTCTTCTCGCCACTGGCCGGCGCGGTTCCCGTCTACGCGACCGCTCCCGCACTGCTCTATGTGGCGGGTCTGATGATGCGCGAACTGGTCGAGGTCGAATGGGAAGACATCACCGAGGCGGCGCCGGCAGCGCTGACGGCCATGATGATGCCGCTGACCTACTCCATCGCCAACGGTCTTGCCTTCGGCTTCATCAGCTATGCCGTGCTGAAGACTTTGACCGGGCGCGTTCGCGACGTGCACCCGGCGACATGGATCGTGGCGATCCTGTTCGTCATCCGCTTCGCGATCGTGTGATCATCCCGGCGCTCAGCCGAGCGCGATGAGCGACGTGCCGGCAAAGGCAAGCACGGCTCCCGCCCAGGCGGGAGCCGCTGGCCTGTGGCCGGTGCGTAGCCAAACCATCGGCAGGACAAGAACCGGCGACAGGGACGACAAGGTCGAGACGATCCCGACCTCGCCGCCGGCCAGCGCCGCCATGATCAGCGACATGCCCATGCCCGTGCCGATCAGCGCCCCGCAGACGCCGATGCCGATCGTGCGCCCCGATGGCCAGGGACGCCTGGCGGCGGCAGGCAGGGGAGCGAGCAGCAGCAACATGAACAGCGCGCCGGAAACGCCGGTCCGGATCGCCATCGCGGTGAACGGATTCACGCCCGAGGCCATGACCGGACGCGCCACGAGCGCACCCGCGGCCTGGCCGAGGGCTGCGACCAGTCCAAGCGCGAGACCGACAGGCAGTGTCATCTGCTTTGGCGGCAGTACCGGAGCCTGGATCGGCGGTGTCGGAAAGATGCCTTCCGGCTGAACCCTTGCGGCACGCCCGAACAGGATGGCAAGCACGATGCCGGCGATGACCAGCGCGACGCCGGCCAGTTTCACCGGGCCGACCGTTTCGCCGAGGAACACATAGCCCATGACGAGGGCAAAAGGCGAGGTCAACGAGAAGACCAGCAGCGCCAGGCGCGGCCCGAGCGCGAATATCGACGAGATATAGGCGGAGGACGCGATGAATATGCCGAACACGCCCGACGCCGCGAGATAGCCCACCTGCCAGGGGGCGAGCCCGGCCCAGCCGCCCACCGACGTTGCCGCTATTGCGGTGGCAATCGTCACCGCAACCGTTTGCAGCCGGGTCAGGGTCAAGGCATCGATACGGCCGATCAGTTCACCCGCCAGCATGCCGCTTGTGGCTATGCACAGTGCCGCGCCGATCGAGAGAATTTCCGACAGGTACATTCATTCTCTCTTGGTGGATGGCGGCGCTTTTCGCGGGAAGAGGGTTGCGTTCGCCCTGGCAGGCATGGGGGATTTGGACGATCCGAAAATCCGCCTCACGGGGCGGATTCGAACTCCGGATCGTTTTCGAGCAGGATTGGCTTGCCGTGCGGCGTGGCGTGCGCGGCCCGCTCCCAGGCCTCGGCCATCGCGTCGACATCCGGCTTGGCCGCCAGCCCTTTCGACGCCAGCAGCCGTTCCAGCGCCGCCAGCCAATGCTCGTAATAATCATGGCCGTCCGCCGCGGCATCGGGCTTCCCGACCTCGGTGGACAGCGCCTGCGCCCACTCGCTCCACGAAAACAGGCCCTTGTCGTGCAGCGCCACGGTCATGGCAAAGGCCTCGGCCTGCCATGGCTCGGCGAAAACAGGCGCATCGAGGCCGGCGGGCAGATCGGCGGCAACCCCGTTCGGCTCAGGCCGGCTCAAGATAGCTCTCCCAGGCGTCGATCGAGACGGTCAGCGTCGGATCGGTGCCATCGCCCCAGATCTCCGCTCCGTCGAAAACCACCGTATAGACCCATTGCGGGTTCTCGCCCTGCCCATGCGCGTTGCTGTCGGGAAAGACGAAGCCGTCATGAACGGCTTCGATAGTGCCTTCCTTGCCGCGCGCATAGCGCGGCAGCCTGGTGTGGCCGGTCGGGTTGAAATTCCGGGTCCGCACATGGTCCCCAGCCTTGAAGCGCGGCGCGGTCGCGACCGGCCGGTCGCAAGGACCGCCCTTGGCCAGGACAGCCGGCACATTCTCGGCCTTCAGCACTCTTTTCGGTGTCGCCGCCGCATCGACCGCCTCGCCCGCGGCGAGGTCGCGTTCGCTGACGAAACCGTGCCGCTTGAGCAAGGTCTCCAGCGCCTTGATCCATATCTGATAGTAGCTGGAACCATAGTAATCGGCCGGATGCAGCGATTCCCGCGCGTGCCGGCTCTCGTCGATATTCCACGCGCCCATGGCGCCGGCGCACAGCGTCACGCCCAGCGCCCGCTTCTCCCACTCGGCATGGAAATAGGGCTCGTCCTTTTCCGGCGCGACCGGGCCGAAACCCATCTGCCCGCCAAGATCCTGCGGCCCGTTCATGCCGGCTGCCTCGCTTGAGCGGTACCGATCATCGCATCGCGGCTCACCAGGTCGGCCAGTTGCTCTTCGCTCCAGCCATCGGTGCCGCGAGGCCGCAGCGGCACGACGAGATAGCGCAGCTCAGCCGTCGAATCCCAGACCCGTATCTTCGTCTCGGCCGGCAGCGTCAGGCCGAATTCATCGAGCACGCCGCGCGGGTCGATCACCGCGCGCGAACGGTAAGGCGGCGCCTTGTACCAGACCGGCGGCAGGCCCAGCACCGACCATGGATAGCAGGAGCAGAGCGTGCAGACGACGAGGTTGTGGGTGCCCTCGGTGTTGAACACCGCCTGCATATGCTCGCCCTGACGGCCGGTATAGGAGAGCGATTCGATCGCCGCCGTCGCGTCGCGCTTCAGCCAGTCGGCATAGGCAGGATCGTTCCACGCCTTCGCCACCACCCTGGCGCCGTTACGCGGACCGATCTTGGTCTCATAGGTGTCGACGATGACGTCGATCGCCGCCGGATCGATCAGCCCCTTGCGGGTGAGGATGGTTTCCAGCGCACGCACGCGCGCGGCAAACGGATCGAGCTCGTTGTCGTGATCATGATCGTGGGACATGGCCGCAAATTACGTTTCCGACCCGCCGCCCGCAAGCGGGAGGGCTTGGGCCAGCAGTGTACGGCACCCTGCACCTTAATGTCGGTCAGCCCGTCATCACAGGTCAATCACCCTGCTCGCCGTCAACCGATATGTCCTGGCCCTCGCCCACGGCGACCGTGCGGTGAAGGTTCAGCTTTTTGCCGTTGAACGACAGAACGACTTCCTGCTGTTCGCCGGACCCCACAACCGGCACGTCGATCACGAACGTCTGCCCGTTCAGCCATGTTCCCCTGGCCTCGGTGATGTGGCCGATGCTGGGATCCGAGGCCTTCGGCGCCCCCTTGCGATAGATCCCATCGAGCCCGATCGGCTGAGTGAACGTCACGGATGATCCAGCCGGATACCGCTGGGAGAACTCGACGTCGAAGTGCGGATGCGGCTCGGTCAGGTCGAGGGTAAACGACTTCAATCCGAACTCGTTATCGTCGAATCTGTAGGTCTTTCCCGAAATTGTCGAAGCAATCCCGGGCGTCGGGCCGACGGGGCCCGGCTTTTCGATCGCGGCATCCTTGATGGCATCGGCAAGCTGCGCGACGCCATTCGGATTTGACGGTAACCCCGCCCCGGATTTGACCGCGCCGGAAACGGCATCGATCAAGGCTCTGTATCGAACCTGCTTTCTGGCGGTGGTCACCACCACGACATCCAGATCCGGAAACACCACGATCAGCTGGCCGTTTTTGCCATTCATCATATAAACGTGCTTGTCGGGGAATATCCATATGAAATTCGAATAGCTCTGCTCAGGATCGCCTGACGCGTGCGTATTGACACTGGCATGGCGCAGCACGTCGGCCCAACCAGCAGGCAGAAGCTGCCGCCCGTCCCATTCGCCCTGGTGCAGGTACAAGTAGCCGAGCTTCGCCATGTCGCGCGGCAGCAGGTACAGACTCCCCTCACCTATTGTGAGGCCTTGTGGATCGCGGTCCCAATGCCAATC
>NZ_JAFKIC010000011.1 GCF_017306585.1 Mesorhizobium sp. | reverse complement strand
TGATCGAGCTGGCCTCGCCTCCACCGATATGTGGCACCATCAAAGCGGTGATGTCCAGATTTGCCGGTACTGGCCGGGCGGTTATGTCGCCAGCATGGCATTGATGCTTGCCTTGCCAGTTGAGCGGGCCATGCGATTTCAGTTTTCTGTCCAATCCCAATCGCCGGAACCCTCCGGGATCCTGCTTGAGCGTGGAAAACAGCGGATAGGCGGTGACGCCCCCCTCGAGGTCGATCAGCACATAGTCGTCGCCGACGCTGTCCAGCCCGTTGAGCAGCCCGGCCACGACTGTTCCCGATTTGCCCGCCCCGCCCGCGCCGGCGAGCAGGACGCCCTTGCCATCGACGCCGAGCGTGCCGGCATGGGCGAGCCGCAGGCCACGCGACGCGTATTCCCAATGCAGGAAGGGGCGCAGCGGCGCTCCCGGCTCCCAGGGCGGAAAGGCATCGGCCGACGTCATCAGTTGCACGCCGACGCGGCGCAGCGGATCGTAGAACTGCCAGAAATTCAGGTCATGAAACAGGTGGCCGCGCAATCCCGCCTCGGCAAGCCGGCTGGCAAAGCCGTGTTCGGTGAATTGTCCCTGGCCCCACTGTGCCGGCGCGGGAATGCCGGGGATGCCGGGATGGGCGACAAAGATGCGGCAGCCCGGCGGAGCCGGCCGGTCCGCCGCTGCCTGGACAATCGAATGGCCGAGCGCGTCAGCCAGCGTTCCCGGGCTGAGATGCGCGGTCAGTTCCAGCCGGGGCAGGCGAACGGTTTGCCTGACGGGATAGTCCGCGCTGGCGGCCTCCGCCACGGCCAGGACATGGCGTGCGTAGTCCGGCAATGTTGAAAGAGTGACGCTCGGCATGGCCCGTTCCGGCATATGCGGCCTTGCGCGGCCGCCTGCGCTGAAGTCTCAGTTTGCCGGCTTGACCGCCGGCCAGCCGAGAGGCTCCTCCACCTCATGGATCGGATCGACGACGATGAGGTCGGCAAGATCGTCGTGAACGTCGACGCTGAGCGGCTCCCGCGCGGCGGCAAGCGCCGAGACGATGTCGTTGGGCATGGGTAGCCCCGGCGTGTCGGCTGGCGCCAACAGTCCGAATTCGAGCAGCCGCGAAATGAAGCCTTCCAGATCGGCGGCCTCTATCGCCGAAGCCTCGGCGATGGCCTGGACACCGACACCGGAAGAGAGCGCCTGCCAGACCCCGCTGCCGGAATCGGAGAAACCGAAATATTTGCCGGTTGATAGATCGAGCACGACGGCTTCGCCATCGAAGGACTCAAAGACGATATCCTTGCTCGCAACCGTATAGACGTCGCAATGACGCATTGTTCTTGCCCCGCCCCGCAAGTCGCGCCGCCCGCCGGCGCGACCGCTTCATCCGCAAATAACGCCTGTAAACACTCGGTTCTTCCTTGGCAAGGCAACCAGTGTCGGGGTGGCGGCGACCATTTCTGGGGCGGTTGCGGTCAGGATCAGGCTTCGATTTCGAGCGCCGATAGCGGTTTGGAGCAACAGGCGAGGATGAAACCATCGTCGATCTCGTGATCGAGGATGCCGCCATTGTGGCTCATTTCGACATCACCGGAGACCTTCTTCACCTTGCAGGTGCCGCACAGGCCGA
>NZ_JAFKIC010000010.1 GCF_017306585.1 Mesorhizobium sp. | reverse complement strand
GCTCGACCGCACGCTCGCCCAGGCGATGCCGCCGGTCAGGAAGGGCGTCCAGCGGCCGAAATCGTAGCCGACGCGGCCGCGCAGGCTGGCGAGATATTCGAGCTGCTGGTTGGCCGTCCCCGCCTCGGTCGCCCGGTAGGACAGGACCTGCGCCAAGTCCTCGGCGCCGGCGAAGGACATGTCGAGCTCGACGCCCAGCATCAGGCGGGACGCAAAATGGTGCTCGTAACCGACCTGCACGCCGCCGAAGAACGCACCGTAGGGCGTCGTACCGCCAGCCGTCGCGACGCCGATCGGGTCGGCGAAGGTCATCACCCCGGTCAGGTTGAGATCGAGTTCGTGCTCGATCCTGTCGGCCGTCAGCGCGCCAAGCGTCTCGGCGCGTGTCCAGCCGGCATTGTTGATGAGGATGTCGGGCACGCCGTCGCGGTCGAGTACGGTCTTGACGGCCGTCTCGACCGAAGCCCGGTCGAGCAGGTCGAAGACATGGCGCGAGGCAAGGCGAGGGCTTGCCAGCGCCTCCTCGGACTGGTCGCAACCGACGACCCGCGCACCCCTGTCGGCCAGCAGTTCCACGATCGCCGAGCCAAGGCCGCCGCCGGCGCCGGTGACAATGACGGTGCGGCCTTCGAATTCGGCTTTCGCAACCACGGCGCTCTCTCCTCCCACGGGTCAGGCTGATGCCGGCAGGCTAATGAAGAGAATGTAATTAAGCAACATAATAATCCGCTTGCATGCCGCCAATTCCTCGATAATGTAGGAAAGTCACATAAATCTTGTGCCGGTCATCGGCTCAAAGAGCGCAACCGCGCGGAATAAATGGGAGAGAGATCAGATGAGCCTTGGGAAATGGACTGTCGGCCTGATGGCCGGAATGAGCATGCTGGCCTTCGCGGCGCAGGCGAATGCAGGTGAAGTGCGCGTCACCGTCGCCGAATACAGCGCCAAGACCGGTCCGTATTTCGAGGAAGTGAAGAAGGAGTTCGAGGCGAAGAACCCAGGCATTACCGTCAAGTTCGAAGTGGTTCCGTGGGATGTGCTGCTGCAGAAGCTGACCACCGACATCACCGCCGGCACCAATGCGGATCTCTCCATCATCGGCACGCGCTGGCTGATCGATTTCGTCCAGCAGGATGTCGCCGAGCCGCTCGACAGCTATATCACGCCCGACTTCAAGGGTCGTTTCATCGACACCTTCCTGTCGCCCTCGATCATGAACGGCAAGACCTACGGCCTGCCGATCGCCGCTTCGGCGCGCGCCATGTATTACAACAAGGAGATCTTCGAGAAGGCAGGCATCGCCAAGCCGCCGGCGACCTGGGCCGAGCTGCAGGACGACGCGCGCAAGATCAAGGCGCTGGGCTCCGGCACGTTCGGCTTCGGCCTGCAGGGCAAGGAGATCGAGACCGACGTCTACTATTATTACGCGATGTGGTCGCAGGGCACCGAGATCCTCAACAAGGACGGCTCGTCGGGCCTCGGCACGCCGGGCGCGCTCGAAGCCGCCAAGCTCTACAAGTCGATGATCGACGAGGGGCTGACCGAGCCGGGCGTCACCTCCAACAACCGCGAGGATGTGCAGAACCTGTTGAAGCAAGGCAAGGTCGGCATGATGATCA
>NZ_JAFKIC010000191.1 GCF_017306585.1 Mesorhizobium sp. | reverse complement strand
TAGCCGGGGTCGGACACAAGCGGCGTGCCGGCATCGGAAATCAGCGCCACGCTCTGTCCGCCTTCAAGCGCGCCGATCAGCTTTGGCCCGGCCTCGCCGGCATTGTGCTCGTGATAGGCCGTGGTGCGACGGCGGATGCCGTAGCGGTCGAGCAGCACGCGCGAGACGCGCGTGTCCTCGCAGGCGACGATATCGGCGGCGGCCAGCGTCTCCAGCGCGCGCAGCGTGATGTCGGCCAGATTGCCGATCGGCGTCGCGACCAGATAGAGAGCCGGCTCGAGCGGGCGGGCCGCGATCTCGGTCTGTCCGATCACATAGCTGCGCTTGCCCGTCTCTTCCGTCACCGATGCCGTCTCCGTTCAGCCCGTCTGGCCTGCCAAATCTTGTTTGGCACGGCTGGCGCGGGGTTGCAAAACTCACGGCGATGTAAGGTGGCCGCCATTCCTTCGCCACAGTAGGGAACGAAACGGGGTCTGGCAGATTTAGCCCCTGATTCCCAAGAGGCGGATGGTTCCAGGTCGAATCGACCTGGAACCTGAATCCGCCTCCTGATCAAGCAAGTGGAGCATGATGTCGTCCGAAAACCGCTTCGCACTTTTCGGCATCATGCTCTCGGAGGACAGGATGGACAGCCTGACGATACAGGACGCTTTCGCGCCCTACTATGCCGGCCGGGACCGTAACGTGCCCCAGGACAAGCGGCTGACTGCCAGGATCGGCCCGGCCGGGAGGCCGGCTTCGATCGCATTGCCCAGCAACACGAAACTTTCCGACAACGAACCAGACAGCACGACGGAGCACTGACCGGACGATGCCCAATCGCTTCGATATCTTCATCACCCGTCTTGAAACCAAGAGCGCCCGCGACGGCGTGCCGCCACATCCGATGACCGCGCCGCACAGCGTGCGCCGCGACAAGGCCGACGGCAAGCCGGCCCGGAGCGGCGAATCGCATGCGGAGAAGGATCGCGCCAAGCGCCGCTTCAAGCACGACGCCTGAGGAGGCGCTCGGCCTTCAGCCGAGATATCGCGAGACCTTCGCCTCCAGCAGCCGCACCAGCACCGGATCCATGAATTCGTAGTCGTCCGGTATGTCCAGGCAGATGATGCGGGCCTTCTTCAGGCTGGCCTTGAATTTCTTCTGCAATTTGGCGCGGTGCGCCTTTTCCATGACGAAGATGATATCGGCCCAGCCGACCAGTTCATGCGTCAGCGGCGTGTCGGCGTCGTGGTTTGTTCCCGCCGACGCCACCTCGATATCCCTGCGTTTGGAAAACACCTGCTCGGCGGTCGGGCTGCGCAAGCGGTTCTGGCTGCAGACAAAGAGGATATTTCTCATCAGCGGCACTTACCGCGCCAGGTCCGCGACCACCGCGTCAAGCACGATCATGCCGGCCGGCGTGGCGCGGAGCCGAGCGTTGCCGATCGGCGCCACCAGCCCTTCGCCCTGCAGCACCGACAGACGCGCCGTGGACAGGCCGCGTCCCGAAAACGCCTCGTAGCGCGCGAGGTCGATGCCTTCGGCGAGCCTCAGCCCCATCAGCAGGAATTCGTCGGCCTCTTCCGAGCGCGTCAGGATCTCGCCGCCGGTGACGCCATGGCCCTTGGCCTCGACCAGATTGGCCCAGGTTTCCGGCATCCGCTCGGCGATGGTGACGACGCGGTGGCCGTTCTCGACGAAGCGGCCATGCGCGCCAGGGCCGGCGCCGACATATTCGCCGTAGCGCCAGTAGGTCAGGTTGTGCCGGCTTTCCGCGCCAGGCTTGGCGTGGTTGGAAATCTCATAGGCCGGCAGGCCGTGCGCGGCCGTAACCTCCTGCGTCAGCGCGTAAAGGTCGGCGGCGTGGTCGTTGTCGGGAATGACGAACTTCCTGGCCGCGTGCAGCGCGTGGAAGGGCGTGCCTTCCTCGATGGTCAACTGGTAGAGCGACAGATGGTCGGCGGCATGCCCGATCGCCTGCTCGAGCTCGGCCTGCCAGTTCTCAGGCGTCTGGCCCGGCCGCGCATAGATCAGGTCGAAGGACAGGCGCGGAAAGATTTCGCGCGCCAGGCCGATGGCGTGCAGCGCCTCATCGACATTGTGCAGCCGGCCAAGGAAGCGCAGATCCTTGTCGTTCAACGCCTGCACGCCGAGCGAGACGCGGTTGACGCCCGCCGTCCGGTAGCCGCGAAACCGCTCGGCCTCGACCGAGGACGGGTTGGCCTCCAGCGTCACCTCGATGCCGCCGGGCACCGTCCAGTTCTTCGCCACGGCGTCCAGCACCCTGGCCACGGTCTCCGGCTTCATCAGCGAGGGCGTACCACCGCCAAGAAAAATGCTGGTGACCTCACGCGGCCCGGTGCGCTGTCGCATCGTCGCCAGTTCGGCCTCGAAGGCGGCGGCAAAGCGCTCCTGGTCGACCGGATGGTGACGGACATGGCTGTTGAAGTCGCAATAAGGGCATTTGGCCGCGCAGAATGGCCAATGCACATAGACGCCGAAGCCGGGGCTGCGGTCGAGCGGCATCGTCGTGCTGGCCCCGATCATGCCGATCCGAGGCGGGCGCGAGCGAATTTCTGGAAGGCGCGGGCGCGGTGCGACAGCGCCGTCGGCTGGCCGGGCTTCCAGCCGTGTTTTTCCTCAGCGCTCATCTCGCCGAACGTCTTGTCGAAACCATCGGGCAGGAACACCGGATCATAGCCGAAGCCAAGCTCGCCGCGCGGCGGCCAGACCAGCGTGCCCTCCGCCTCGCCGCGATAATATTCGGCCTCGCCATCGGGAAACGCCAGGCAGATGACGGCGACGAAGCGCCCGGTGCGCTGCTTTGGCGACGCGGCGCCGACTTCCTGCATGGCCACTTCGGTGCGCTGCATGGCCATGGCGAAATCGCGCGAACCATCGGGCTTCTCGGCCCAGTTGGCGGTGTAGACCCCGGGCGCGCCGTCGAGCGCGTCGACGCACAGGCCGGAATCGTCCGACAGTGCCGGCAGGCCGGTCGCCTGGGCGGCCGCGAAAGCCTTGATATAGGCGTTTTCCTCGAAGGTGGTGCCTGTCTCGTCGGGCTCGGGCAGGCCATACTCCTTGGCCGACCTGGCCTCGAAGCCGAACGGCCCCATCAGGTCGGCGAATTCGCGCAGCTTGCCTTCATTGTGGCTGGCGACAACGATTTTCTTCCCGTCAAGTGAATGCATCAAAGGCCCCAGATTTTCGGCTCGGCGAATTCGATCGAATTGCCCGAGGGGTCACGTATATAGAGCGAACGGCCGCCTTGCGGCCACTCGAACTCGCTTTCGATGGCGATGTTCTTCGCCTGGAGATGTGCTTTCCAGGCCGCGAGTTCGTCAGCGGTCGCCGCGAAGCAGAGATGACCCTCGCCGACCGTGCCGTGCGGCGGCACTTTCAGCCGCGCGTCGGGCGCCGGCGGGATTTTGGTGGCTTCGGCGTTGAAGACGAGCAGAACGCCGGGGCCACAGCGGAAGAAGAGGTGCCGGCCTTCGACCTTGCCGAGGAGGGTGAGGCCGATGATGTCGCGGTAGAAGGTTTCGGCGGCATTGAGATCAGTGACGTAGAGCGCCGATTCCAGGATTGCGGAGGGTATCACGAGGCCCCCCTCTCTGCCCTGCCGGGCATCTCCCCCTCAAGGGGGGAGATTGGCAGCTTCGATGCCGCCGCGCGTCTTGCAACGCTGGAGATTGGCGAAAGCCGTGGTGACATCCAATCTCCCCCCTTGAGGGGGAGATTGCCGGCAGGCCAGAGAGGGGGGCCCAGGCTCGGCATTGAAATCCTACGCCACCGCCATCTGCTGCAGGCTGACCAGCCGGGAAATACCCTTCTTGGCCAGGCCCATAAGCTCCGCGAACTGTTCCTCGGAGAAAGGCTCGCCCTCGGCGGTGCCCTGGATCTCGACGATGCCGCCCTTGCCGGTCATGACGAAATTGGCGTCGGTGCCGGCGGCGGAATCCTCGAGATAGTCGAGATCGATGACCGGCTGGCCGTCATGGATGCCGCAGGAAATCGCCGCGACATGGTCTTTCAGCACTTTCGAGACGCTGGCCATCTGACGGGCTTCCATCCAGCGCAGGCAGTCGTAGAGCGCGACCCAGCCGCCGGTGATCGACGCGGTGCGCGTGCCGCCATCGGCCTGGATGACGTCGCAGTCGACGGTGATCTGCTGTTCGCCGAGCGCCTGCAGGTCGACGACGGCGCGCAGCGAACGACCGATCAGGCGCTGGATTTCCAGCGTGCGGCCGCCCTGTTTGCCGGCGGAGGCCTCGCGGCGCATGCGCTCGCCGGTCGAACGCGGCAGCATGCCGTATTCGGCCGTCACCCAGCCCTTGCCGGAATTGCGCATCCAGCCCGGCACCTTTTCCTCGAGGCTCGCTGTGCAGAGCACGTGGGTGTCGCCGAACTTCACCAGGCACGAGCCTTCGGCATGCTTGGAGACGCCGCGCTCGAAGGAGATGGCGCGCATTTCGTCGAACTGGCGTTTGGAGGGGCGCATTCAGGCTCTTTCCCGTTTTCTCAAGATCGGTTTTTTGAATCGTGGCCGGCTTGTAGCCCCAGCGGGCCCATGGCGCAAAGAAAAACGGCTCGCGACGGCAAGCCCAGCACGAGGTCCGACGCGAGCGCGACCGGGTTGCGCGGGCAATGGGGGAGTCTATATCTTGAGGTTGGAGGTTTTTGGCCGCGATGACCAAGGCAGTCGATCCCACTATCCAGTCGTCCGCGCTTCAGTCGCCGGTCCTTCAGGCGCTGGACATGCGTTCGCGCGATATATTCCGGCGCATCGTCGATTCCTATCTCAGGGACGGCGAGCCCGTGGGGTCACGCAGCCTGTCGCGCATCCTGCCCTCGTCACTGTCGCCGGCCACGATCCGCAATGTGATGAGCGATCTCGAACATCTCGGCCTGATCTACGCGCCGCATATTTCCGCCGGCCGGCTGCCGACGCAGGCGGGCCTGCGTTTCTTCGTCGATGCCTTCATGGAACTTGGCGATCTTTCCGACGAGGAGCGCCGCGCCATCGAGGCGCAGGTTCGCGCGTCCGGTTCGGGCGCAACGCTGGAGCACATGCTGACCGAGGCCAGCCAGATGCTGTCGGGCATGTCGCGCGGCGCCGGCCTGGTGCTGGCCGCCAAGAACGAAGTCGCGCTGAAGCATATTGAGTTCATCCAGCTCGAACCGACCAAGGCGCTGGCGGTGCTGGTGTCGCAGAACGGCGATGTCGAGAACCGGGTCGTCGACCTGCCCGCGGGCATCACCGTCTCGCAGCTGCACGAGGCTTCGAACTTCCTCAACGCCCATATCAGGGGCCGCACGCTGGTCGAGGCGCGCGCCGAGATCGCCCGCATCAAGGAAGAGACCCGGGCAGCCCTCGACACGCTGTCGCAGGACCTGGTCGAAAAGGGGCTGGCGGTGTGGGCGGGCGCCGAAAGTGGCCTGCCGGCGCGGCTCATCGTGCGCGGCCGCGCCAACCTGCTCGAAAACGTCACCGCCCAGGCCGATATCGAGCTGCTGCGGCATCTGTTCGAGGACATGGAAACCCAGGACGGGCTGATCCAGTTGCTCGACCTCGCCGAGCAGGGATCGGGCGTGCGCATCTTCATCGGCTCCGAGAACAAGCTGTTCTCGCTGTCGGGCTCTTCGCTGGTGGTCGCGCCCTACCGCGACAAGGATGCCCGCGTCGTCGGCGCGCTCGGCGTCATCGGCCCGACACGGCTCAACTATGCCCGCATCGTGCCGATGGTCGATTACACGGCGCAACTCATATCGCGCATGCTGCGTTGAGGCTCCGTCAACAATCGAGGAGACGAGGATGGCACTCGAAGCGATCAAGGCCCAGATCAGCCTGCTGATGGAGGAAATGGTCAACCAGCCGGAGGATATCAGCGAGGTGCAGGAGCAGTTGCGCGAAAAACTGCGCGAAATGCGGGCCATGGGCCTGCCGCTGCCGGCCGATCTCGTCGAGCTCGAGGCGCGCCTCGACAGCGACCTCGACGCCAGCGAAGCCTGAGCAACCGCGCTTCAACTCGGCGTGTGGCACGGAACAATCCGAGATGCCGGCCGTTGCCTCCCGACGCGGCCAGGGCGGTGCGGCGGCCACGCCTGGAGGACTGTCATGATCCGATTTATCGCTCTCGCGGCCATTCCGGCCTGCCTTCTGATGGCCGGCTCGGCCCTGGCCGCCGATCAGCCCGCGCTGAAAGGCTCCGCCGCCTTCGGCGACTGGCGCGCCGACAAGCCCGGCGTGCGCCGCCTGATCAGGCCGGAAGATCTGCCCAAGCCCTATGCCACCAAATCGGCCTCCAACAGCGCCGGGCTTGCCGACATGCCGGCGGATGCGAAGCCCCTGCTGCCGCCAGGCTTTTCGGCTGAGATGATCGCATCCGGCATCGACAATCCGCGCGTCGTGCGCGTGGCGCCGAACGGCGACCTGTTCGTCGCCGACAGCGAAGCCAATCAGGTCCGGGTCTATCGCCTGGCCGAGGGTGGCGCAAAACCTGCCGAGCAAGGCATCTTCGCCGGCAATCTCAACCAGCCCTACGGCATCGCCTTCTATCCCCCAGGCAATGATCCGCAATGGGTCTATGTCGCCAACAGCGACAGCGTCGTGCGATTTCCCTACAGGAGCGGCGACCTCAAGGCTTCGGGCGATCCGCAGACAATCGTCGCCAACATCCCGTCAAATCATCATTGGACACGCGATATCGCCTTCTCGCCGGACGGCAAGACGCTCTATCTCTCCGTCGGCTCGGGCTCAAATGTCGCCGAGGACATGAGCAAGGCACCCGAGGGCGGGCTCGAAGCCTGGATCAAGTCGAAGCCGCTTGGCGCGACATGGGGCTCCGAGGAGGGCCGCGCCGACGTGCATGCCTTCGACCCGGACGGCAAGAACGGTCGCATCGTCGCCACCGGCCTGCGCAACTGTTCGGGCATGACCGTCCAGCCGGCGACGGGCGCGCTTTGGTGCGTGGTCAACGAGCGGGACGCGCTCGGCGACAACGTGCCGTTCGAATATGCGACGGCGGTCAGGGAGGGCGCTTTCTACGGCTGGCCCTGGTATTATATCGGCGACCATGAGGATCCGCGCCACAAGGGCGCGCGCCCCGACCTCGCCGGCAAGGCAACCATTCCGGACGTGCTGATGCAGGCCCATTCGGCGCCGCTCAACATCGCCTTCTATGATGGCAGGGATCTGCCCGCCGACACCGGTTTTCCCGCGGAATACAGAGGCGATGCATTCGTGGCCCTGCACGGATCGTGGAACCGTGCCAATCGCACTGGCTACAAGGTCGTCCGGCTCAAGTTCAAGGACGGCAAGCCGACCGGCGAGTATGAGGACTTCATGACCGGCTTCGTCGTTTCCAGCGGCGAGGTCTGGGGCCGGCCGGTCGGCGTCGCGGTGGCGAAGGACGGCGCGCTTGTCGTCACCGAGGACGGCAACGGCACCATCTGGCGCGTCACCTACAGCGGCGGGCGATCCTAGCGGCCGCGGGCAAGCGCAGGCCCCCTCACCCGGATTGCCAAATCCGAATTGCGAAGAGCAATTCGGGACAATCCGACCTCTCCCCGCTGGGGAGAGGAGCTGCCGGCGCTGGTGCCATCTCTCTTCTCCCCACCGGGGAGAAGGTGGCCGCGAAGCGGCCGGATGAGGGGGCCTCGTAGAGCAAAGACCGCGCGATGTCTGGTGCAATGGATTCCGAACCCCGGGAATTCAACCCTGATCCGATTCATGCGATAAGGCGTTCCAATTTGAGACCGTCGCCATGACCCTCACCGGCTTCCTCGCCTACAGCGCCGCTCTCGGCATCGCCGCCGCCATTCCCGGTCCCGGCGTCACCGCGCTCGTCGCGCGGGCGCTCGGCTCCGGCTTTCGCTCCTCGCTCGCCATGTCCTTCGGCCTGATGCTCGGCGATCTCACCTACCTGACCGCCGTGGTGCTTGGGCTCGCCTTCGTGGCGCAGACCTTCGGCATGGTGTTCCTGGCCATCAAATGGGCCGGCGTCGCCTATCTGGCCTTCCTCGGCTGGCGTTTCTGGACCGCCGGCATCACGCCCGAGACGGTCGAGGCCCGGAAAGGCAAGGGCGGGTTGATGTCGAGCTTCCTCGCCGGCCTCACCGTGACGCTCGGCAATCCCAAGACGATGATCTTCTACCTCGCCATCACACCGACCATCGTCGACCTGAAGACGATCACGCTTGCCGACTATGGCATTCTCGCCGCGCTGACGGTGGTCGTGCTGTTCGTCGTGCTGGTGCCTTATCTGGCGCTCGCCGCCAAGGCGCGCTGGTTCCTGAAATCGCCGCGCGCGCTGAAGATGCTGAACCGCACTGCGGCCGGCTTCATGGTCGGCGCGGCAGCGGCGATCGCCGCCCGGCAATAAGACCGTTCGCGCCAAAAGATTCCAGATCGGGGCCGTTTCGGAAAACGCTTTTCCGGGACATCGCCTCTTTAGACATGCGCTCCACTCGGATATTTTCCGCCGACGGTCTATCTTGCGCGATCGAAGATCCTATCCTACCGGCTGAGACGCCAATCGGCTGAACCCTGCCACTTGCCTGAGTTCTCACTTGCCTGAATTCTCACTTGCCTGAATCCTGGGAGCGAAACCAATGAACAAGCCCGTTACCTCCGCCCGTGTGCCCGGCCGCGGCCGCATCTACGATTCGATCACCGACACGATCGGCGACACCCCGCTGGTACGGCTCGACAAATTCGCCAAGGAAAAAGGCATCGTCGCCAGGCTCGTCGCCAAGCTCGAATTCTTCAATCCGATCGCCTCGGTCAAGGACCGCATCGGCGTGGCGATGATCGAGTCGCTGGAGGCCGCGGGCAAGATCACGCCCGGCAAGACGACGCTGATCGAGCCGACCTCGGGCAATACCGGCATCGCGCTCGCCTTCGCCGCCGCAGCCAAGGGCTACAAGCTGATCCTGACCATGCCCGAGACGATGTCGATCGAGCGCCGCAAGATGCTGGCGCTGCTGGGCGCCGAACTGGTGCTGACCGAAGGGCCGAAAGGCATGAAGGGCGCCCTCGCCAAGGCCGACGAACTGGCCGCGACCATCCCCAACGCCATCATTCCGCAGCAGTTCGAAAACCCGGCCAACCCGGAAATCCACCGCAAGACGACGGCGGAAGAGATCTGGAACGACACCCATGGCGAGATCGACATCTTCGTTGCCGGCATCGGCACCGGCGGCACCATCACCGGCGTCGGCCAGGTGCTGAAGAAGCGCAAGCCTTCGGTGCAGGTCGTGGCCGTCGAGCCGGAAGCCTCGCCGGTGCTGTCGGGCGGCCAGCCCGGCCCGCACAAGATCCAGGGCATCGGCGCCGGCTTCGCGCCAAAAATCCTCGACACCACGGTCTATGACGAGATCGTCAAGGTCTCGAACGAGGATTCGGTCGCCAATGCCCGGCTCATCGCCCGCCTCGAGGGCGTGCCGGTCGGCATCTCGTCGGGCGCCGCCCTGCAGGCCGCGATCGTCGTCGGCTCGCGCCCGGAGAACAAGGGCAAGACGCTGGTCGTGGTCATCCCGTCCTTCGCCGAACGCTACCTGTCGACCATCCTGTTCGAAGGGCTGGGGGCTTAGGCCCGGCCAGCGTTCACGCCCGGTTAAATGGCCGGCCCGGTCGGGCCGGCAAGCCGGTACGTTTTAAGTCTTTGTTTTGATGCATGCCGTTGCCCCAGAACCGCTGCACACTTCTGGGCGACATGCATTAGAAGTCGACCGCCAAACCCGCCCTCAAGCCGTGACTGTCACCGCTCTTGCCGAGCTGGCCGGCATAGGAGGCATTGAGGGAAACGTTGCGCGCCAGCCTGGCGTTGATCCCGAAATCGAGGACGGCGACATCGCGGTCGATCGGCGCGCCCGCCACGGTGAAGGCGGTTCCCGCGCCGAACGCCAGCGTCGATGCCGGCGTGACATCGCCGATCGCATGCCGCCAGCCAAGCGAGGCACGCGCCGTCAGGGTCGATGTGCCGATCACGCCAAGGACCGTCTCCGCGCGCAGCCCCAGCGTCGTGAAGGTGGTTTCCATGCCGCCGCCCTTTGCCGTGAGGGCCGCCGCTCCGCCGCTTTCGGCAAAGCCGTGCGTGTCGACATTGACATAGGAAAGGCCGGCAAACGGTTCGAACGCGATGTCGCCGGCCTTCACCGTATAGGCGATCTCGCCAAAGGCCTGGGCGGTCCCCGCTTTGGTGTCGCCCCGTACACTGTCGAGGAAATCCGAGAAGGCGACGGTGCGCCTGGTCTCGATGTCGTGCCAAGTATAGGCAGCGCCTAGACGGACGGCCAAGGCGCCCCATTCGGTGCCACCGTAAAGCGCGACGTGATAATTGTCGCTCGAGCCGGACGAAGCCCGATCCTCGGCGTCAAACCGGGAACGGCTGAACCCGGCGGCGGCGCCGAACCGCCAGTTCTGGACGACGAGGCCATCGGCGCCGACGAGGAAGCCGGCGGTGTCGTGATCCAGGCGCGCGGCATTGCCGTCGCTATCGGCGCTGCCCCAGGACCCCAGCGCGCTGGTCCAGAAGGTCAGATCCGAAATCCCCCGCGCCTTGTCACCGGCCGCCCCGGCGGAGCCGTCCCTCGCCCGGCCGATCAGCGTATCGCGCAGCAAATGGCTGCTCTCCATCAGCACGCCAGCGGCGTCCGCATGGATCTCGCCTGACAGCGCGTCGAGGGCGCCCGGCAGGACATCGAGCCTTTCGACGAGCAACTGGTCGTAGATGGGGCTGCCCGCTCCGTCGCCTTCGACGGCGGCGGCGACGCTGCGCTGGTTCGCCGTCTGGCCGACGCTGGCGAAGGAGACATCGTTGCGGCTCAGCGTCAGATAGACATTCTTGGCGTCATAGCTGAGCGAAGCATCCAGGAATGCGAACGCATCGGCCAGCTGGCCGTTCTCGCCGCCGAAGGTGGTGCCGTTCAAGCCGCCTTCGGCCGACAGGATGGTGTAGGTCGTGCCGAGCGAATAGCTTCCCGCCACGGGCTTGGCCAGCGCGATCGCACCGTCCGACAGGGTCGCCGACCCGGTCGCGGCGATATGGTCGCTCGCGCCGGCGGCATTGACGCTGACCGCGTAGACGGAACCCGCCTCGAAGGTCACATCGCCCGCGACGATCAAGGTTGCCACGCCGGCGGTTCCGGCCCCCAACGCAACCGTGCCGCCGCTCCCAACGGTGAGGCCGCCAACGGTCCCTTGCCCCTCAAGCCGTCCGTTGTCGCCCAGCATCAGCTGCGACCGGGCCAGCGACGCATTGGAGAGCGTGAGCAGCGCATCCGTCACCTGGGTAGCGCCGGAGAAATCGGTGGAGCCGCTGAGCGCCCAGGCCGAACCCGCCGTGAGGTCGAGCGTATCGAAGTGGCGATAGGTCGCGCCGTCGCCCAGAAGCGCGAGATTGAAGCTTCCCGAGATTTCGCCCAGACGCAGCGTGTCGCTGCCGGCTCCGGCATCGACGGTGCCGCTGACGCTGCTTCCGGCCTGATAGACGAAGGTCTCGTCGCCGTCGCTCATCTCCACGGCGATGCCGTCGGCGCCGATGATCGAGCCGTAATTGACGATGGTGTTCTGCTGCGTGCCGATCATGCGGATGCCGAAGCCGGCCTTGCCCTCGATCGTCCCGTAATTGGTGATGGCGATCTTGTCGAAGGCCGGACCGGTTTCGCTGTCGTCGACCAGAATGCCGTTGTCTATGCCGCTGATGACGGCATTGCGGTGGGTCGCATCGCCGTTGACGATGATGCCACCGCCGATAGCGATGCCCTCGCTGGTCGCGGGACCGGGGTCGCCAACCTTGGTGCCGTTGGAACCCTGGCCCAGGATCGAGCCGTAATTGTAGATGTGGCCGATCGCGTCGATGTCGACGCCGTCGCCGTCGCCGTAACTGGCGTCCGGATTGAACGTGCCGATGATGGTGCCGTAGTTGACGACCTTCACCGGTTCCTGGCCCACGACAGTGTCATAGTTGATGCCCGATCCATTGTTGCCGATGATCGTGGCGTTCACATCGTTGTAGACACTGAGCGTCTGCTTGCCTGTAATGCCGTGGCGGGCGCCGGAGATAAGACCGTTGCCATAGTTGTTGACGGTGCCCGCATTGGTGTCCTGAAAATCGATGCCATCGCTGCTGGAGTTGGGATCGGGCGACTTGCCGATGATCTGCCCGTAATTCTCCACCACGCCGTTCGCGCCCGGCCGGATGGCATCGGCATCCGCCGTTTCGATCAGGCCCGTGGCGCGATTGATGATCTTGATCGTCGCGCCCGACGTGGCGACGTTGTTGAGATCGATCGCCTGGCCAGAATCGGCGCCGAGGCCGATCGAGCGGATGGTGCCGGCATTGTCGATCAGGATTTCTCCGACGGTCGGGATCTCGCTGACGCGTATGGCGTCGTTGACGGCCGAGATGAGCGCGCCTTCGCTGTTGGTCAGTTCGAACCGCTTCAGCGTGCCGGCATTGTTGATGTTGATGCCTCGGGCGGCCGATTGGGTGGACAGGATCTTGCCGCTGTTGAGGATCGTAATGGTGCCCGCCCCCGGGCGGATCGCATCGTCACCCTTGGACTCGATGGTGCCGCTGTTGGTGATGTCGACGACCGCATCGCCCGATGTGATGAGCGCGAAGTCGAGAGCCTGACCGGTCTGCGACACGATCGTGCCGGCATTGTCGATGCTGACCTTGCCCGAAGAGAGATTGTTGTTGATGCGGAACGCGTCATTGGCGGAGGTGATCGTCGCGCCGAGGTAGTTGTTCAGGGTAAAATTGCCGGACAGCGTCCCCGTCGTGTCGATGGCCCGGGTGTTGGCCTGGACGAGGCCGTAATTGTCGATGACGATGCCGGTCGCAGCACCGCTCCAGACAATCGCGTTGGCGCCGTTGACGACGAGCGACGCTCCGCTGCCGATCGTGCCGTGGTCGGCCCCGCCCACGGTCTTGACCGTGGTGGCGGAAGCGCCGGGAATGGTGAAGTCGGCAGCAAACGCCGTGGCCGGCGGGATTGTCAGGATGGCCAGAAGCGCGGCGCCGCTGACCGAGGCACGCAGCCCGGACACAATTGTACAATTCATCGAAAATCGCCC
Organism: Mesorhizobium sp.; assembly: GCF_017306585.1. Taxonomy (GTDB): domain Bacteria; phylum Pseudomonadota; class Alphaproteobacteria; order Rhizobiales; family Rhizobiaceae; genus Mesorhizobium. The sequence continues at coordinate 14,890 of NZ_JAFKIC010000191.1, read as the reverse complement.
CAGTGTCAAAAATTGAAAGTCTCTGCTCGCGCTTGGGAAACAGAACTCCCCTTAGGGGGGCCATACTGAAGATTTGTGACAAAGCCGCATGATTGGCGCGCATGCTGGATTGGCGATGGCGCCGACGCGCCGGCCAACTCCAAGGCACGCAAATCACGGCCCTGGCCCGCTGAAAAACCGTGGCTGGCCGACGGCGGCCGGCTTGAGCAAAACCGGGCTTCCGGTTCATATCGTTTCCGGCCCGCGACCGATCGGGCCGGGGAGGATTTCATGTACAAGCTCTATACCCGTCCCGGCAGCGGCGGCTTCGTCGTCGAAGCGGCACTTGCCCTGGCCAACGCGCCGTTCGAGCAGATCGACGTGCCGAAGACCGACCGGCCGGACCAGGCCTTTCTCGATATCAGCCCGCTCAATCAGGTTCCCGTGCTGACCTTGCCGGACGGCAGTTCGATCACCGAATCGGCGGCGATCTGCATCCTGCTAGCCGAGCAGCATCCCGAAGCCGGCCTGGCGCCCGCGGCCGGTGCGCCGGCTCGTGCCGACTTCCTGCGCTGGATGGCCTTCATGTCCTCGGTGCTCTATCCGGCCGTGCTGCGGTTCTACTATGCGCCCCGCTACACCGCCGACGCCGACGGCACCAAGGCCGTCAAGCAGGCGGCCGTGGCCGAGATGGACCGTGGATTTGCCGTCATCGACACCGCGTTGCGCGGCCGCGACTGGCTGGCCGGCAAGGAGATGTCGCTGGCCGACATCTATCTGGCCATGCTGGTGGCCTGGCATCCCGAAACCGACAAAGCGCGGGCGGCGTGGCCGGAGATCGAGCGGCTGTGGGCACGACTGCGCGGCCACCCGCTGATGAAGACGCTGAACACTTCGCACGAGATGTGGCCCGCCTGACGGATCATGGCGTGGCGGCGCCCGTGGCCGGCATGACGCGTCAGTGCCGGAGCGCCGCGCGCCTTTCCTGCAGGAAGCGGCGCAAGGCGGGGTCACGCTCGAGGCCGATCGCCCTGTCATAGGCCTCGGTTGCCTGCGGCACCTGACCAAGCCTGGCCAGCAGGCCGGCGCGGGCCGCCCAGAAGGGCTGATAGTCGTCGAGCCGCTTGTCGTCTCCCAGCACATAGAGGGCGGCAAGTCCGGCCACCGCACCCTCGACCTCGGCGATCGCCACCGCGCGGTTGATCGCCACGACCGGCGATGCCGCGACCGCGAGCAGCGCGTCGTAGAGTTCGCGGATCGCCTCCCAGTCGGTATGGCCCGTCAGCCGTCGCGCCGTGTGGGCGGACTGTACCGCTGCCTCCAACTGGTAGCGGCCGATGGCGCCCAAGGTGGCTGCGCGGCGCAGCAAGGCTTCCGCCTCGTCGACCAAAGCGTGATCCCAAAGCGCATGATCCTGCTCGGCGAGCGGCACATAGTCGCCGGACGCGTCCCGGCGCGCGGCGCGGCGCGCCTCTGCAAACAGCATCAGCGAGAGCAGGCCGAGCGCTTCCGGCTCCTCCGGCAGCAACGACGCCACCAGCCGGCCGAGCCAGATGCCTTCCGTGGCGAGGTTGCGGCGCCGCGTCTCGGTGCCGGCCGGATCCAGCCAGCCTTCGGCGAAGGTGGCGTAGATGGCAGCAAGCACGGCATCCAGCCGTTCGCCGAGTTCGGCCCGCTCCGGCACGCGGAACGGAATACCGGTTTCGCGGATGCGGCTCTTGGCGCGCACCAGGCGCTGGCCCATCGTTGCCGGCGGGACAAGGAAGGCGGCGCCGATCGCGGCGGCGTCGAAACCCAGCACGGTCTGCAGGATCAGCGGCGCCCGCACGGCCGGATCGATCGCCGGGTGGGCGCAGGCAAACATCAGCCGCAATCTTTCGTCGGGCAGGTCCTCGTCGGTCATGCGTGCCTCCGCCTCCTCGGCAATCAGCCTGAGATGCTCGCGCCCGGCTTCGCTGGTCAGCCTGCGCCGCACGGCGTCGACACCGCGGCGTCTCGCCACCGCCAGCAGCCATGCTTCGGGCCTTTCGGGCACGCCGCTTCGCGGCCAACGCTCCAGCGCCGCGGCAAAGGCGTCCGCCAGCGCATCCTCCGCGGCGGCCACGTCGCGCGAGCGCGCCGCGAGCCATGCCAGCAGCTTGCCGTAGCTCTGCCGGGCGGCGGCTTCGGCGGCCGCCCGGGCGATCCGCGGGCTGTCGTCCATCACAAGGTCACTGCTTGGGCATGTAGTCGGCCATTTCCCAGATCGGCCGCAACTCGACCGTGCCGACGCTGGCCGCCGGACAGCGCGCCGCCCATTCGACGGCGGTGTCGATATCGGCCGCCTCGATCATGTAGAAGCCGGCAAGCTGTTCCTTGGTGTCGGCATAGGGACCATCGATCACGCTGGTCTTGCCGTCGGCGACCCGTACCGAAGTGGTCGCCTGGCTCGGGCGCAGCCGCTCGCCGGCCAGCCACACACCGGATTTCTTCAGCGCTTCGGTATAGGCGCCATAGGCCGCGCTCATCTGCTGGATCTTCTCGACCGGCATGTTCGCCATCGCGGCTTCGTCGCTGTTGATCAGGATTATGTATCGCATGGGTCTTCTCCCGTGGTTTGGAAGGCCGCGTCCTTGCGGGGCCGGACGTATGTCGCGTGGCGTCGGCCGATTTCGACAGGTGCTGGAAAAATCTTTCGGCCTCTCCCGCGCACTGTGCAAGCGCGGAGCTGACCAGCAGGGGCCGAGACGGCTGCTTCGGAGCGTCGCGGAGTCGATGGCTCTCAGCCAGTCGCGACAGCGATCAAGCCCCCAGAGTTCTCACCCGATGAACCGTCCGCGCAGTTCCGCCGGCGGGATGTCGCAACTGTCCTTCCTGCCGAACAGCGCATAGCGGTTTTTGGCGACGCGGTCGTAGAGCCAGTCGCGCAGCGGGCGCGGCAGCAGCAACAGGAGCCTGGCCGCGCGCCACGGCCAGCCGAGTGCCGACATGACGGCGACGAAACTGTCGAGGCGGGTGAAAGGGACGCCGCCGACGAGGGCGAGATTGGTCTCGTAATCGTCGGTCGGCAGGCCGTATCGGCGAAACAGGGCTTCGCCGAGCGGCGACTGCGCGGCGGTGAAGCGGAAGCGGGCCTTGCGGTCGAGCTTCAGCACCATGCGCACGAAGCCGGAGCAGAAGACGCAGACGCCGTCGAAGACGATCAGCGGCTGGCCGGCATCGACATGGCTTGCATCTGATGGAACAGGGCGGACTGGTACTGGCGGACTGGACTCGGGAAGGTCGGTCACGCTGGCCTCGGCTGCTTATGTCCCCGGGACATTAAGCCAGCCGATGGCGAGGTCAAAGACGCGGCGATGCCGCACGCCGCCGGTCAAGCAGGACCGGACGCTCGGCGCGGTAGGTGGTGGCGCGGGACTCGGCGCCCGGCCTGCAGATGCGGCTGTTGTGCCTGACTTCGAAAGTCATGGTCAGTGCGCGCCGAGCGAGGTGCCGCGACGGGCGCAAGCCGGGCCGGGGCCGCGCATGTAATAGCGCTCCGGACGATAGGTCGGCGCGACGAATTCGCGGATGGCGGCGGCGTAGCCGATGAGGTGCGTGAGGAAGTTCATTTTACTTGGTCCCTGTCCCGGTTTCGGATGTCCCTTCCGAATTGCGAGAACGATAGCATCGAGGCGTGAATAGTCGGTGAACGTGATGTTAATTTCTGGTCGAAAACCCGTCGGATCGTGGCCGGAATGCGGCTGATTCGGGGTGTTTCCAAGCCTTTTGTCGCCATTCCAGCCCGTGTGACTTTTGCATCACATATGTTTCGTTTGAATGTCGCCTGCGCGCGTTTCTGTTTCAGCTTTCGGACGGCGCAGGGAATTTCCTTGCTCCAGCGGCCCCGGCGGGCCGCCGGGGCTTGCATCGGCCTGGAACTGGAATGGAACTTGCCCGTTCTCGACCTGTCACCACAGGAGTTTGCCATGGCGCCGCGCCCGGCCTGGAAAGGCTATCTGAAGCTTTCGCTGGTCACCTGCGCCATCGAGCTCACCAATGTGGTCACGCATACCGAGAAGGTCTCGTTCCGCATCCTCAACCGCAAGACCGGCAATACGGTGAAGCGGATCTATGTCGACGCCGAGACCGGCAAGCCGCTTGGCGAAGGCGACGAAATCAAAGGCTACGAACTGGACGATGGCGACTTCGTCCATATCGAGGAAGACGAGATCGAGGCTGTCGAGATCGAATCCTCGCATACGATGAGCCTCGACGGTTTCGTCGAGAAAGCCTCGATCGAGCAGATTTACCTCGATACGCCCTATTACGTCGCGCCGGCCGACAAGGTGTCGGAAGAGGCCTTCGCGGTCATCCGCGACGCCATGGCGGGCAAGAAGATGGCCGGCCTGGCGCGTATCGTGCTCTACAACCGGGAACGTCCTGTGGTCATCGAGCCGCTCGGCAAGGGCATGGTGCTGACCACGCTGCGCTACGACAACACGGTGCGCCAGCCCGAAACCGTGTTCGGCGATATCAAGGCGGTGAAGACGGACCAGGAGATGACGGAGCTTGCCGAGCTAATCATCGACAAGAAGAAGGCCAAGTTCGATCCGTCGAAATTCGACGACAAATACGAAGACGCGCTGCTGGAACTGATCCGGGCCAGGAAGGCCGGGCACAAGGCGCCGAAAGCCAAGGCCGCCCCCAAGCCGTCCAATGTCGTCAACCTCTTCGACGCGCTCAAGAAGAGCTTGTCGTCGGACGGCGGCGGAAAGGCCGGCAAGGCGGCAGCGAAGACCAGGACGGCGCCCAAGGCCCGCAAGCCGAAACCGGCGGCGCCAAAGCGCAAATCGGCCTGAGGCGGCAGGCAGATGGCAGGTCTCGAACAATATCGTTCCAAGCGCGACTTCAAGAAGACCGCCGAACCGGCGGGCAAGCTGAGCCGGCGTACGAAAGACAAGGCCGGCGGCATCTTCGTCATTCACAAGCATGCCGCCACAAGGCTCCACTACGACCTCAGGCTCGAGCATGGCGGCGTTCTGTGGAGCTGGGCGGTGACCCGCGGCCCGAGCCTCGACCCGCATGAGAAGCGGCTGGCGGTTCACGTCGAGGACCATCCGATCGACTATGCGCCGTTCGAAGGCACGATCCCGAAGGGCGAATACGGCGGAGGCTCGGTCATCGTCTGGGACGAGGGCACATGGGCGCCCGAGGGCGACCCGGCCAAGGCGATGAAGAAGGGCCATATTAGCTTCGAGCTGCATGGCCACAAACTGCAAGGCCTGTGGCATCTGGTGCGGCTGAAGCCGCGCCCGGGCGAGAAGCGCGACAACTGGCTGCTGATCAAATCGGACGATGCCGCCGCGCGCCCCGGCGAGGACATTCTGAAGGAGGCGCCGGAATCGGTGAAGTCCGGACTGACGGTCGAGGAAGTCGGTCAGGGCAAAACGGCCAGGGGCAAGAAGCCGGAGGTCTGGCATTCGGACAGGCCCGCCGAAGGTAAGGCGAAAGCTCCGGGCGGGAAACTCGAATTCATCGAGCCACAGCTGGCGACGCTGGAACGTGAAGCGCCGCCGGGCAAGGACTGGCTGCACGAGGTGAAATTCGACGGCTATCGCATGCAGGCGCAGATCGCCGGGGCCGATGTGCAGCTGCTGACCCGTACAGGCCTCGACTGGACAGAGAAATTCGGCGCGGAGATCGTCGCCGAGCTGGCCGGCCTGAAGTGCTGCGATGCCATCGTCGACGGCGAGATCGTCGTGCTGGCCGACAGCGGCGTCTCCTCATTCGCGCTGCTGCAGCAGGATCTGTCGGCCAGGCGCACCAACCTCTTCGTCTACTATGTCTTCGATCTCATGCGGCTCGACGGCCGGGACTTGCGCGGGGAGCCGCTGGTCGAACGCAAACAGGCCCTGCAGGAACTGCTGGGCAAGCAACAGGAAAATTCGGCGGTGCGTTTCTCCGACCATTTCGCCGAGCCGGGCAAAGTCATGCTTGAGCATGCCTGCCGCATGGGTCTGGAAGGCGTCGTCTCCAAACGAGCCGACGCGCCCTATCGCAGCGGTCGCGGGCCGTCCTGGGTGAAATCGAAATGCACGGCGCGGCAGGAGTTCGTCATCGGCGGCTATCTGCCGTCGGAAAAGACGGGGCGCGGACTGCGCTCCCTGCTGGTCGGCTACAATGAAGATGGCAAGCTGCGCTATGCCGGCCGGGTCGGCACCGGCTTTTCGGCCAAAGGCGCAAACGCGCTGAAGAAGAAGCTCGATGCGCTCAAGGCAAAGGAATCGCCTTTCGACACCGCCGTGCCCAAGGGCAAGGGCCTGGTCTGGGTCAAGCCGGAACTGGTCGGCGAAGTGGAGTTCCGCAGTTGGACCTCGGACCGTATAATACGCCATGCCTCGTTCCAGGGATTGCGCGAGGACAAGCCGGCGGAGGAAGTCGTGCAGGAAAAACCCAAGGCGGCTGCGGCCAAGAGCCCGACCAAGGCGAAATCTTCATTGGACGGCGGCGGCAAGTCCGCCGGGACGACGGCGACGAGCATAAAGCTTTCCCATCCCGACAAGCTGCTGTGGCCCGACGAGAAGATTTCCAAGCAGGGGCTGCTCGACCATTACGAACGGATATGGCCGCGCATGGAACAGTTCGTCGTCAACCGGCCGCTCAGCCTTGTGCGGGCGCCCGATGGCGTCGGCGGGCCGCGCTTCTTCCAGAAACATGCCTCGGCCGGGATGAGCGACAAGATCGCGCGGATGAAGGACCCGGCCGACGGCGAGGAAATCCTGTTCGTGCGGGATTTCGACGGCATTGCCGCGCTCGTCCAGTACGGCGTGGTCGAAATCCATATCTGGGGCTGCACGACCGACAGGCTCGAACAGCCGGACCAGATCATCTTCGACCTCGACCCCGACGAAGGCGTGGACGTGAAAATGGTGCGCGAGGCGGCGCTCGATATCAGGGGTAGGCTCGACGAACTGGCGCTGCCCAATTTCGTCAAGACATCGGGCGGCAAGGGCTATCACGTGCTGGTACCGCTGAAACCGTCGGCGGATTGGGATGAGGTGAAGAGCTTCGCCCATGATTTCGCCAAGGCGCTCGAACAGGCTTCTCCCGATCGCTACACCGCGACGCTGTCGAAGAAAGCGCGGACGGGAAAAATCTTCGTCGACTATCTGCGCAACGGCAGAGGGTCGACCACCGTGGCGCCCTATTCGTCGCGCGCCAAGAAAGGCGCCACCGTGTCGATGCCGGTGACATGGGCCGAGATTGAGGCCGGGCTGGCGCCGAACGCTTTTCCGATCGGCGACAAGACGACCGCGAAGCAGTTGACCGAAGCCGATCCATGGAAGGGGTTTTTCGAGGCGGGGAAGGTGTTGAAGCGGGGGTAGTTCGCGCAGCAGGTCAGCGCGGCGATCCTTCGCGCCGACGTCTCCGCAGACTACCCCAAAAACACCCGCTCGAACGCCTGCTTGCCCGGCGGCGAGAACACCACCGCGCGGCTGTCCTTCTCGCGCCGCGCCCATTTCTCGGCGAGGATCTTGTCGAGAATCGCCGCACCCAGCGTGCCGGCGAGATGTGAGCGGCGCACGCTCCAGTCGAGGCAGGCGCGGCAGACCGGGCGGCGCGGTTTGGCATCGACATCGATGCCGATCGCCGCGAAATGCGAGGCGGCCGACGGGCCGAGCCTGATCTCGTTCTCATTGCGCAGCAGGATGTCCTTCTCGACCAGACGGTCGAGCATAGCCACGGCCTGCTCGCCGGCGAGGTGGTCGTAGCAGACGCGCGCCACGCGCATGGCGGCATCGCGTGGACCCGGCCGCACCCGCTTGGGGCCGACGGCCTCCGCGACACCGGTAATGGCTTCGATCATGCCCGCCACCTGCGGGCCGGCCAAACCGTAGTAGCGATGGCGACCCTGGCTGGCCAGGGTCAGCAATCCGCCCTCCATCAGTTTCGACAGATGCGAGGAGGCGGTCGGCAGCGATACGCCGGCCTCCAGCGCCAGTTCGCTCGCCGTCAGCGCGGTGCCACCCATCAACGCGGAAAGCATGTTGGCGCGGGCCGGGTCGCCGATCAGGCTGGCGATGCGGGCAATGTCGGGTCCTTCACGCATGGTTTGATCCTTATCGAAGTATTCTCGCCAGATAATCACTATCCTGCGGTCAGATCAAGGAGACGACGATGACCGCCCGAACCGCCCCTACCCCAGTCCCGCTCCCAGGCCGCAGACCGTTCCCGTTTCTGACCTGGGTCCGGTCCCGCCTGCTGGCCCGCTGGTATGACCGGCATGTGCAGCGCAGCGACCTCCGGGAGATCGACGACCACCTGCTGCGGGACCTCGGCCTGACACCGCAGGACGTGCGCCGCGAATGCGCGAAATCCTTCTGGCAGGCCTGACCGCCACGGCGTTGCCTAGCAAATCCTGGCGGCACGACGTTTCGATGCCGCTCGAAGCATCGATGCAAAGCCAATCAAGGAGACCGAGATGACCATCACCTGCTTTATCCGATACGAGATCGACCCGTTCGGCAAGGCGGCCTTCGAGGAGTATGCGCGCAACTGGGGCCAGGCCATTCCGCGTTGCGGCGCCGACCTGATCGGCTATTTCGCGCCGCATGAGGGTTCGGCCACCACGGCCTATGCGGTCTACAACATCGAAAGCCTGGCCGCCTACGAGGCCTATCGCGCCCGGCTTGCCGCCGATCCCGCCGGCAAGGCAAACTACGAATTCGCCCGCCGCGAACGATTCATCCTCAAGGAGGACCGCATGTTCCTGAAACTGGCGTCGGGCCCGCACGCGCCTCTGGTGAAGACATGATCGCCGTCATTTTCGAGGTCGAGCCGGCGCAGGGCCGCCGCGAGGCCTATCTTGGTATCGCCGCCCAGTTGCGGCCGCTGCTCGACGGCATCGACGGCTTCATCTCCATCGAGCGCTTCCAGAGCCTTGCCGACCCCAACCGCATCCTGTCCCTGTCGTTCTGGCGCGACGAGGAGGCGGTTAAGGCCTGGCGCAACACCGAAGAGCACCGGCAGGCGCAACAGGCGGGGCGCGGCGGTATCTTTGCCGGCTACCGATTGCGCATCGCGCATGTGGTGCGCGACTATGGACTGACCGAGCGGGACGAGGCGCCGGCCGACAGCCGGGCGGTCAATGGCTAGCGCCTCTTCCTTCTCCCCTTGTGGGAGAAGGTGTCGCCGAAGGCGACGGATGAGGGGTGTTCCAGGGAACACAAACGCCTCACTCCGCTGGAACACCCCTCATCCGTCTCGGCGCTGACGCGCCGATCCACCTTCTCCCACAGGGGGAGAAGGAAGAACCGCACTCACGCATTGCCGATCAGCACGCCCGCCGCGAAGACCAGCGCGCCGCCCAGCACCACCTGGAAGGCGGCGCGCAGGAAGGGCGTCTGCATGTAGCGATTCTGGACGAAGGCGATGGCCCACAGTTCGAAGAACACGACCACGGCGGCAACGGCGGTCGCCGTCCAGAAATGCGGGATGAGATAGGGCAGCGCATGGCCGAGGCCGCCCAGCGTCGTCATAATGCCGACGGTGAGGCCGCGCTTGATCGGCGAGCCTCGCCCCGACAGCTTGCCGTCATCCGACGCGACCTCGGTGAAACCCATCGAGATGCCGGCGCCGATCGAGGCGGCGAGACCGACTAGCAGTGTCTGCCAGGTGTCGTGCGTGGCGAAGGCGGCGGCGAAGATCGGCGCCAACGTCGACACCGAGCCGTCCATCAGGCCCGCCAGCCCAGGCTGCACATAGGTGAGGATGAACTGGCGCTGTTCGGCGGTGGCTTCTTCTTCCTTGACCTCGCCCGTCACATGCTTCTGTTCGAGGTCGTGCGCCGAGCTTTGATGGCCCTGCTCGGCCGCAGCCAGGTCGTCGAGCAGTTTGCGGGTCGAGGCATCTGTCGTGCGCTTGGCCGCCTCGACATAGAACAGATAGGCCTGCCGCTCCATCGCCTCGGCCTGGCGACGCACCGCCTCGATGCCCAATGGCCGCACCAGCCAGTCGGGTTTGCGCTCGTAATAGCCCTTCACATGCTCGCGGCGGATGAGCGGGATGCGCTCGCCGAAGCGCTTGCGGAACAGTTCGATCAGCGCATCGCGGTGGCCATCCTCCTCCTCGGCCATCGCCTCGAACACTTTGGCCGATTGCGGGAAGGCTTCCGCCAGCCCGTCGGCGTAGGCGCGGTAGATGCGGCCGTCATCTTCCTCCGACGAAATCGCGAGCGCCAGGATCTCCTGCTCGGAGAGCGAATCGAAAGGGCGGCGGCCGAAGCCGAAGACACGGGAAAGCATGAGGAAATTACCCTAGTTTAGAATAGTTCTAAACTAGGGTTCCCAGAGCCTCAGGTCAATTGCGCCGCCGCGTCGCGGGTCAACAATTGTTGAAGCCTCGGCATGCGAGCCGCACTTCATTATCAGCGAATGTTCACCTATATGTATAGCCAACCCGTAGCGAGGAACGAGCCGATGACGGCGAAGAAGCCAGAGCATGCCTACGATCCGAAACCAGTCCTCGATCTCATCGCCAGCATCGAGGCCGACCTGCAACGGCTGAAGGGCCTGGTCGAGCAGCAGGTCGAGAAATTCGACCCCGCCAACCCGCACAACAAGGCGCCCGACGGCAAGCTGACCGAAGAGGGCGTCGAGTGCTGCTACCGCATGTTCGACGAGGGTAAATCGCGCTATTCGGTCGCCCAGCAGATGAAGATCTCTTTCGCCGCCGCCACCCACCGCTTCAACAGCTGGCGCAAGCTGGGCGGAACGAAGCGGCAGAGGACGCTGCTTGGCTAAATTGGGTGAACGTCACGGCTGCACGCCCCTCTCTGGCCTGCCGGCCATCTCCCCCTCAAGGGGGGAGATCGGCTCTCGTCCCTCGGTTTCGCCAATCTCCAACATTCAAAGAATCGCGGAACGGCGAAGCTGCTAATCTCCCCCCTTGAGGGGGAGATGTCCGGCAGGACAGAGAGGGGCGTGCCGCCGTGACGTTGGCTACCCTCCCGCCCAACATTGTACCCGTCACATTTTTTCGGTGGCATCGCCGCCCTTTGCGTGCACGATGGCTGCATCACATTCGTACGGGATCCGCCATGACCACCCTTCCCGGCATCGCCGACATCCATGCCGCCGCAGCCCGACTTTCCGGGCTGATCGTCGAAACCCCGCTGCTCGAATCCGCCGAGCTGAACAAACGCTTCGGCGGCCGCATCCTGTTCAAGCCGGAGACCTTGCAGCGCACCGGGTCGTTCAAGTTCCGCGGCGCCTATAACAAGCTGTCGTCGCTGAGCGCCGAGGAGCGCGGCCGAGGCGTCGTCGCCTTCTCCTCGGGCAACCATGCGCAAGGCGTGGCGGCTTCCGCCGCCATGTTCGGCGTCGAGGCCGTCATTGCAATGCCCGCCGATGCGCCGGCGATGAAGATCGGCAATGTCCGCAGGATGGGCGCGCAGGTGGTGCCGTTCGACCGCTTTCGCGACGACCGCATGACAGTGGTTCGTCCCTATCTGGACAAGGGCATGGCGCTGGTTCCGCCCTTCGACGATCCGGCCATCATTGCCGGCCAGGGCACGATCGGGCTGGAACTGATGAGCCAGGCGAAGGCGCTGGGCGTATCGCTGGATGCCGTCGCCATACCTTGCGGCGGCGGCGGCCTGAGCAGCGGCATCTCCATCGCGGTCAAGGACGCATCGCCCGGCACGGCGGTCTGGGCGGTGGAGCCCGAGCATTTCGACGACACGCGCCGGTCGCTCGCCGCCGGGGCCCGGGTCTCCAACGACCCCGGTTACAACTCGATCTGCGATGCGATCCTGACCGCCGAGCCAGGCATCATCACCTTCGAGATCAACCGCCGCAACCTCGCCGGCGCCATCGCAGTCTCCGAGGATGCCGTCAGGCAGGCGATGCGCGACGCCATGGCCCAGCTCAAGCTGGTGGTGGAACCGGGCGGCTGCGTGGCGCTCGCGGCGCTGTCGTCCGGCCAGATAGACCTCGCCGGCAAATGCGTCGCCGTGGTGCTCTCCGGCGGCAATGTCGACTTCGCCACCTACGCCGGAATCATGGCCGCGTAGGACCGCGCGTCGCTGCGCGGCGCGATGCGGCGGGCATCCCCCGCGCGGGATATGCGAACCCGTGCGGGCACCCGTATGCTCACAGCAGGCATGGAATCATCTTGCCTCAGTGGGAGACAGCATGAAGAAGATTTACGAGAGACCGCTGCTGGTCAAGCGCCAGAAGCTTTCCAGGGTAACAGCGATCCTGTGCACGCCCTCCAATCCATGTCCCTGATCGGTTGGCCGCTCCACGGTTTTCTCGATTCCGGCACGCTTCGTGCGGCCTGATGCGGATTGCCGTGGATTCCTGTATGATCAATGCGTCGCCATGGGCGATGGCCGTCCCTGGAGCTGGAGGCAAATATGAAGAAGACTTATGTGAAGCCGCGGCTGGTCAAGCGCGAAAAGCTCTCCGATGTCACTGCGGTGACGTGCTCGGTTTCACATCCGTGCCCGTAAAAGCTGCCCGCCAACAGCGCTGACGAATTGCTGCGGCTGGCATTCATCAGGGCCCGCCCAGGCGCTGATCAGTCGAGCGTGCGCCTGAACCGCAAGAGGGCGGTGCCCGCGAACACCAGCACGAACACGACCAGCCAGCCGATCTCGGCGGCGATGGCGTGAAAGTCAGCGCCCTTCAGCATGACCGCGCGGGTGATGCGCAGGAAATGCGTCAGCGGAAAGATCTCGCCCAGCGCCTGGGCCCAGCCCGGCATGCCGCGATAGGGGAACATGAAGCCCGACAGGAGCAGCGACGGCAGGAAGAAGAAGAAGGTGAGCTGCATCGCCTGCATCTGCGAGCGGGCCATGGTCGAGATGGTGTAGCCGAGCAGCACCAGCGACAGCACGAAGACAAGCACCGACGACAACAGCAGCGTCAGGCTGCCGACGAACGGGATATCGAACAGGAGCTTCGCCGCCACCAGCACCACAGCGACCTGCACCGCGCCGACGACAAGGAAGGGCAGCACCTTGCCCAGCATGATCTCGGCCGGGCTGGACGGCATGGCGAGCAGGTTCTCCATCGTGCCGCGCTCGGTTTCACGGGTCAGCGCCATGGCTGTCATCATCACCATGGTCATCTGCAGGATGACGCCGAGCAGGCCGGGCACGATGTTGTATTGCGAAATGCCTTCTGGATTGTAGCGCTGGTGCACCACCACCTGAAGCTGCTGCCTGGCATTCTCGGCGGCGGCCGCCTGCATGCCCTGGGCACGCAGCAGCGCCTGGCTCGCCACCGTGCTCAGCGTTGAAATGGCGCCGCTCGCGGCCGAAGGATCGGTCGCGTCCGCCTCGATCAGGATCTGCGGATTGTCGCCGCGCTCGACCCGCTTGGCGAAGTCGGCCGGGATGGTGACGACGAAGGAGACATCGCCGCGCGCCATCAGGAACTCGGCCTCCTCGGCGCTATCGGTAACATGGTCGAAACGGTAGTATCCCGTTACCTGGAGCGCGGAGACCATGGCGCGCGTATACTGGTCGTTGCTCATCGCCACCAGCGCCGTCGGCAGGCCTTTCGGATCGTTGTTGATGGCAAAGCCGAACAGAACCAGCTGCAGCAGCGGCACGCCAAGCATCATGGCGAAGGTGATGCGGTCGCGCCGCATCTGGATGAATTCCTTGATCAGCAAGGCGCCGAGCCGGGCGAAGGAAAAGACACTGTTCATGCCATATTGTCCTTCGAGCCGGACATGAACTGGATGAAGACATCCTCGAGGCTGGTCTCGCCGGGCGTCACCGTCACGCCCTCATGCGTCTTCTCGACGTCGGCAAGCGCCGCTTCGAGTTTCTTGCGGTCGGAACCGACGACATGCAGCGTGGCGCCGAACGGCGCCACCTGGTCGACACCGGGGCGGCCCTGCAGCTCTTCCGCCACCTTGGCGAGCCGCGGACCCTGTACGACGAAGGTGGTCAGGCCGGCATTTTTCACCACCTCGGCCACCGTGCCGGTGGCCAGCATCTTGCCGTAGGAGATGTAGCTGATGCGGTGGCAGCGCTCGGCTTCGTCCATATAGTGGGTGGAAACCAGCACGGTCAGGCCGCCGCTGGCAAGGCGATGGATCTCGTCCCAGAATTCGCGCCGCGCCTTCGGGTCGACGCCGGCCGTCGGCTCGTCGAGCAGCAGCAGCTTCGGCTTGTGCATGATGCACGCGGCCAGCGCCAGCCGCTGCTTCCAGCCGCCGGACAGCGTGCCCGCCAGCTGGTTGCGGCGCGACGTCAGGCCGAGTTCTTCCAACGTCCTGACGACATATTGCTCGACCGGTTTCAGCCGGTAGAGCCGCGCCACGAATTCGAGATTCTCGCCGATGGTCAGATCCTCGTAGAACGAGAATTTCTGCGTCATGTAGCCGACTTCACGCTTGATCCTGAGCGACTCCGTGCGGATGTCGAAACCCAGCACCGTGCCTTCGCCCTCGTCCGGCGTCAGCAGGCCGCACATGATGCGGATGGTGGTGGTCTTGCCCGAACCGTTGGGGCCGAGGAAGCCGACGATCTCGCCCTCGGAGACCGACATCGTCACATGGTCGACGACGGTCTTGTCGCCAAAGCGTTTGACCAGGCCATGGACGTCGATGGCGTTCACTTGCCGATATCCGCGAGGTCGACGTCGACGATCTGGCCGGGCTGCAGCAGGCCGGCATCGCCCTCCGGACGCGCCTCGACGAGGTAGACCAGCTTCTGGCGGTTCTCCAGGGAGTAGATGACCGGCGGGGTGAATTCGGGATCGGGCGAGACATAGCTGACGCGCGCCTTCACGTCCGGGCCGCAGCCGTCGCAGCGGACGCTGAGCAGGCTGCCGATCTTGACCGAGGAGAAGGATGCTTCCGGTATATAGACGCTGAGTTTGACCGCTCTGTCGGGCAGCACCGAAACGACGGGCGCGGTCGGGCCCGCCGT
>NZ_JAFKIC010000190.1 GCF_017306585.1 Mesorhizobium sp. | reverse complement strand
TTCGAAGGATCGATCAGGCCACGGCCGGCCAGTATGCCGCACACCGTGCCGGTGACCGACTTGGCCATCGACTGCGACAAATGCAGCGTGCGCTCGTCCATGCCGTTGAAGTAGCGCTCATAGGCGATCTTGCCGTCCTTGAGCACCAGGAACCCGTCGGTGTAGGTCTCGTCCAGCAATCCCGCCAGCGTCGAAGGCCCGCCCGTGCTGTCCTCTACCGGCAACCCCTCCAGATCGGCCTCGGCCCGTTCGAAACGGTGGCGGTGGCCATTGCCGCGCCAGACTTCGGCGGTCGGCAGAATTTCCCTGATGTGCTGGAAGGCCCAGCGGTTCCAGGGCGGCCTGTCCCAGTCCAGTCTCGGCGGCACCATCCCGGGCGGCGAACCCTGCATGATCGCCGGCCTCGGATCGCTGTTTTGGTAGGAGCTCATGGCGACACCCGTCTGAAAACAAGGAGCCCGGCAAAGCAGATGCCGGGCTCCGATATTGCTATTTCTGGAGTTCGGTCCAGATTTTCGTATAGATCGCGTCGGTCTCGGCCGCGCACATCATGGCCATCGTGCCGTGCGGCTTGCTGGCCTCCGGAATGATGATCTCCGGCGCGTCCCGCATGTCGGCCGGCATGAACTTCTCCGATCCGGCGATGCCGTTGGCATAGCGGTGATAGGCGGAAAGCTGCGCGGCGATCTCCGGGTCCATGATGAAGTTCTGGAACAGCTTGGCGTTCTCGACGTTCTTGGCGTCCTTCAGCACGACGACGTTGTCGCTCCAGTAAGTGAAGCCTTCCTTCGGATAGGCGAAATGGACTTCGGGGCGAGCGAGCCGGATGCGCAGACCGGCGCCGTTCCAGGTGGTGGACGCCTGGAAGTCACCAGCCTTCATCTTGTCGATGGCGCTGTACTCCATCGCTATCCAGTTCGGCTTGGCGGCTACCAGCAGGTCGCGCACCTTCTTCAGGACCTCCTTGTCGGCCGTGCACTGCTCGCCGCCGACATAGCGGATCGCCGCGGTCATGACGTCCTTCATTTCGGGAACGACGTTGATCTTGCCCTTCAGCTCGTCCGGCGTGTTGAAGACGAGGCCCCAGGTGTTGATGTCGCCCTTGTAGGTGTTGGTGTTGACGACGATGCCGACCGTGCCCCAGGCCCACGGCACCGAATATTTGCGGCCGGGGTCGAATTCGGGATTGGCCCAGTCGGGCGATATGTTCTTGGCGTTTTCCATGCCGCCGGGATTGGTCTCGAGCAGCAGGCCTTCCTTGATCCAGATCGGCAGATGCGTCTGCGAGGGCACGGCGATATCGAAGCCGCTTCCGCCCTGGCGCACCTTGGCCAGCGCCGTCTCGTTGGAATCATAGTCGGTGATCGTCACCTTGACCTGGTATTTGTCCTCGAACTTCTTGATGACCTCGGGGCTGGTGTAGTTGCCCCAAGTGTAGATGTTGAGCTCGCCTTCGGCGCGGGCGAAGCCCGTCGCGGCCGTCAGGGCCAGTGCCGCGGTGGCGGCGAACAGTCTTAAATTCATGGCATATTCCCTTTTTTCATAAGAGCTTGGAGGTTCATAAGAGCTTGGGTACCGCAGACAAAAACTGTCTGCCGGCCGGGATCGATCGTCTCGATCCCGGCCGTCTTCATGTCGGCTGAACGTGCTGCTGGAAGCTTACTTCTGCAGCTCGGTCCAGATCTTGGTGTAGAGTTCCTGCGTTTCCGGCGGGCACATCTTCTGCAGTTCGCCGAGCGGCTTGTCTTCCGCCGGAATGACCACTTCCGGTGCGTCTTTCATGTCGGCCGGCATGTACTTGTCCGAACCGGAGATCGCGTTGGCATAGCGGTGGAAGGCCGACAGGCCGGCCGCGTTTTCCGGATCCATGATGAAGTTCTGGAACAGCTTGGCGTTCTCGACGTTCTTGGCTTCCTTCAGAACGACGACGTTGTCGCTCCACAGGCCGTAGCCTTCCTTCGGATAGTTGAAGTGGATGGCCGGATTGGCCAGGCGCTGGCGCAGCGCCGAGCCGTTCCAGTCGCTGGTCGCCTTGAAGTCGCCGGCGCCCATCTTCTCGATGGTGTTGTATTCCATGGCGATCCAGTTCGGCTTGGCGGCAACCAGGAGGTCACGAACCTTCTTCAGCACGGCCTTGTCGTCGGTGCACTGCTGGCCGCCGACATACTTGATCGCGGCGAACATCACGTCGCCCATCTCGGGAACGACGTTGACCTTGCCCTTCAACTCGTCGGGCGTGTTGAAGATGATGCCCCAGGTGTTGGCCGGGCCCTTATAGGCATCCGTGTTGACGACAACGCCGATCGTGCCCCAGGCCCACGGAACGGTGTACTTGCGGCCTGGATCGAAATCGGGATTGGCCCATTCGGGCGCGATGTTCTTGGCGTTTTCCATCTTGCCCGGATCAGTCTCCTGGATGAGGCCTTCCTTGATCCAGATCGGCACGTAAGTCTGCGAGGGCACCGCGATGTCGAAGCCGGTGCCGCCCTGGCGAACCTTGGCCAGCGCCGTGTCATTGGAATCGTAGTCGGTGATCGTCACCTTGACGTTGTACTTGGCTTCGAACTTCTTGATCACGTCGGGGCTGGTGTAATTGCCCCAATTGTAGATGTTGAGCACGCCATCGGCGCGGGCGAGGCCCGTCGAAGCGAGCAGCGCCAACCCCATGGCGGTCGCTGTGGTCTTCCAGTTCATGGTTACAACTCCCATTGTCGGTTTCAGTCTCGTTTCCTGCTGACGAAGAAAAACAACGTGACGATCGCGACCGAAAGCAGCAGGAAGGCGGTCGATATCGCGTTGATCTCGGGTGTGATGCCGCGGCGGATCTGGCCGAGCATGTAGGTGGGCAGCGTGTCCTGGCCGCCCGACTTGACGAACTCGGTGATGACGACATCGTCGAGCGAGATGACGAAGGCCAGCATCAGTCCGGCCAGGATGCCGGGCCACAGCAGCGGCAGCGTGATGCGGCGGAAGGTCTTCCACGGCGTCGCGTAGAGGTCGGCCGCCGCGCGTTCCAGCGTCAGGTCCATATTCTCCAGCCGCGCCCGGATCGGCAGATAGGCGAAGGGAATGCAGAACGCCGTATGCGCGGCGATGAGGTAACCCAGGCCCGAATAGCCGGTGAAGATCTTCACGCGCGAGAAGAAGATCAGCAGCGCCACGGCGGTGACGATTTCGGGCACCATCAGCGGCTGGTTGATCGCCGCGTATTTGAAGGTGAGCCCGGGATAGGAGTTGGTGCGCGTGGTGGCGAGCGCCGCCATCGTGGCGAAGATGGTCGACAGCACGGCCGCGATGGCGCCGATCTGGAACGAGCGCAGCGTCGCGTCGATGACCTGCGTGTTCTGGTAGGCCGACTGGAACCACTTCAGCGAAAAGCCGCCCCATTCGGAAGTCGAGGTCGCCGCGTTGAAGGCGTAGATCACCAGCACGATGATCGGCAGGTAAAGCACCACGAAGCAGGTTGCCGCGATCGCGGTGAACCCTGGCTGGTGCTTGATGGAGAAGTTGCTAGCCATGCCGCACCCCCGACTTGCTGGCGTTGCGCACATAGGCAAGCAGCGCCACCATGACGATGATCATCACCGTGATCGACAGCGCCGAACCCAGCGGCCAGTTACGGCCCTGTCCGAACTGCAACTCGATCAGATTGGACAGCATCATGTTCTTGCCGCCGCCCAGAATGCTCGGCGTCACATAGGCGCCGAGGGCAGGAATGAAGACCAGGATGGAGCCGGCGATGACACCCGGTTTGACCAGCGGGAAGATGATGCGCCAGAGCACCCTGAAACGTGTGGCATAGAGATCGTAACCTGCCTCGACGAGACGGAAGTCGAGCTTTTCCATGCTGGCGTAGATCGGCAGCACCATCAGCGGCAGGTACACATAGGCCATGCCGATCAGGATCGCCGTATCCGTATAGAGGATCTGGACCGGCGCGGAGACGATGCCGAGCTTAAGCAGGATGGTGTTGATGATGCCTTCGTTGCGGATGATCTGCAGCACCGCGAAGGTGCGGATCAGAAGATTGGTCCAGAACGGAATGGTGATCAGGAACAGCCAGAGATCCCGGGTCTTTTCGCTGCGCGTCGCCATGAAATAGGCGGTCGGGAAACCGAGCGCCAGCGTGGCGAGCGTCGTCACCCCCGCGAGCTTGATCGAGCGCCAGAAGATGGTGACGTGCGCCGCCGCGAGCGACAGCGTATCGTCGAAAATGTCGCGCTCCAGGAACACCGACGTCCAGGCGTCGGATGAGAACTGCCACTTCACGTCGCCATAGGCGCCGGGAGCCAGGAACGAATAGACAACCACGATCAGCAACGGGCCGGTCGCGGCGAGCAGGATGACCAGCAAGGCCGGCGCGGACAAAAGCCAGCGGTCGCGGACGTCGCGCCGCTCCGCTGCCTTGGCGACTTCTTCAGCGGTGGCCATCAGTCCCTCAGCACTTGCGCGGCGTCGTTGCCGATCAGGATGCCGACCTTGTCGCCGCGCTCGAAGCCGCAGCCGGCGCTGCGGGAATTCTGCTGGCGCACGGTGAAGGTCTCGCCGCTGTCGAGATGGACATGGATATGGGTGTCGGTGCCGAAATAGACGATGTTGTCGACCGTGCCGGCCAGATCGCCCTTGTCCTTGGTCAGCTTGGCATGCTCCGGCCTGACCACGACAGTGGCGTTGTCCTTCGGCTGGAAGCCGTCGGCGACGGTCGCCTCGATGGCGGCGCCGGATTTAAGCGTGGCGCGCGCCCTGCCGTTTGCGACACCGGATATGGCGGCGGTCAGGAAGTTGGTCTCGCCGATGAAGTCGGCCACGAAGCGGTCCGCGGGCTTGTCGTAGATGTCCCAGGGCGAACCGACCTGCAGGATCTTGCCCGACGACATGACAGCGATGCGGTCCGACATGGTCAGCGCTTCTTCCTGGTCGTGCGTGACGAAGATGAAGGTGATGCCGGTCTCGTGCTGCAGCCGCTTCAACTCGATCTGCATCTCCTTGCGCAGCTTGTAGTCCAGCGCCGACAAGGGCTCGTCGAGCAGCAGCACTTTCGGCTGCGGCGCGAGCGCCCGGGCCAGGGCCACGCGCTGCTGCTGGCCGCCCGAAATCTGCGCCGTCCGGCGGCCCGCCAGGGCCTCCATCTTGACCAGTTTCAGCATCTCGGCGACACGCGCCTTGATCTCGGCCTTCGGCTTGCCCAGCATCTCCAGGCCGAAACCGATATTGTCGGCGACCGTCATGTGCGGGAACAGTGCGTAGGACTGGAAAACCGTGTTGACCGGCCGCTTGAAGGGCGGCAACGGCGCGATGTCCTGGCCATAGAGCAGGATTTCGCCGGCGGTGGGGAAATCGAAGCCGGCGATCAGGCGCAGCAAGGTGGTCTTGCCGCATCCGGATGGTCCCAGCAGCGTGAAGAACTCGTTCTCGCGGATGGATACCGAGACCTTGTCGAGGGCAGCGACCTGCCCTTCACCCGACCCGAAAATTTTGCTGACGTTTACTACTTCAATCGCATTCCGATCCGGTTTGTCCGGCACGACTACGCCTCACTGTTGACCCCGCTCTTGCTGGCGGAGCTTTCCCCTGTTGGATGTGACCACATGGCCGGTAGGTTGGCAAGCCCGGCATTGAATCACAGTTCAGTCAGTCTTTCGGCTAGCAAGCCGCATGCCATTGTCAGGCCTGGTAGGTGACCTTGCCGCCGCAGATCGTCGTCACCGGGTGAAGCTTGTACAGCTTCTCTGGCGCCGCCTTCTCGATGTTATCGGACAGCACCACCAGATCCGCCATGTAGCCCGGCTTCAGAGCGCCTTTGCGATCCTCGGCGAATTCGGCATAGGCGCCCTCGACGGTGTAGGCGGCGATCGATTCATGCAGCGAGAAGCGCTGGTCCGGGTCGGTCTCTGCCCACGGTTTGCGCAGCACTGCCGCCTGAATGCCCAGGATCGGATCGATCGGCGATACCGGCCAGTCCGAAGCGAAGACGACATGCGCGCCGGCATCCTTCAGCGTACGCCAGGCGTAGCTGAGCGGCCAGCGGTCCTTGCCGATGCGCGACACGGTCGGCTCCAGCGGGAAATCCATGGCGCCGGGCGGATGGGGCGGCTGCATCGAGGCAATGACGCCGAGTTCGGCGAAGCGCGGCACGTCGGCTGTGGTGGTGACCTCGATATGTTCGATGCGGTGGCGGCTGTCGCGCTTGCCGTTTGCCTTCTGCGCTGCTGCATATCCATCGAGCACAGCACGCACCGCGCCGTCACCGATCGAGTGCACCGCGATCTGCAGCCCGCGCTTGTCGATGGCGACCGCCAGATCGATGAACTGCTGCGGCGTGAACAGCGGCTCGCCGACCCAATCCGGACGGTCCGCATAGGGTTCGACCATCACCGCCGTCCAGGAATCGAGGACGCCGTCATAGAACACTTTGACGATACCCGAGGACAGCCACTCGCTCTTGTAGCGTTCGGCCATGGCGGAAGCCTTGTCGAGCATGTCGAGCGTCATGAAGTTCTTGTAGTGGAACGGTATCTGCACACGGCAGGGCAGCCCTTCCTCGGCCTCGATCTCGGCCAGCAGCTCCAGCTGGTAAAGGTTACCATCCATGTTCTGGATGGAAGTGATGCCGTGGCGCGCGCACCAGGCGAGCCCGCGCCGCATGATATCGCGATCGAAGGCGCGCTCCTCCGCCGACGGCATCGGGTCCGGCTCGCCGCCTGTCGATAGTCCGAGCCGCACGCGGCTTTCGCCGGCAAGATCGAGCACGGGACCGAACGCTTCGCCTTCGCGCAATTCGCCATTGGCCAGGCCATCCTCGCCCATGACGATCTCGTTGCCGGGCCCGAGTTCGCGCCCGTTCAGAATTCCGGCCTTCTCCAGCGCCTTGGTGTTTGCCCACATAGTATGATGGTCGGGCGCCGCCATGACGAAAGGCCTGTCGGGCAGGATCGCATCGAGATGGTGGCGCGTCACCCGTTCCTCGTCGAGCACCGTGTAGTCGACGCCTTGGCCAACCAGCATCTTCGCTTCGGGACGCGACTGCGCATAGTCGCGGATCGCGGTCTGCAGGGCCTCGAAACCGTGAACGCCGGAGAGCTGCAGATGCGCAAGCTCGGCCGCCCCGGAGAAGAGATGCATATGCGCTTCGATGAAACCAGGAAGCACCGAACCGCCCTTGGCGTCGATGACCTTGGTGGCCGGTCCCTTCAGCGCCTCAACGTCGGCCCGGGCACCGGCAACAAGGATGGCGCCGTCCTTCACGGCGACGGCCTCGGCCGTGGGATTGTCTTCGTCCATGGTCAGCACATGACCGTTGATGACGATCAGATCCGCACTATGACCCGCACCCGTGACAGACATCGCGACTCCGCGCTTTGACGACTGGCTGAAACCGGCAACCCTCTTGCCCGGCGACCCGCCGCTCCAGCGGAGTGGCGTCACGGGACAAAGATCGATGCCGGCGCGCCGTCCTGGAAATTCCCCTTGTTATCCCTCAAGACAGCGTGGATAAAAGAATGCGACTAATTATTCGCGTTTGTCAACACGCCGAATTTTGAATGTATTGTGGACAGCATCCGACGCCTGGGTTGGGACCAGGCGGGGAACGAGGACATGAAGCCGTGAAGCCCAGTCTCGACCGCAAGACGAAGATAGTGCTCGAGCCGCGCAAGCAGCCCCGGCAGCAACGATCGAGCAAGGTGGTCGACAGGATTCTCGATGCGGCGCTGATCCTGACGCGCGAGCAGGGAACCAAGGCGCCGACGACACTCGCCATCGCGCAGCATGCCGGTCTGTCGGTCGGCTCGTTGTATCAATATTTTCCCAACAAGGAGGCCATCCTCCTTGAGCTCGCGCGCCGCTGGCTGTCGTCGTTTCCCGAGGTGATCAGGAGGCGCATCAAGGTCGCCCCGCCCGCCAATCGCGAGGAGTTTCGACGGGAACTGCGCAAGCTTCGCATCGACACCTCGAAGCTTTATCTCGAGAACGCCAACCTGATGCCGGTGATCGAGGCGATATCGGGCAACCCCGATCTGCGGCCGATCCAGAACGAGTATGACGACCAGATCGTCGCGCTGTACGCCGCATGGCTGCAACACGCGAACCCGGCGCTTGAAGACAAGTGTGCCAGCCGGCTCGGCCTGGTCATGATGGAAGTCGGCCATGCCTGCAAACTCGCGGCCCTGAAGAAGGACCGCAGGACATTCGACCTCATGGAGGACGATGTGGAAGCCATGTGGCTCGCTCTGGTGAGCCCCTATCTCAATCTCAACTGATTCCAACTTTTCAGGGGAACTTCATGAAGACTGTCTATTCGCCGCTTCACGCCGGTCATGCCGGCCAGATGGAGCTCGTCACCTCGGCCATCGTGCCGGGCTTCGAGAAGCCGTCGCGCGCCGAATTCATCAAGGCGCGGGTGGAAAGCGAGAAACTCGGGCCGATTATCGCACCGGTCGAGCACGACCTTGCCGCGGCCAAACGCATCCACCGCGCCGACTACATCGACTTCCTGCCGACCGTCTGGCCGCAATGGGTCGCCGAAGGGCACAAGGGTACGGCAATGCCGTTCACCTGGCCGACGCGCGGTCTGCGCGGCGACGTGCCGCCGAAGCGCATCGACGCCCTGCTCGGCTATTATTCGTTCGACGGCGGCGCCACCTTCGTCGAGGGCACCTGGGCCGCGATCAAGTCGTCCTACGACGTCGCGCTGACCGCCGCCGGCCTGGTCAAGGACGGCGAGCGGTCAGCCTTCGCCCTCTGCCGTCCGCCCGGCCACCATGCCGGCGCCGGCTTCATGGGCGGCTATTGCTACATCAACAACGCCGCCGTGGCCGCGCAGTGGTTCCTCGACCAGGGCGCCAAACGCGTCTCGATCCTCGATGTCGACTACCACCACGGCAACGGCACGCAGGAAATCTTCTACGACCGCGCCGACGTGCAGGTTCTCAACCTGCATGGCGACCCGATGGTGGAATACCCCTTCTTTCTCGGCCATGCCGACGAACGCGGCGCCGGCGCGGGTGAAGGCTTCAACATCAACTATCCCATGCCCTTCGGCACCACCTGGGATGCGTGGAACGCCTCGCTGGAGGATGCCTGCGCCAGGCTCGCCGCCTATGCGCCCGATATCGTCGTCGTCTCGCTCGGCGTCGACACGTTCGAGAAGGACCCGATCAGCCAGTTCAAGCTGAAGAGCCACGACTATCCCAAGATCGGCCAGCGCATCGCCAAACTCGGCCTGCCGACGCTGTTCGTCCAGGAGGGCGGTTATGCGGTGGAAGAGATCGGCATCAACGCCGTCGGCGTGCTGACCGGCTTCGAGGACCGCTAAGGCCTGTTGAGCGCGGCCAAGGACAATTCGAAAGGGCGGCTTGGCCGCCCTTTTTGCTGACTACGCGGCAGTACCGGGACTTGGCGCGGCCGTCGGCATGGCCGGCTTGCGTGACCTGCCGAGATAGTAGACCACCGCCGCCGCGATGACGCCGGCCGCAAGGATGCCCACCGCCAGAACAGGCCTATACCAGAACCAGGCAATGGCGATCGTCGTCGTACCCACCAGGATCGCCAGGAAGAAGGCGATGATGCCGGTGCCCATCCGCGCCATACTGCCGAGAAACGGAATGACGTCGAGGATCACTCCGATCGGGCTGAGGAAAAGCGCGAAGCCGATCGTCAAAAGCAACAGGCCCGCGCCGCGTAGCAGCCAGGTGATCAGCGTGTTGGCGCTGACCGCCTCGGCGAACATCTTGTCGGCCGGCACCTCGCCGGTGTCGACCATCAGCAGCGCATCGCCTGCTTGCGTCTGATAAGGCTCGAACCGGCTGCCCGCCTGCCGCGCGACGATGCTGACCACGCCGAGCGGGGCCAGCTCATAGCCGATGCGGTAATCGCCCAGCGCCGGCGACGTCGCATCGGCGCCGAGGTAGATCTTGCCATCCGTGATGCTGAATGGCTTCGCCCCGCCATAGGCGGCCTTGACCGCGGCCGACTGACTGGACGGGATCGAGAATTCCTTGTCGCCGCCGATGCGGTCTAGCACCGGCCTGTCGAGATCGAAGGCGACGAGCTTGCCATCCGGTATCTGGAACGCGCGGCTGTGGATCGCCATCGGCGGATTCTGATGGCCATCCGGCTTCTTGAAACTCGAGGAATCGATCTGGCTGTCATCCCACACCTTGGAATAGCTGTAGGTGGTCTCCGTCTCTTCGCCGCCCCCAAGCTTCTTGGTGGTCTCCGATTTGGACTCTTCCTTCCATTGATACATCTCGACGGTGCGCGACAGGCGCAGCCCCTGAGCGGCAATGCCGAAATCCGGATCGGCAAGACCGCTGCCCGCCGTCACCGGCCCGCTGACATGCACAAGCTTGCCCTCATTGGCGGCATCAACGCTGTCGGCGCCGATCGAGACGACCGCGCCCGCGCCTTCGGCCAGCGAGCGCGCCGTCTGCACCGCCCGCCCCTCGTTCCAGAACAGCCCGATCACCATCAGCACGATCAAGAGCAGGCCGAAGATGACGCCGCCGACCGCGCGCTTGATGCGCCCGAACCACGAGACTGAACTGACTTCCCGAAATGAATCGCTCATCGTTTCCCCCGAAACCCAAACGTCCGGGAACCTAGCCGAGCGCGGTCGCCACCGATATGACCGGCCTGCACCATCCCGACTTTTTCGTCGCGGCAAGGCCCGGAAAACCGGCCGCTGAGTCGCGTGCGGAGTCCAAGGGATTCGTTTTTGTCAAATCGCGTTTGATGTCGGATTCATCTGCGGGTAGATTAGAAGCGAATCAGCCGGTCCTCGGGGGGCACGGCGACCACCCAAAGTCTCACGTTCCGGAAATTTCCGGCGCCGGACGCGGACGGCTTCGCGTTCCCCGAATGGATTCCGTCTGGTTGGGCGCGGCCCCGCGCCTCGTGTGTGCCTCGTAAAAGTAACGCGTTTCGGGTTCGGCGGCTGGCTCTCCAGCATCCGGACATCAGCATCGATTCCGGCCAAAAGCAGCAGATGAGCAGTTCCGCCGCGCTTCTTCATTCCGACACGTTGGGCTCGCGCCTGACGTCGCGTGGCGACCTCACCAGCTTCTTCATGGAACTGACCGCCGAGATCGGCGCCGACAGCTACATGCTGGTCGCCATCGTTCACGACCAGGACCGTAACGATGCGCGCATCGTCTCCTCGAACTGGATCTTCGACGCCATCGAGCTGATCGGCAAGCGGCTGATCGCGGGCCTTGCCCAGGGCGCGCTCACTGTCGCGCCCGGCACCCGTCCAAGGCCGCTGGTGGCTGCCGAGGCGCCGGATGCCGACGGGCTGGTTTCCGGCGAGGAAGCCCGCCTCCTTGACGTGCTCGGCCATGCCGAAATCTACTCGCTGCGCTTGAATGTCGGCCGCCAGCGCCTCTTCGCCTTGTTCTCGGCGGCGGCAGCGGGCCAGATCGACCAACCCGCGCTGATGAAGGCGCAACTCAAATGCTGCTACGCGCTGTCGCACACGCCGCAGTTGATCGCCGCCGCCGCCATGCAGGATCCGCTGTCGGACCGCGAGCGCGAATGCCTGTTCTGGGTGTCGGAAGGCAAGACCACCGACGAGGTGGCGGTTATCCTTGGCGTCTCGTCCAACACCGTGAACAGCTACATAACCCACGCCATCCAGAAATTCGCGGCCTCGAACCGTGCCATGGCCATCGCCACGGCGATCAGGAGTGGCATCATTTGAAAAACGCCGAGATCAAGGACGCGGCCGAAGCCCTTTTCAACGAGCAGCGCAGTCCGTTCGGCGCTTTCTCGCTCGGCTCCGAGACGCATCACGCCGTCACCATTCCCGATGCCGTGCGCCGCTGCCGCTGGATATCGGTCGACATCAACGCCTCGGCCTTCGGCCTGTTCTTCGTCAGCCCATCGCCGGAACGGGCGCGGCTGGTGCCATGTCTCGATTCCGATTATCCCGGCATCGCGGTGGCAACGAAGTTCATCTCGGGCGCCAATGGCGAGGAAATCGTGCGCCACTGCAGGATTTCGACCGAACCGCGCTGGTGGACGGATGACGGCGTGGCGGCGATGGCCGAGGCGTTCGGCAACCTGGCCTGGACCGCACAGATGGCGCCGCTGGCGCCGGGCACCAGCGGCATCGCCTTTCCCGTTCATGCCGATCGCGGCCAATGCGGCCTCGTCGTCTTCCTGGGATCGGAGATCGCCCTGCCCCAGGACGCGCTCTACGAAATCCACGCCCGCTGCTTTTCCCTGTTCGCCGCCGTCGCGCGCATCCGCCCCGGCGACACGGGCAGGATGCGCTCGATCTCCAAGCGCGAGCTCGAATGCCTGAAGCTGACCGCCAACGGCAACACCAGCGAGGAGATCGCGCGGCTGCTGAAGCTGTCGGTTCACACCGCCAACCAGTACCTCACCCAGTCGACCCAGAAGCTCAACGCCGTCAACCGCAACCAGGCGGTCGCCAAGGCGCTGCGGCTCGGGCTGATCGAGTGATCAGACGATAGGCCGTTCGAAATCTCAGAAGGCCAGTGGCTCGACCTTACGGATGCGCGCCTCTTCGATCACATCCTCGAGCAGTGCGGTATTGTGCTCGGGGTCCTCGCCCGGCTTCTCGAACGACACATAGTTCACCGCTACCGAATTGCCGTCCACGCTGAGCGGCAGCTGGAAATAGACGGTCACGCCAGGCGGCCTGAGCTCGAGGTCGAGCACGATGCGCGGATTGCCGCTCCAGTCGACATGGGCCTCGCCGCCATGGCCGAGCCTCAGCGTGCCCGGCTTGAAGAACAGCTCCGCCGCTGAATCGACCAGGTCCGACAGGCAGGCGAAATGCTCCAGCCGGATGAAGGCGATATAGTCGGCGACGTCGATCAGCCTCAGTTCACCGACCACCTGCTCGATGGCGTTGGCGACGATGATCTCGCGGGATTGTGCGTGCGGTTGGCGGTTCATGAAATCTGTCTGCGCTCAGCCTTTTTCGAGTAGACGATCCGCACCAGTTCGGCGACGGCCTGGTAGAATTGCGACGGGATCACATTATCGACCGAAACTTGCTTGTACATGGAGCGGGCAAGCGCCACGTCCTCGAAGATCGGGATGTTGTGCTCCTTCGCGATCTCGCGGATTTTGAGCGCCACCAGGTCCTGCCCCTTGGCCACCACGAGCGGCGCCGAATCCTCGTCGCGCACATATTTCAGCGCGATCGAGAAGTGCGTCGGGTTGGCGATGACCAGCGTCGCGCGCGGCACCGCCGTCATCATCCGTTTGCGCGCACGGTCACGGGCCAGCGAACGCAGCCGCGACTTGACGATCGGGTCGCCCTCGGACTGCTTGAACTCGTCCTTGACCTCCTGCTTGCTCATGCGCAGGTCCTGCCGCCAATGGAAGCGCGACCAGACGATGTCGATCGCCGCGATCAGTCCCATGACGAAGACGATCGCAACCAATATGTCGACGGCGATGCCGCGGATGACGAGGCCGAAAGCGACGGGATTGGTGATCATCCCGGCCAGCAGCTTGCGGTGATCCTCCGACAAGGTGAAGGTCAGCACGGCGATGGCGAAACCGACCTTTGCCAGCGACTTCAGGAACTCGACCCAGCCCTGGACGCCGAACATCCGGCTCCAGCCCTTGACGATCGAGATGCGCGAAAGCTGCGGCCTGATCCGCTCGCCGACGAATTGCGGCATGTTCTGCAGCACCGATGCGCCGATGCCCGCGACCGTCAGCAGCACGAGCAGGCTGACGACGGCGCGGCCGATTTCCAGCAAGACGATCTTGTAGAGCGCGATGACATCGCTCTCGGTGTCCATCGGCCACGCCTCGGGCTTCTCCAGGAACATTGCCAGGAACGTGCCGAGATTGACGACCGCATCCTTGGCATAGAAGACGGTGAATACCAGTATGGCCACAAAGGAAGCCAGGATCGCGGTTTCCCTCGAATGGGGCAGCTTGCCCTGTTCGATTGTGTCGCGGATTTTCTTTTCCGTCGCCTCTTCGGTTTTGGAGTCTTTGTCGGTGGCGTCGGACATGTCTTAGAGCATGCCGCCGAAAACTGTGAAGCGACCCTCGGATGACATCTTGCTGTGATCCTTTGACCTGGAGGCGAATTCAGATCCCGGCTCGATTTGACCTGGGATAGCCCGGTTTATGCGGCGTCCTGCGTCGACGGGAGTTCAAAGGCGCCTTCGCGCGACAGGCGGATTGTCGTCGTCACGATCGTCTTGCGGGCCGTCAGTATGTCCGCCGCCGGGACGCCCTCCGAACCTTGTCCAAGCTCGGCTTCGATCATGCGCCGTGAACGGGCGCCGATCGCCGACAGCACCGACTCGGCCAATGCCGCCGAGGTGCCGCGCAGCGCCAGCGTGACAAGTTCGGTCGACAGCCCGTCGAACAGGAGCACGCGCGCCTTCTGGGGCAGCAGCGGCAGGTCGTCGAACGAGAACAGCCGGGCCCGCACGCCATCGAGATCGGGCGTGCCCACGGCCTCCAGGTCCTGCATGACCTCCTCGAGCTGCGGCTTTTCGAATTCGTTGAGCACGCTGGCGACACGTGCCTGCCCGGCCGAGGTGTCCTTGGTCGAGGTTTCCGAAAGCACGCTCGAGCGCAGCCGGTTCTCGACGATCTTTGTGGCCGCGGCCGGAACATTGGCCATCGTCACCATGCGCTTGATGATTTCGCCGCGCATCGGCTTGGTCAGCGTCAGCAGCACGGCCGCGGCCGCTGCCGGCGCCAGCTTCGACAGCACCATGGCCGCGGTTTGCGGATGTTCCCCAGCCAGGAATGTCCCCAGCCGCGAGGGTTCGAGCTTTTCGAGATCCGGCCAGATCGGCGGCGGCCCTTCGGGTGCAGCCTCCGGCTTCTTGTTGCCCATGATGGCGCTCATCTCTTCGGGCGACAGCGACTCGTTGAGGATGGTGTCCATCCTGTCGGCGGAATCGAGCAGTCCCGCGCCTTCCGTGAACTCCGCCTCGAATTCGGCGACAATGCGCTCGAGATCGCTCTGCGGAATGGTCCTGAGCAGCCGGGCGCCCTCGATCAGCGCCTTCAGCTCTTCCTGCTTGAAGAATTTCAACAGACGGCTGGCCGACGGCTTGCCCATCGCCACCAGTATGGCGGCGGCCTTCTGCGCGCGCGTCAGGGTCGCCAGCGGCGTCGTCATGCCCTTCGCCTCCGCTGCCATCGGCAAACCCCGCCAGCCATGTCTAGGCGCCCTTCGTGCCGGCGATGATTTCGGTCAGCCTGACGCCGAAGCGCGAGGGGTCGCTTTCGAGCACCGTGATCTCGCCGCGCGCGATCTTGCGGCCGTTGACCACAACGTCGACCGGCTCGCCGATACGGCGATTGAGCGCCACCGTCGATCCCTTCTGCAGGGCCATCAGGTCGGCAACCGCCATCTCGGTGCTGCCGAGGATGATCTGGACATCGACGGGGATGTTCATGATGACGCTCGAATTGGCCGACGCGGCCGCCCTCGCCGCCATCTCCGGGCGCTGCTCCTCCTCGTGGAGAACCCCGCGCAACTCCTCGATGGCACGATCGAGCTGCTCGTCCGGCTGGTCGGGCTCTGCTTCTACCTTGGTCTTGGCCATGCGTCGTCTCCAAAAGCTCAGGCGCGCCCGGCACCGGCCGGCATGAGCCCATCGATGAAATCCTGTCCGGCATCGAAGGGATGCCTGATTCGGACTGTGTAATTCTGCCCCAGTTTGCCGAACTCGCATACGAACAGCGTCTGGCCGCGCGCGCTGAGGCGGGCACGCGACTGCGCCGTTTCCTCAAAATCGATGACCTGGCCGAGTTCGAGGTTCGCGAGGTCGCCGAGCGTCAGCCTTGCCAGCGGCATGGTGGCCTCGAGCGCTACCGTCGAGCGCATCACTTCTTCCGAGAAGCGTGCGCGCCAACTGGTGCCATTGTCGTCCTCGCTGACGCTGGCGGTGCCGTCGCGGCCGGCGAGCACGATGCGCTGCGGCATCGTCACCGTGATCGTGCCGCTATCGGCCGGCGTCGAGACACCAAGGACGATACGGATGGCGGCGCCGTCGCGCAGCACATGCCGCTTCGCCTCGATGCCGGACATGGCTCGCGGCGCGGGCAGCCGCAGATCGAGCGAGCGCCGCCCCGATCCGTTGAGCGCCTGCGCCACCTCCTGGAACACCATTGTGGAGACATCGGTCTCGATCGGCGACAGGTCGCGCTCGATCGGCGATACCGGCATGTCCGGATCGCCGCCGAACAGCGTCGAGACCATGATGGCGATCGCGGGCGCGTCGATGACCAGTGTCATCGCGTCGGACGACGCCGGCGAACCGACGACCGTCATGGCGAAGGTGTCGCCCGCGCGCGATCGCGCTTCAGGGACGCGGCTGACCTCGACCGCCTTGAGGTCGACGGTCACGGGCACGCCAAGCTCGCCCGAGAGCCCTTTCTGAAGCAGCGGCACGGCGCGTTCGGCCATGGCGCGGCCGGCGTCGATGACCTGATCGGCCTCGCCGCTGTCGCCGACCAGGCGCTCGATGATCAGCGAGCGCGCTTGCGCGGGGCTGCCTGGACTGGTCATGGCCGTGTCGGCACCGATCTGTCGTGCATCACTCACGCGGCCTTCTTCTCGGCGCCGCCGGTGCTCATCGTGCTCTGCTCGACGGCGTCGATGGTCGGCCGTTCATAGGACGATATGGTCTTGCGGCCGAATTCGATCGCCACCTGCGGCAGCGCGCCGTTCATGTAGGCGAGCAGCGTCTGCTTGACGATGATGTAGAGGCGGTTCTTCTTCTCGCGCACCGTCTTGACCTTAGTCGCGACAGGCCCGACCACGGCATAGGAGAGGAAGATGCCGAGGAAGGTTCCGACCAGAGCGGCGCCGATGAGGCCGCCGAGGATTTCCGGCGACTGGTCGAGCGCGCCCATCGCCTTGACCACGCCGAGCACCGCCGCGACGATGCCGAGCGCCGGCAGGCCGTCGCCGACCGCGACCAGCGCGTGATAGGCCTTCATCTTGTCGGTCTTGATGGTCTGGATTTCCTCGTCCATCAGCGCCTCGATCTCATGCGAGCGGGCATTGCCGATGATGATGATACGGCAGTAGTCGCAGATGAAGTTCATCAGGTCGTGATTCTTGAGCACGGTTGGAAAGGCCTGGAAGATCGCCGATTCCTCCGGATTGTCGATATGAGCCTCGACCTCGCTGCGCGACTTCGAGCGCAGCTCGCGCATCAGGCTGTGCAGCACGCCGAGCGTTTCCAGGTAATCCTGCTCCTTCGGCACTGCCTGCTTGAAGGCTTCCAGAATGCCCTTGCCGGTGTCCTTCACCGTCTTCATCGGGTTGGCGACCAGGAAGGTGCCCAGCGCGGCGCCGCAGATGACCACGGCTTCCCATGGCTGGACCAGCACCTGCAGATGCCCGCCCATGGCCATGAAGCCGCCAAGGACGCAGCCAAGTGTCACCACCAGTCCAATCAGAATGCCCACGACAGGTCCTTCCGCATTTCACATCGGCTGCAAGGGATAGTCCCCGTGCCTTGTGTGAGGCTTGAATCGGAGCGGCCAGGCAGGATTCAGTTTCGCGCAAGGAAGTGAGCTTATTGTGCTGGCATAGCTTTGGCCGGAGGCGCGACCTTGCTCAGTACCTATACCAGCTACCAGTTGATCACCAAAGACATCAACAAGTCTATCTCCCGCATCGAGCAGCAGCCGACGGTCGATCGCGACACCCAATATTATCTCGCCAACATCACCAAGGTGAAATCGATCGACGATTTCGTCAACAATGACCGGCTGTTCAAATATGCCATGAAGGCCTACGGGCTTGAGGACATGGCCTACGCCAAGGCCTTCATGGTCAAGGCGCTCAAGGAAGGCGTCACCGACCCCAACAGTTTCGCCAACAAGCTGACCGACAAGCGCTACGCCGATTTCGTCAGCGCCTTCAACTTCGTCGCCAACGGCGCCAATACAACCGTCTACAACAAGGCGCAGCAACTGGTGACCAGCAACTATGCGCTGCAGGTCCAGATCGGCGCAGCGCAGTCTGGGCTCGCTTACTACCAGAGCGAAACCGCCTACTACGCCGCCAATATCTCCAAGGTTAAGTCGATCGACGACCTGATGGGCAACAGCCGCTTGCTGACATATGCGATGGCCGCGTTTGGGCTCGACTCCGAAACCGAGCCGGCCGCCACTGTCAGGGCGATGCTCGAAGGCGGGGTCAGCGATCCCAACAGTCCCGCCAACAAGCTGACCGACAAGAGCTATGCCAATTTCGTCGCGGCCTTCGACTTCGGCCAGTATGGCGACCAGACGACCAGCCGCGATCAGGTCCAGCAAGCGGTTCCGGCAGGCTACGTGGCTGGCGCCGGATTGAAACTGGTCAAGCCGAGCGCGCAATACATCAAGGGCGAGGCCGACTACTACGCCGCAAACATCTCGAACGTGAAGTCGATCGACGACCTCATGGCCAACAAGCGGCTGCTCACCTTCGCCATGGCCTCTTACGGGCTGGACGCCTCGACCGAAACGCCGCAGCAGATCCGCACCATGCTCGAGGGCGGCGTCAGCGACCCCAACAGCCCCGCCAACCAGCTGACCGACAAACGCTACGCCAACTTCGTCACCGCCTTCAACTTTGCCCAGTATGGCGATCAGACAACGTCGCGCGACGAGGTGCAGAAAGACACTCCGACGATCTATACGACGGAATCGACGCTTGGCCTGATCCAGCCGAATGCCGACTACATCAAGTCCGAGACCGCCTACTACCTGGCCAACGTCACCAACGTGAAATCCATCGACGACCTGATGGCCAACAGCCGGTTGTACAACTATGCGCTGTCGGCCTTCGGGCTCGATCCGGCCAAGGAGAGCAAGGACCTCATCCGCAGTGTTCTTGCCGGCGGTATCCGCGACGCCAACAGCGTCGCCAACAAGATGACCAACAAGGCCTATGCCGGCCTCGCCTCCGCCTTCAACTTTGAACAATATGGCGAAGCCGCCACCACCACCAATCCCGCGCAGCAGCCGACTGTCGACAAATACATGCGTCAGACGCTGGAAGAGGATGCAGGCCAGACCAATGAGGGCGTGCGGCTGGCGCTCTATTTCGATCGCAAGGCGCCCACCATTACCAGCTGGTACGACGTGCTGGCCGACACCGCGCTCGCCAGTGTGGTGCGCACCGCGCTCGGCCTGCCCGATTCCTTCGCCACCGCCGACATCGACAAGCAGGCGCAGCTGTTCGAACAGAAGCTCGACCTCACGGATTTCACCGATCCCACCAAGCTCAGCAAGTTCCTGACGCGCTTCACCAGCATGTACGAGATCAACAATCCAACCTCGAGCACGGTGCCATCGATCAGCGTGCTGTTTGCCCAACCGGTCACGACGGGCATCTCCACCGATCTGATGATGGCCATGCAGAAAATGAAGTTCTGATCATGCGGGACAGTCTCTACGTCGCCCTTTCCGCGCAGATGGCGCTCGAGCGCCGGCTCGACACGATCGCCGACAATGTCGCCAACGCCAACACCGTCGGCTTTCGCGCCACCGGCGTGAAATTCGAGGACGTGGTGTCGGGCACCGGCCAGAAATCGGTGTCCTTCGCCTCGTCGGGCAAGACCTATCTTTCGGGCGCTCACGGCTCCCTGACGGAAACCGGCAATCCGTTCGACTTCGCCATCCAGGGTGACGCATGGTTCGCCATCGACACACCTGCCGGCACCGTCATGACCCGCGATGGCCGCTTCTCGATGAACGAGAATGGCGAGTTGATGTCGATCGAAGGCCACCCGGTGCTCGACGCCGGCGGCGCGCCGATCCAGCTCGACCCCCGCAACGGGCCGCCCAAGGCCGGTGCCGACGGATCACTGCGCCAGAACGACCAGCTGGTCGGCTCGATCGGCCTCTACAATTTCGACCCGGGCGAGAATTTCGTGCGCTACGGCAACTCCGGCATTGTGCCCGCCCGCACGCCCGAACCGGTCACCGACCGCTCCGACGTCGGCGTTGCCCAGGGCTTCGTCGAGGAATCGAACGTCAATCCGGTTATGGAAATGACGCGGCTGATCATGGTCCAGCGCGCTTTCGAGAACACCGCCGCGCTGATGCGGCAGACAGACTCCTCCACCGACGAGGCGATCAAGACGCTCGGCTCGAAGTCATAGAATGTCATCGGGCCAGTCATCCCTGCGCGCACCTGAAAGGCAGCTCCAGCCGGCGCCGGAGGACCGGCTTGCCGCGCTGGAACGGATCATCGGGCGCTTCAGCGGGAGCGACGGGCTGATCAAGCGCGGCGGGCTCGTCACCGAGGTCACGTCGACGCATTACAAGGTTCGTGGCCTTTCCGATTTCGCCAGGCTTGGGGACATCGTCGAACAGCGCGGACAGGCAGGCGCCCGCCGCGGCGAGATCGTCAAGATCAGCCGCGACGAGGTCGTCGTCGCGCCTTTCGAGCGCAGTGCCGACGCCGGTATCGGCGACGCCGTGTTCCGCAGGGGTCCGCTCGCAGTAACGCCACACACCTCATGGCGCGGCCGCGCCATCGACGCGCTGACCCGGGCGATCGACGGCGGTCCGTCGCTGATCCGGGGCGACGACATCTCGCATGGCACCACGACGCCCGGCGCCATGACACGGCAGCGTGTCGGCACCGCCTTCATGACAGGCGTCAAGGTCATCGACATCTTCACGCCGCTCTGTTTCGGCCAGCGCATGGGCGTCTTTGCCGGTTCCGGCGTCGGCAAGTCGACGCTGCTCGCCATGCTCGCCGGCGCCGACGCATTCGACACCGTTGTCGTGGCGCTGATCGGCGAACGCGGCCGCGAGGTGCGTGAATTCCTCGAGGACACCATCGGCGACAGCATGGCCAAGACCGTGGCCGTTGTCGCCACCAGCGACGAAAGCGCCATGATGCGGCGGCGCGCGCCGGACACCGCCATGCGCGTGGCCGAGCATTTTCGCGATCAGGGCCACCGCGTGCTCCTCGTGCTGGATTCGATCACCCGCTTCGCCCACGCGCTGCGCGAGGTGGCGACCGGAACCGGCGAACCGCCGGTGGCGCGCGGCTATCCCGCCTCGGTTTTCACCGAACTGCCCAAGCTGCTCGAACGAGCCGGCCCCGGCGCCGAGGGCAAGGGATCGATCACCGCCATCATCTCCGTTCTGGTCGACGGCGACGACCACAATGACCCCGTCGCCGATTCGGTTCGCGGCATCCTCGACGGCCATGTCGTGCTCGACCGCGCCATAGCCGAACAGGGCCGTTATCCGCCGGTCAATCCACTGTCGTCCATATCGCGCCTGGCCGGCAAGGCCTGGAGCACGGAGCAGCGCGCGCTGGTGGCAAGACTGAAGTCGATGATTTCCCGCTTCGAGGACACGCGCGACATTCGCTTGCTCGGCGCCTATCAGGGCGGCGTCGACGTCGAACTCGACATGGCCGTGCGCCAGGTGCCGCTGATCTATGAAGCGTTGACCCAGTCGCCGAGGGACCGCCCGTCGGCCGATCCGTTCTCCGATCTTGCCCGTCATCTCAAGGGAAAGCAGAATGCCGACGCAGGAGACTGAAAGCCAGTACACCGAGCGCCTGCTGCGCGAGATGATCGCCGAGGCGACCGCAATCGAAAAGGCGAAGGCCGAGGAAGTCAGGACCGCAAAGGAGCGGGCCGCGCGCGCCAATGCAGCGAAGACCGAAGCCGTCCTCGCAAAGGCGGCCAGACCCGCTTTGCCAAGGGCGCCCTGGCGCGGTCAGCCCCAGGCCGCGCCCCCGGAGACCATGCAGGCCAGCCGCGAATCCCTGATCGACGACCTGTTTCCCGTCACCGAATGGCCGCAACCGCCAAAGGCGCAATTTCCAAAGCTGGACAAGAAATCCGATCGCAGAAGCGATTTCGTGGTTGCCGCGCTCGGCGTCACGCTTGGCCTGATATGTGCCTTGTTTCCCTGGTACATCTTCTTCAATCAGGAACAATTCGGCGTCCAGGCGATCAAGTTCGGCGGCACCGGCACCAATTCTGGACGCGCCGGCGGCGGCGTGGTGGCCGAACGCAGCGCGCCGCTGACGGCCAAGGACGTCCCCAACACCGGCATCGACCTGCTTGCCACCGGCACAGTGCTGGATGCTTCCAAGATGGAGCCGCCCGGCGACCAGCCCTTTCCCGCCGACATCGCGAAGTTCCGCATGGTCCACGTCGCCAATGGCCGCGCCATGATCGAGGATGACACCGGCCTTTGGATGGTCCAGCGCGGCTCGACCCTGCCCGATTCCAGCAAGGTTTCGTCGATCGAACAACGCAATGGCAAATGGGTCATGCTCACCAGCACCAATCAGGTGATCGAGCTTTCCAAGTAAGATCGGGCTTGGCAGGCAAGCCTGTCGCCGTGCTGCTTTCGATCCGGGAAGCAGAACGATCCTGTCCGAAAACCGCGCCGCGCTTCTCGGCTGCACGCTCCACGGCAAGTCTCGGACAATCGTCAAACTGCTTTTCGCCATCTCACGTCTCCGGGGCAAAATGCTCCGGCGGCCTCCCGCAAGGTCCGCGCAAGACTGGCGGCCTAGTCTTTTGGGCACATGCCCGGAGATTCCCATGGAGCCCGTTTCCCTTTTCGATCTTGCCACCAAGCAGGCGCAGTGGCTGTCCGTGCGGCAGTCGGCTGTCGCCGGCAACATCGCCAATGCCAACACACCGGGCTACACGGCAAATGATGTCGAGCCGTTCGAGAAGGTGCTCGACCGCACTGCCGTGTCGCTGCAGATCACCGAGCCCGGCCATCTCGGCACCGCGGCGACCAATGCGGGCTTCACCATCAAGCCGCAGGAAAACGACGGCGTCATCATGCCGTCCAAGAATTCGGTCGTGCTGGAAGATCAGTTGCTGAAGGCGGGCGAGGTGCGCCGCTCCTTCGAGCTCAACACGGCTATCGTCAAGGCATTCCATTCAATGATGATGATGGCGGTGAAGAGCTGACCATGGACGCGCTGACCGCAGCCCTGAAAGTCGCAGCATCCGGCCTTGGCGCGCAATCCGAGCGCCTGCGCGTGGTTTCCGAGAACCTTGCCAATGCCCAGTCGACCGGCACCACGCCCGGCGCCGATCCCTATCG
Source organism: Mesorhizobium sp. (assembly GCF_017306585.1). Lineage (GTDB taxonomy): Bacteria > Pseudomonadota > Alphaproteobacteria > Rhizobiales > Rhizobiaceae > Mesorhizobium. The sequence goes on along the minus strand of NZ_JAFKIC010000190.1, from coordinate 5,787 downwards.
CCGCAAGACCATCAGCTTCGTTTCCCAGCTCGACCGGGCCTCCGGCAGCTCGACGGTCGAAGTGAACTCGATCGATCGCGACCCGAGCAACTTTCCCGTCGAATTCCAGCCCGGCAACGAAGCGGCCGATGAAAAGGGCTACGTCAAGATGCCCAATGTCAACGTCCTGATCGAAATGGCCGACATGACCGAGGCCAACCGCTCCTACGAGGCCAACCTGCAAGTCGTGAAGCAGGCGCGTGACCTCATCTCAATGACCATCGACCTGATGAGGAACCAATGATCGTGAACGGCATCGGCGCGCTAAACCTGAAGCCCGGGCTGGGTGACACGGCGACCGACCTGCTGCAGGGCGGCGTCGCGCCGGCCGCGACAGGCAACCTCGGCACCTCCTTCGCCGAGGCGGTGAGCCAGGCCGCCGCCAAGACCGTCAACACGATGCAGAATGCCGAACAGGTGTCCATGCAGGCGCTCAAGGGCGATGCCGACACCCGCCAGGTGGTCGATGCCGTGATGAGCGCCCAGCAGGCGCTGCAGACCGCCGTCGCCATTCGCGACAAGGTGGTCTCGGCCTATCTCGAAGTCAGTCGCATGGGTATCTGAGGAGCAGTCCGTGAAAGCACTCGCCATCGCCGCCACCGGCATGAACGCCCAGCAGACCAATCTGGAAGTCATCGCCAACAACATCGCCAACATCAACACCACCGGCTACAAGCGGGCGCGCGCCGAATTCTCCGATCTGCTCTACCAGGTCGACCGCACGCAGGGCGTGCCCAACCGCTCCAACGCCTCGCTGGTGCCGGAAGGTGTTTCGATCGGCCTCGGCGTCAAGACGACAGCCGTGCGCAACGTGCACACCCAGGGTGAACTGACCAGCACTGGCAACAGTTTCGACCTGGCGCTGACCGGCCGCGGCTGGTTCCAGATCGAAGGCGCCGACGGCGGCACGCTCTACACCCGCGCCGGCGCGCTCAACACCAACGCCACCGGCCAGCTGGTCACCGTGAATGGCGCCGCCGTCATTCCGGCCATTAACGTTCCCGTCGATGCAGTCGAGGTCATCGTCAACAAGACCGGCCAGGTCTTCGCCCGCATCGATGGACAGACCGATCTGCAGAACCTCGGCCAGCTCCAGATCGCCAACTTCGCCAACGAGGCCGGCCTTGCGCCGCTCGGCGACAATCTGTTCCAGGAAACCTCGGCATCCGGCCCGGCCAATGTCGGCGTGCCAGGCGATCCCGGCTTCGCCACTATCCAGCAAGGCTATCTCGAGGCTTCCAACGTCGATCCGGTCAAGGAAATCACCGAGCTGATCTCGGCGCAGCGCGCTTATGAGATGAACTCCAAGGTCATCCAGGCCGCCGACGACATGGCCTCCGTCGTCTCCAAGAACATCAGGTAACGGATGATGGCCATGCCGATATCCTGCCCCGCACTCCGCCGCGCCGCGCTCGCCCTTGCGCTGGTGGCCGGCGGCATGCCGGCTTTCGCCCAGGAATCGGCAGGCCAGTCGGCCACCCAGATCGCCAGCAGCCAGCCCGCCGGCGAGGTCGTGCTGATCCCCAACAGGGTCATCTATCCCGGCGAGACCATTGAGCTCGGCGCCCTGAAACAGGTCACCCTCATACCGGGCAAGCACAAGCCCGACGCGATGGCGACACGCGCCGAAGAACTTCAGGGCAGGATCGCCAAGCGTACGCTGCTGCCCGGCCGCTATATCCCGACGAGCGCCATCCGCGAGGCCTGGCTGGTCGAACAGGGCGCCGCCGTGCAGGTGTTCTTCACCTCTGGCGGCCTGACGATCACCGCCACCGCCGTCACCTTGCAGCCGGGTTCGGCCGGCGACCTGATCAAGGTTCGCAACACCGACAGCGGCAAGATTCTCTCCGGCACGGTGATGGGCGACGGAACCATCCAGGTCAGCGCTTCATGATGCGCCTGCTCGCCCTTGTTCTCGCGGCCACGATCGGGCTGCAGCCGGCGTTCGCCGACGGCCTGACGCCGAAGGCCAAGCGCGAGCTCGCCGCCAGGGATGGCGGCGTCGACAACGATCCCGAATATGATCCGGCCACCACCACCCGCATGTTCCGTGTTTCTCCGGGGCCGAGCTCGCTGCCGCCCGGTCAGGTCGCCTCGCGCATCAAGGACATCGCCCAGTTGCAGAGCTCGCGCGACAACCAGCTCGTCGGTTACGGCCTGGTCATCGGGCTCGCCGGCTCGGGCGACAGCCTGCGCAACTCGCCGTTCACCGAACAGTCCATCCGCGCCATGCTCGAAAATCTCGGCATCGCCACCGAAGGCGGCAGCGCGCGGGCCAAAAACGTCGCCGCCGTCATCGTCACCGCCAACATGCCGCCCTATGTGCAGTCGGGCGCGCGCATCGATATCGACGTCTCCTCCATGGGCGATGCCACCTCGCTCGCCGGCGGCACGCTGATCATGACACCGCTGAAAGCCGCCGATGGCGAGATCTACGCCGTCGGCCAGGGCGCGGTCATCGTGTCCGGCTTCACCGCGCAAGGCCAGGCCGAGCAGTTGACGCAAGGCGTGCCGACCGCTGGCCGGGTGCCGAACGGCGCCATCATCGAGCGCTCGGTGAAAGCCGAGTTCGACGACCAGTCGACACTGACGCTGCAACTGCGCAACCCCGACTTCTCGACCGCCATCCGCATCGCCGACGCCATCAACGACTATACCAGCCAGCGCTTCGGCATGCGCGTGGCCGCCGAGCGCGATTCCCGGACCGTCCAGATCAGGCGGCCGAAGGCCGTCTCGGCGACTCGCTTCTATGCCGAGATCGAGAACCTGGTGGTCGAATCCGACACCCCGGCCCGCGTCGTCATCGACGAGCGCACCGGCACCATCGTCATCGGCAACGACGTCAAGATATCGCGCGTCGCCATCAGCCACGGCACGCTGACCGTGCGCATCACCGAAGCGCCGCGCGTCGTGCAGCCCGAGCCCTTCTCCAAGGGCGTGACCGCCGCCGAGCCGTTCACCGCCATCGACGCCAGCCGTCCCGACGCCCGCGTCGCCGTGCTCGACGGGCCCGACCTGCAAACCCTCGTCTCCGGCCTCAACCGTCTCGGCGTCAAGCCGGATGGCATCATCGCCATCCTGCAAGGCATCAAGTCGGCAGGCGCCCTGCAAGCCGATCTGGTTCTCCAATAGGCGATACCGATGATCCCTTCCCTCTCATCTCCTGAAAGACGCCGCGCCCTCCTGCTCGCGGCTCTCGCGGCCATGTCCGTTTCCGGCGGAGCCCGGGCGGAAGACACGGTTCGTCAGGTTCTGCCTGGAGCCCAACCCGCGGTCGCGCCGCAGCAATTGACGCGCGAGAAGGCGCCCGACCAGAGCGAGATCGAACGCTTCTGCTCCAACATCGCCGACGCCGCCCGCGACCGCCGCTACGCCTTGCAGGCGGAAGAGCTGAAACAGCTCCAGGCCGGCATCGATCAGCGCATGAAGGCGCTGGACGAGAAGAAGGCCGAATATGAAAGCTGGCTGAAGCGCCGCGAGGTCTTCCTGGCCAGGGCCGAGGACAGCGTCGTCAAGATCTATGCCGGCATGAAGCCCGACGCGGCGGCCGAGCGCCTGGCAATCGTCAACGCCGACCTGGCCGCGGCCATCCTGATGAAGATCGATCCGCGCAAGGCCAGCGTCATTCTCAACGAAATGGACCAGAAGGCGGCGGCGACGCTCACCGGCATCATGGCCAGCGCAGCCCGAAGGGTAGACCCGTCATGATCCGCAGAATGCTCATTGTGTGCTCGGTCGCCGCGCTGTCCGGCTGCGGCACCAATCTGAAGGAAGTCGGCAGGGAGCCCTCGATGTCGCCGGTCGGCTCCGGCATCGACGGCGGCAGCACCGGATCGTTGTACAAGTACCCGCAAACGCCGCGCCAGCCGGTGAAGAAATTCTCGCTGTGGGATGATCGCCAGAGCCGGCTGTTCACCGATCCGCGCGCGCTCCAGCAGGGCGACATCCTGACGGTCAAGATCAAGATCAACGACCGCGCCAACTTCAAGAACCAGAACGATAGAAGTCGCACCGCCAACCGCAAGCTCGGCCTCGACCTCAGCGCGCAGTGGAACAAGTACAGCACCGGCGGCAAGGGCTCCGGCACGATCAATTCCGCCACCGACACGACCGCCGATGGCGAGATCAAGCGGTCCGAAACGCTGGAACTCAATGTCGCCGCCGTCGTCACCGACGTGCTGCCCAACGGCAATCTGATGATCAGCGGCTCGCAGGAAGTGCGCGTCAATTACGAGCTCAGGGTGCTGACCATCGCCGGCATCGTGCGTCCGGCGGACATCGGCGCCGAGAACACGATCCCCTATGAACGCATCGCCGAGGCGCGCATCTCCTATGGCGGGCGTGGCCGCATAAGCGAGGTCCAGCAGCCAGCCTACGGCCAGCAGGTTCTCGACCAGGTTCTTCCGTTCTAGCGATTTGGAGACCGCACCACCGTGGCCAATGTCGAACAGCTTCAGCCCCGCAAGGGTCCCTCCCTTGCCATCCAGGGCGCCATGCTGATCGTGGTGACGGCCGCCGCCATCGGCATGGGCTGGGTTTCCGGCGGCTATCTGAAGGGTGTCGGAGGACCGGAGTCGGTTCCGGCCGCGCCCGAGAATGAAGGCAAGACCGCCCAGCCCGCCGCTGCCGCGCATCAGCCGGGCGCGGGGCCGACGCTTGTCGCCCTGGCGCCGATCACCACCAACATCGCCTCGCCGGCCGACACCTGGATCAGGATGGAAGTGTCCGTCGTCTACGACGCGCCGCAGCCGCCGGCGATGGCGGAGGATATCCATCAGGACCTCCTGGCCTACGTGCGCACCGTCAAGATGCACCAGATCGAAGGCGCCAGCGGTTACCAGCACCTGAAGGCCGATCTCGAGGAACGCGCCTCGATCCGCAGCCAGGGTCACGCCAAACAGGTACTCATCAGGACATTGCTGCTCGAATGAGGAAATTCCTTCTTGCCGCGGCGCTGATCGGCGCCGCCACATCGGTCGCGGCCGCCCAGCAACTGGACCTCGGCGGCATCGGCAAGGCCGACGGCACCACAGTCGGCTACATCATCCAGATGTTCGGCCTGCTGACCGTGCTGTCGGTGGCGCCGGGCCTCTTGATCATGGTGACGAGCTTCACCCGTTTCGTCATCGCCTTCTCGATCCTGCGCGCCGGCATCGGCCTGCAGTCGACGCCGGCCAACCTCATTCTCATTTCCCTGTCGCTGTTCATGACCTTCTACGTCATGGCGCCGACCTTCGATCAGGCCTGGAACACCGGCGTCAAGCCGCTGATGGACAACCAGATCAGCCAGACCGAGGCCTTCGAGAAAATCTCCGACCCCTTCCGCACCTTCATGCTGCACAATGTGCGCGACAAGGATTTCGACCTGTTCGCCGACCTCGCCCGCGAACGCGGCCAGGTCGTCGCGCGCGACACGGTCGACCTGCGCATCCTGGTGCCGGCCTTCATGATTTCCGAGATCCGGCGCGGTTTCGAGATCGGCTTCCTGATCGTGCTGCCGTTCCTGGTCATCGACCTGATCGTGGCCACCATCACCATGGCGATGGGCATGATGATGCTGCCGCCGACGGTGGTATCGTTGCCCTTCAAGATCCTGTTCTTCGTCCTCATCGACGGCTGGAACCTGCTCGTCGGCAGCCTGGTGCGCTCCTTCACCTGACCTGTCCAGACGCTTCGGTGCGGGCCACCATGCAAGCGGGCCAGGCCTCGTGCGGGGCGCCGCGAATTTTTCTCGAAATATTTCCGATT
>NZ_JAFKIC010000009.1 GCF_017306585.1 Mesorhizobium sp. | reverse complement strand
CTTCCTCGCTCAGTTTCTGGAAATAGGCTTCCAGGTCGAAGCGTCCCGGGTCCTCCGAGGCTTCGCCGCGGGCAAAGGCGAGATAGCCTTCCAGCATCGACTGCATGTCGTCGATGTCCTGGTTGAGCGCCGCCTTGGTCTCGGCCTTGCCGCCGGCCAGGGCCAGCTGCAGCTTGAAACGGGTCAGAATGGTCCGGAGATCATGGCTGACGCCGGTGAGCATGGCGGTGCGCTGTTCGATCTGGCGTTCGATGCGCTCGCGCATCTGGATGAAGGCAAAGCCGGCGCGACGAACCTCCTCGGCGCCGCGTGGCCGGAAATCGCGCGGCATCGGCCGGCCCTTGCCGAAGCTTTCGGCCGCCTCGGCCAGCGTCAGGATCGGCCGGATCTGGTTGCGCAGGAAGGGGATGGCGATCATCAGCAGCACCAGTGAGGTGCCGACCATCCAGATCAGGAAGATGTGGGTGTTGGAGGCATAGGCCTGACTGCGGCGCACGAAGACGCGCAGCACCTTGTTCTCAAGCTGGACGCGGACCTCGACAATGTTGGAATTGCCGACCGTGTCGATCCAGAAGGGGCGGTTGATCTGGCGGGTGATCTCGGCGGAGAGAACATCGTCGAGGATCGAGAAGAACGGTTTTGGGCCGGGCGGCGGCAGCGGGTCGGGCGGCAGGAGGTCGACCTTCAGCTGCATGCGGTCCTGCGCGATGCGGATGATGTTGGCGTAGTCGGCGTCGTGCGGATAGGTCTCGATCAGGTCGATGATAGCGGCGATGTCGCGCACTGTGGCCTGCGACAGGCGTTGCGTCACCGTTGCCCAGTGGCGCTCCATGAAGACGAAGGCGACCACAGACTGCAGAAGGATCATCGGCGCGATGACGATGATCAGCGAGCGCGCATAGAGGCGCTTGGGCATGTAGAGCGAGACGAGGCGCCAGAACCGGTTCCAGACACGCGGCACCGCCTTGAGCGTGCGCGTGGCGCGTGCGCTCAAGCCGTCATTTCCCGGCTGTTCCAGGTCCGTGGTCGCCATTGGCTCTTTTCATCCGTGCGACGCCTTGATCGGGAGCATGATCTTCCAGACCAGGGCCGCTGCCGGTACTCTATTCCACGCTGAGCCGATACCCAATACCGCGCACGGTCTGCAGCCAGACCGGATTGGACGGATCGCGCTCGATCTTGCGGCGCAGGCGGTTGATCTGGACGTCGATGGTGCGCTCGCCGACTTCCGAATCGTCGCCGACAAGCTCGTGGCGCGGAATGGTTTCGCCAGCGCGCGCCGCGAAGATCGCCAGGATCTCCTGCTCCCGGTCGGTCAGCTTCAGCGCCTCGCCGCCGCGCTTCAGTTCACGCCTGGCGATCTGGAAGGTGTAGGGGCCGAAGACCAGCTGTTCGACCTTGGGCGTGGCCGCAGGGCCGCCACGGCGCAGGATGTTGTTGATGCGCAGGATCAGTTCGCGCGGGTCGAAGGGTTTCGGCAGGTAGTCGTCGGCGCCGGCCTCCAGACCCGAGATGCGGCTGTCGGTTTCCGACAGCGCCGTCAGCATCAGGATCGGCACGTTCTTTTCGGCGCGCAGCGAGCGGGTCAGGTCGACGCCCGTCTCGCCCGGCATCATCACGTCGAGCACGAGCAGGTCGAAATCGAGGCCGGCG
>NZ_JAFKIC010000189.1 GCF_017306585.1 Mesorhizobium sp. | reverse complement strand
CGGGGCCGCCGGCCGCGCATTGGGTTCATCGAAGAAGGGCATGTCTTCCGAAAAGCCGGACATTTCCCCCGAATGTAGTGATTCGGCGGCGAAAGGCCAGAACTGTCTACGTTTTGTTCCGGTAAAGTGCTCGATACGACCACTCAGGTCCGGTGGCGGCCAGCCTTTTGAACAACCGCAGGCGTAACAAGGTTGCCGTCGGCGGCCCATGACCTATGCTTGACAGGCGAGACGGGCAGGGGAAAGTTGTGTCCCAGGCAAGGACGCAATGCCGGGTTGCCCATGGCCGCGCCGCCAGGCGCGAACAGTCGAAGGAGTATCATCTTGGCTGTCACCATCACCTCCCTCATTCTCTTTCTGCTCGGTCTGGCGCTCGGCGCGGGCGGCGTTTGGTTGGCTTCGCTGGGCGGCAGCTGGTACTACATCATCGCCGGCCTTGCCTTCCTGATCACCGCCTGGCTGCTCTACCGGCGCCGCTCGACCTCGCTTTGGCTCTACGCCGCGATCGTGCTCGGCACGCTGGCCTGGGCGGTCTGGGAGACCGGCTTCGACTGGTGGGAACTCGGGCCGCGCGGCGGAATCATCGTGCTGGTGGCGCTATGGCTGCTGACGCCATGGGCGAGGCGGGGCCTGGCCGGTCCCGACGGGCGCGCGCCGCTGATCCTGGCGGTGCTGGCGTCGCTGGCGGTGGCCGGCTATTCGATGACCACGGACCCGAAGGACATTGGCGGCGCGCTCGACACCGACAAGGTGATCCCCAACGCCAATCTCGGCGGCGATGTGCCGGCCGGCGAATGGCACTTCTACGGCCGCACGCAGTTCGGCCAGCGCTATTCGCCGCTCGACCAGATCACGCCGGACAATGTCGCCAATCTGAAGCCGGCCTGGACCTACCGCACCGGCGACGTGAAGGGACCGGACGATATCGGCGAAACCACCTATCAGGTGACGCCGCTGAAAGTGGGCGACACGCTTTACATCTGCACGCCGCATAATTTCGCCATCGCCATCGACGCGGCGACCGGCACGGAGAAGTGGCGCTACGATCCCAAGATCAAGCTGGACAAGGACCGCCAGCACCAGACCTGCCGTGGCGTGTCCTACTATGCCGATGCCTCCGGCGCCGCCGGCCAGCCCTGCGCGAGCCGCGTCTATCTGCCGACCTCCGACGCGCGGCTCATCGCGCTCGATGCCGCCAACGGGCAGGTCTGCCCGGCCTTCGCCGAGGGCGGCACGCTGAACCTTTTGACCGGCATGCCGTACCCGAAATCTGGCTACTACTATTCGACCTCGGCGCCGCTGATCGCCGGTGGCAAGATCATCGTCGGCGGCGCGGTCAACGACAATTATTCGACGCAGGAGCCGTCCGGCGTCATCCGCGCCTATGACGCGGCGACCGGCAGACTGGTCTGGAACTGGGATTCGGGCAATCCCGACCAGACAACGCCGCTTCCGGCCGGCCAGACCTACACCGCCAACTCGCCCAACATGTGGTCGACGCCGAGCGCCGACGAGAAACTCGGCCTGCTCTACGTGCCGCTCGGCAACCAGACGCCGGACCAACTCGGCGCCGGGCGCAGCGCCAATGTCGAGAAGTTCTCGTCCTCGATCACCGCGCTCGACCTCAGCACCGGGCAGCTGAAGTGGGTGCGCCAGACCGTGCACCATGACCTCTGGGACATGGACGTGCCGGCGCAGCCGAGCCTGATCGACATCACCAAGGCCGACGGCTCCGTGGTGCCGGCGCTGGTGGGGCCGACCAAGCAGGGCGACCTTTATGTGCTCGACCGCCGCACCGGCGAGCCTGTCATCGCGGTCAAGGAAGTGCCGGCGCCGGGCGGCGCCATCGAGGGCGACCACACCTCGCCGACGCAGCCGGTGTCGGACCTTTCCTTCAACCCGAAGCCGCTGACCGATGCCGACATGTGGGGCATCACCATGTTCGACCAACTGGCCTGCCGCATCGCCTTCCACAAATTGCGCTATGAGGGCCGCTACACGCCGCCTTCCGTGCAGGGATCGCTGATCTATCCCGGTAATTTCGGCGTCTTCAACTGGGGTGGCGTGGCGGTCGACCCAGTACGCCAGGTCATGTTCGGCATGCCGACTTACCTGGCCTTCACCTCGAAACTTATTCCGCGCGCCGACGTCCCGGCGCCGGGCGCCGACACCAAGGGCAGCGAGCAGGGGCTGAACAACAATGAGGGCGCGCCCTATGCGGTGGTGATGGGACCGTTCCTGTCGCCGCTCGGCATTCCCTGCCAGGCGCCGCCCTGGGGCTATGTCGCCGGCGTCGACCTCAGGACCGGCACGATCGCGTACAAGCACCGCAATGGCACCATCTACGACATGACGCCGCTGCCGCTGCCGCTGAAGGTCGGCGTGCCCGGCATTGGCGGGCCGATGATCACCGCCGGCGGCGTCGCCTTCCTGGGCGCTGCGGTCGACGACTACCTGCGCGCCTATGACCTGACTTCGGGTAAGCAGCTCTGGCAGGCGCGGCTACCGGCCGGCGGCCAATCGACACCGATGACCTACACCGTCGCCGACGGGCGCCAGTTCGTCGTCATCGTCGCCGGCGGCCACGGCTCGGTCGGCACCAAGCCGGGGGATTATGTCATGGCCTATGCGCTGCCGAAGTAGAGCGTGTTCTGCTGGATGACCGGCCTAGCAGATATGCTTTGCTGACAGCGTCGGCGCCGCCCCTCATCCCGCTGCCGCCACCTTCTCCCCGTATAGTGACGGGGAGAAGGAGCAGTTTCAGCGTTGGCGATTGACGAAACCATAAGCGACAGCGTCTTTCTCCCCGTCACTATACGGGGAGAAATGCCCGGCAGGGCAATGAGGGGCAGCGCAACCCTACGTCAGCAGCAAGCCGTTCAGCTGATACCCAAATGGCTCTTCAGGCCGGGTACCGAACCCAGCACCTGGTTGGTCAGATCAGGGCCGGCGGCGGCTTCGGCCTGCTGCACGAGCGTGGTGCCGGCCTTCTGGATCTGCGCCATGTCGAGGCCGGACGCCTTGAGCGCGGCGAGGCCGTTTACCAGCGCGCCGGCTTTCTCGCCGAGGACGCCGCCAAGCGCGCCCTGCAGCGACGACAGGAAGCCGCCACCGCCGCCGGCCGGGGCGGCGGCCATGACGTCATACTTTTGCGCGAGTGCATCGGCGCCCGGGATCCTGGCGAAGAACGATGAGGCGCTGGTGCCGTCAGCCTCATGCTCGAGCACCGAGAAAATGGTGCCGACGACCTTTTCGGTCGTTGCCTGATCGAGGCCGGCCTTCTGCGAAACGGTGTTCACAATATCCTGTACGTCCATGACTTCACCTCAACCTTGGGTTTTCGTGTTTGCCTGTCGGTGCCGGGGACTGCGTATCCTGACCTGTGCCCTTTTCCGGCTCGCGGCCACGATGGCCGCGCGCATCGCCAGGATGGCGGCCGCGGCGAGCGTGAAGGCAGTTGCCAGCATGGACGAAGACAAGGTCATCGGCAGTGTTCCTTTCAGATCGAGCCCTTCCGCACCGTGGCCGCGCCATTGCGCGGCCGTTCAGTGAGTTTCACCTACTATTGTGGCAGCGCCATCAAGATTTGTCGGTGATGACAAAAACGTGATGGCCGCCAATCCGGGCCCATCGCGACACCCAGGCGTGAGCGGTTGTGACTGGACGACGGGAGGCCCGGGCCTATCTTTGGCGGCGGCAAGGATTGCAAAGTCGAGATAGAGAGCGAGGAGCGCGTCATGACCGATGTCAACACCAGGCCCGTGATCACCCAGGCTATGATCAACGCCTATGACGAATACACCCATCTGACGCTCGACCGGCGCCGCTTCATGGAGCAACTGACCCGGCTTGCCGGATCGGGGGCGGCCGCGGCGGCGATCGCGCCGATGCTGGCCGCCAATTCCGCGCAGGCGGCCATTGTCGCCGACAACGATCCGCGCGTGAAAGGCGAGGACATCACCTATCCCGGCGCCACCGGCGAGATGAAGGGCTACCTCGTCAAGTCGGCGAACCAGACGGGCAAGCTCGGCACCGTCATCGTCATCCATGAGAACAGGGGACTCAACGGGCATATACGCGATGTGGCGCGGCGCGTGGCGCTGGAAGGGTTCATCGCACTCGCTCCCGACTTCCTGTCACCCCTCGGCGGCACGCCGGACGACGAGGACAAGGCGCGCGACATGTTCACCAAACTGGATCCGGCGCAGACGGTCGCCAACGGCGTGGCGACCGTCGCTTACCTCAAGGCCGACAAGGACGGCAACGGCAAGGTCGGCGCCATCGGCTTCTGCTGGGGCGGCGGCACGGCCAACATGCTGGCCGTCAACGCGCCCGACCTTGCGGCCAGCGTCGCCTATTACGGCATGCAACCGAAGGCCGCCGACGTCTCGAAGATCAAGGCGGCACTGCTGCTGCATTATGCGGGCCTCGACGATCGCACCAATGCCGGCATCGACGCTTTCAAGAAGGAACTCGACGCCGACCATGTCGAATACACGGTCTATGTCTACGAAGGCGCCAACCATGCCTTCAACAACGACACCTCGGCCGCGCGCTACGACAAGAAGGCGGCCGATCTCGCCTGGGGCAGGACGATCGCGTTCCTGAAGCAGAAGCTGGCTTGAAACGGTCAGGCCGTTGGAGCCCAGACAATCTGGAAGGCGGGCGATAGCGTAAAGCCGGCCGGCAGCGCCGATTTCGGCGGCGGACGCCGCACGCCTTCCTGGAGATAACGTAGCGACGAGAGCAGCCCGTTCATCGTGTAGGGCTTGGCGATGACGCCGATGGCGCCGGCGAAGTGATCGGGAATTCGCTTCGGATTGGCGGTCATGAAAACGACCATCGATTTCTTCTTCTCGCCGATGTAGCGGGCGACGTCGACGCCGGTCGGCCCGTCCGTCAGATGGATATCGACAAACGCGATGTCGGCCTCCGTCGTGTCCACCGCCCTCCTTGCTTCGTCCGAGGAGGTTGCCCAGCCGACGACGCTATGTCCGGCCTCCTCGACCAGGCTTTCCAGTTCCATTGCCAGCAGTGCCTCGTCCTCGACGATCAGTACCTTCAGCGGTTCGATCATGACGCGTTGCCCCTGTGCTGCGGTTCATTGGGGATCGAGATGACGACCCGGGTGCCCGGAGCCGCGTCATCCCATTCGACCTCGGCATGCAACTGCCTGGCCAGCGACTTGATGAGACGCATGCCGAAGGACGTTTCCGCGACCGTGCCGGCCATGCCGACGCCGTCGTCGGATACCTCGATGTTGAGATGACCGTCAGGCTGGCTCATTCTGACACCGATATGGCCTGCGGTGGCTCCATCGGGGTGTTCCTTGAACGCGTGTTTCAACGCATTGGTGACCAGCTCGTTGACGATCAGCGCGACAGGCGTAGCCTTCTCCGCGGGTATGATCACCGGCTCCAGATCGAGACGCGAGTTGATGTGCGTGCGCCCCGATGCGGTCACCAGATCGGAGATCAGATCACGGGCGAAATCCGAAACGTCGAACCGGCTGACATCCTTCGACTGGTAGAGCCGGCGATGCACCGTGCTCAGCGCCTCGATGCGCTCCAGCGTGGTGGTGAGCGATTGCCGGGCGGCTTCATCGGTTATGGTCCGCCTTTGCATGAGGATGAGCGAGGATATCATCTGCAGGTTGTTCTTCACGCGGTGATCGACCTCGTGCAGCAGCGTCGTCTGCGCTTCGAGGGCGGCTTCCAGTTCCCGGGTGCGATCCTGGACGGCTTTCTCGAACCGCTCCTTGTCGGCTGTGATGCGGCGCTCCGATCGCTTGCGGTCCGAGACGTCGAGTTGCGAGGCGAAATAGAACAGCAACTCGCCGCGATCGTTGGAGACCGGGCTGATATAGAGCGCGTTCCAGAAGGTCGAGCCGTCCTTGCGGTAGTTCAGGATATCGACACTGACGTCGGCAACCTCCTCGATCGCCTTGCGCAACTGTCCAATGGCCTCCTTGTCTGTCTTCGGACCCTGCAGGAAGCGGCAGTTCCTGCCTATGACCTCCTGCCGCTCATAGCCCGTCAGACGCAGAAACGCGTCGTTGGCAAAGACGATCGGATTGTCCTGTTGTCGCGGATCGGTGATGATCATCGACATGCGCGTGGCACGTATCGCCGCGGCGAAGGGATCGCCCTTGCCGTGTTCGACATGCAGGTCATCCGTCATGTGCCACGCGTCGGCAGGCTCCCTGGTCCGTTTCCAGTCCATCGCGTCACTCCAAGCCTTTTTCGTGGGGAGACAACGGCTCAAAGCCGGATTTGGTTCAATCTTGAGCGGCCTGTCGCAGTTCGTCGCAGGCAGGGAACCAACCGGGATTTTTTGCAACTGATTGAGGGCAAAGAGCTTCCCGGCGTCAGTCGTTATTGGCCGGCTTATGGAAGGCGACGCCGGCGACCACCAGCGCGATGCCGGCACAATCGCGGACCCCTGGAACCTGGCGCAGCACGATGACGCCGATCAGCGTCGCGGTGACCGGCAACAGCGACAGCATCAGCGCGAAACTCGCGCGCGGCAGCCGCGACATGGCAAGCTGGTCGCAGACATAGGGAATGACGGACGAGCAGATGCCGACGCCGATGGCGGCGAGCAACAGCGGCGGCGAGAAGAAAGCGGGCATCGCATCGGCGAAGCCGATCGGCAGCACGACGATGAAGGCGACCGCCATGGCGGCGCCCAGGCCCGCTATGCCATTGCCGGCGCCGGCGCGGGCGACGCGATGGCCAAGCACGATATAGCCGACGAAGAGCGCGCCGTTGAGGAAAGCCCAGAACAGTCCAGCCGGATCGCTGGACCATTTGACGTCGATCAGCATCAGCGTGCCTGTCACGGCAACGGCGAGGGCGGCCATGTTGCGGACGCTCCGGAGGCCGGCCAGGGCGACGCCGATGGTGCCGACGAACTCGATCGCCGCCACCAGCGAGATCGGCAGGCGTTCGAGCGCCAGGTAGAACGAACAGTTCATCACCGCCAGACAGGTGCCGAAGGCCAGCAGCAACAAGCGTGTGCGGCTATCCGAGCGGGCGAAGGTCCGCCAGGGGCGCGTCAGCGGCGCAAAGATGAGCGCCGCGGTGGCGATGCGCAGCCACGCCATGCCGAGCACGCCGACATGCGGGAAAAGCAGCACGGCGAAGGCCGGGCCGAGATAGTGGAAGACAGCGCTGACCGCGAACCAGAGATGCGGCGGCAGCCTTGTCGCCAATGCTGCGAGGGCGGGGTTGGCCGCGGCGCCCGGGACTTGCGTCTGATCGTCCATCGGGTCAGTATCGTAGCCCATATCGCCAATGCACATGGGCAATGATAGACCTTTTTGCCGATTTATGGCCAAAAGCCAAGGAATTCCATATGAAACGCCTTCGAAGTGAAAATTTCGATCTCGACGTGGCCGATATGAAGATCCTGCGCCTGCTGGAAAAGGACGCGCGCGCCAGTACGGCGGAGCTTGCGCGCTCGGTCGGCCTGTCCGCGCCCAGTGTCGCCGAGCGCATCAAGCGGCTGCAGGAGAATGGGGTTATCGAGGCCTATTCGGTCAGGATCAATCCTGCGGCGCTCGGCCTGAAACTGTCGGCCTGGCTGCGCATCCGGCCGGTGCCGGGGCAGCTCTCCACCGTGGCCGAGATCATTCGTGACCTGCCGGAGATCGCGCAATGCGACCGGGTGACGGGCGAGGATTGTTTTATCGCGCTGGCGCATGTCGGCTCGGTGGCCGAGCTGGAGCGGGTGATCGACCGCATCATCCCCTATGCGATGACCAATACCGCTATCATCCAGTCGTCACCGGTGGTGGCGCGCTCGCCGCTGAGTGCGGTGAGACGTTAGATCTGACAGCGGTGAAAAGCCGGTACGCCTGCCTGAAATGCCGCGATGCCCCTCATCTGCCTGCCGGCATCTTCTCCCCGTATAGAGACGGGGAGAATGGGCTGGTTGCAGCGTTGGCGCCATTTCTGCAACGTCGATGATAAGCGAAATCGGTAATGACGGCGTCTTTCTCCCCGTCACTATACGGGGAGAAATGCCCGGCAGGGCAATGAGGGGCGGCGCGGACTTACGAGAACAGCTGGAGACAATCGATACGCCGCTATCAGGCATGCCCACGCTTGAGACGAGCGCGCTTCAGGATGCTGCGCCAGCGGATCATGTCGAACGGGATCGGCTCGTTGTTGTTGGCGATATGGAAGATCTCGTTGTCGACGTTCTTGAGCGAACGCCAGAAATCATAGTCGGTAATGCGCGGATCAGCGGCCAGCCTGTCCACCTCGACCTTGATGTCGGTTTTCATGCACGTCCCTCGAACCGGCTTCGCCCCGCCGCTCGTATTGCAACTCATGCCGGCAGTTTTCTGCTGCCCCGCTGAGTCGTTCAACGGCTCAAATGGCTTGTTCCCGTTAAAACCTTGGTAAGGTTAACGCGGCCGCGAGGCCCCTTCAAGGACCGGGGCCGGCCGATTTTCGGTGTCGCGGGATTTTGGTTCGCGGGTGTGGCTTTGAGGTCCGGCGCCGGTCGTCGCTGCGTTCCGAACCGCGCCGGTTTCGCCTATTTGCGTTTGATGCCGATCGAGCGGCCAGCCCGCTCGGGCATCGGCAGCACCGCGTGGGCGGCGCGCATGGCTTCGATCTTGGCCAGCACATCGGCAGGGAAGGGCGCTACCTTCGGGCCGGACATGTCGACATGCAGCGACAGGGTTTCGGAGGTTGCGGCGAGCCAGCCGTCGACATGGCGGATTTCCTGATAGGCCCTGAGCCGCTTGGCGTCATGGTCGATGAGCTGGAACGAGACCGTGACCTTGTGGTCGAGATGCAGTTCCTGCACGTAGCAGACATGGACTTCGGCGGTGTAGATGGTGAGGCGCCGCTCTCTGACATAGTCCAGCCCCATGCCCATCGCCTCGAAGGCTGCGTCCGAGCAGCGGTCGAACAGCACGTTGTAGTAGGCCATGTTGAGATGGCCGTTGTAGTCGATCCAGTCCTTCTCGATGTCCATCGGCTTGGAAACGAAGGGGGCAGGAATGGGCATCGAAACTTCCTTGTTCTGGTGCTGGACACGATATGGCCGGTGAGACTACGCATCCATAGCTGCATAACAAGCATGCGCGCTGGTCCATTCGCGGAGGAATTTATGGCTCTGAGCGACCTCAATCCGGTCGAACGCAACGAGGAAGGCATCGCCGCCGTGCTTGGCATCCTCAAGCAGCGGCTGGGCGAGCGCTTCCAGACCGGCCAGGCGATCCGCTCGCAGCATGCGCACACGACCACCTATATCCCGACGCAGGCGCCCGACGGCGTCGCTTTCCCAGAGACGACGGCCGAGGTGCAGGAGATCGTGCGCGCCTGCGCCGCGCACCGGGTGCCGGTGATCGCCTTCGGCGTCGGCTCGTCGCTGGAGGGGCACACCAATGCGCCCGGCGGCGGCATATCCATCGACACCTCGCGCATGAACCGCATTCTGTCGGTCAATCCGCAGGACCTCGACTGCACGGTCGAGCCCGGCGTGACGCGCGAGGAGCTGAACCGGCATCTGCGCGACACCGGCCTGTTCTTCCCGATCGATCCGGGCGCCAATGCCTCGCTCGGCGGCATGGCGGCGACGCGGGCTTCCGGCACCAATGCGGTGCGCTACGGCACGATGCGCGAGAACGTGCTGTCGCTGACCGCCGTCATGGCCGACGGCGAGACGGTGACGACAGGCAAGCGGGCGAAGAAAAGCTCGGCCGGCTATGATCTGACGCGGCTTCTGGTCGGCTCGGAAGGCACGCTCGGCATCATCACGTCGCTGACGCTCAAGCTGCAGGGCATTCCGCAGGCGATCTCGGGCGGGGTCTGTCCTTTCCCGAGCGTCGAGGCGGCGTGCAACGCGGTCATCGCGACGATCCAGATGGGCATTCCGGTGGCACGCATCGAACTGGTCAACGCACTGCAGATGCGGGCGATGAAGAACTATTCCAAGCTCGACTATCCAGAGAGCCCGTGCCTGTTCGTCGAGTTCCACGGCAGCGACGCCGGCGTCGCCGAACAGGCCGAGACATTCGGCATGATCGCCGAGGAAAATGGCGGCGGGCCGTTCCTGTGGACCAGCGTCGCCGAGGAGCGCACCAAACTGTGGAAGGCGAGGCACGACGCCTACTGGTCGTCGCTGACGCTGCGGCCGGGCGCCAAGGGCCTGTCGACCGATGTCTGCGTGCCGATCTCGCGCTTCGCCGAATGCGTCACCGAAACAGAGGTCGACATTGCTGAAATGGGGCTGATCGCGCCGATCGTCGGCCATGCCGGCGACGGCAATTTCCACGTGCTGGTGCTGATGGATGTCAACGATCCCAAGGAGATCGCGCTGTCGGAGAAGTTCGTTTCGCGGCTTAACATGCGGGCGATTGCCATGGACGGCACCTGCACGGGAGAGCACGGCATCGGGCAAGGCAAGATCGGCTTCCTGCGCCACGAACTCGGCCATGGCGTCGACATCATGCGCACCATCAAGCAGGCGCTCGATCCGCTCAATATCATGAATCCGGGGAAGATCCTGCCGGGTGCTGGCTAGGGAGCGCTTCCCTGGCGGAAGCGCTTCAGACCGCGGCCCGGCGGGCAGGCTCCGCACGATGAAGATAGCCCGTGAACGTGTCGGGCGCCGTCGGCTTTGACAGCCGCGTGAGAATGCGCCCGACCTCGCCACGATGATAGCCGGCGTGGGTGACGACATGCGCCAGCATTTCCTCACGTGACATCCGGCCGGGCGAGCCGTCGGTGAAGGTAAAAGGGATCGTTTCGGCCAACTCTTCCGGCGCGAGCTGTTCGACATAGGCGAGATACCATCGGTCCGTTTCCCTGATCGCCTCGGACAGTTGTGGGAGCGTCGGCGTCTGCGCCGTGCCGGTATCGCGGTAATCGTGCTTCTGCCTGCGGGCGTTGGCCGCGAATATCCTGTCGACGACATGCGCGTGATTGATGGTTTCGAGAATTTCTCCGAGGTCCTCTTTGCTCAGCTGCTGTTCAATCCCGCCCAGCAAGGCGAGGAGTTCCTCGTCGGCCCAGGCCTTGTAGCCGAACAGGGAAAGCAGGAGCGTCTTGCTGCTCATCGTGGACCTCTGATTGTGCTGCGGGGTAGAATGTGAGCTTCTAGTCACATTTTGATGGGAAGGCCCCGATATGGCTACTCGCGTTCCCCCGCAGCCCGAAAGTGTGCGCAAACTGCCCCGGCAGCAGCGTTCCCGCGCTACTGTCGACATCATCGTCGAGGCGGCGGCTCGCGTTCTGGCCCGGCGCGGCTGGGCCCATTTCACGACCAATGAGACGGCGTCGACCGCCGGTGTCAGCATCGGTTCGATCTATCAGTATTTTCCCAACAAGCTGTCGCTGGCGGAAGAAATCCGCAAACGCCACCTCGACGCCGTGCTGGCGGCGATTGTCGTGCCCGACGAGAGCGACGCAAGCATCACGCTGGAGCAGCGGGCCGCGGCGCTGATCGACGGCGTCGTCGCCGCCCACAGCGTGGACCAGCGTTTGCACCGGGTGCTGCTCGACGAGGTGCCGCTTGCAGCCCGCTCGGCCCAGGATGCGTTCGAGGCCGAATATCTGCGGCGCTATCAGGCCGTGATCGAAGCGGCGGCAGGCAGGCTCAATTCCGAGAGCGATGGCATTGCCGCGCGCGTGCTGTCGGGCGCGGTCGAGGGCGTCGTTCATGCGGCGGCGCGACATGGCGAGCTCCAGTCGCCGGTGCTGCGGGCCGAACTCATCGGCCTTGCCTGCGCGTATTTGCGCAGCCTGTCGGGGCACTGAACGAGCGGCATTCGGCTGCTGCGTTGCAAGCCGGCGAAAAAGCTTCGTCTTGACCGCGCCACCATTCGGGCCGAGGCTCTGGCGTCCTGAACAGACAAGCACGCCAGCGCAGGAGGATTATCATGGCGATTTCCCGCAAGGAGGAAGCACGCGCGCTCAGCGCCGATGAGAAGGAACTGGTCGAGAAGTCGCACCATCCGACGGTGCAGGAGCTTTCCGACGCCGACCTTGCCGGCCTGGTCAAGCTCTTGCGCGAGCGGCGCGACAAGGCGCAGACCGAGGCGCATCGGCGACGGCGCGAAATACGCGGCAAGGGAGCGCCGAAGGGGGCGACCGCTTCGAAGGCCGATGGCGGCTCCCAGGTGAAGCTGGCGGTGCTGGCGATGGCCATGCGGCGGCTGAATGGCGAGGCCGAACGTCGCCGGCAACTGGCGGCCCACCTTTCGCTGGTCGGCAACGCACGCAAGGCGCTGGCCGTGAAGCAGGCGGCGCCGGCGGAAGGTCCCGCCCACAATTCGCGCACGGCGCACAAGGGCATGCGGGCCGTGGCCAATCAGCGGGCGCCGAAACTTGTCCAGCCGGCCGAACTCGGCCGGCAGCGCAAGGCAGGCAAGGTGGCACAGGCCAAGCGCGACGCGCGTTGAGGCGGACCCCGCCGTAAGCGCGGCGGGGCTATTTCTGCGCGCCCTCGACGAGGGCCTGCAGCATCGGCCGCGTCGGTGCGAAGAAGGTGGTGCCGGTGTGCGGGGTGGAGACGTCGAGCAGCCTGTCGTAGGCGCCGGGCGGATCGCCGACATACATGCGCTGCAGCATCTTCTCGATCACCCAGAGATATCTGGAATAGCCGATGAAATAGGTGCCGAATTCGTTCTGCCCCGGCCGGCCGAACGGCATGTTGTCGCGCAATATGTCGAACTCGTTGCCGTCGGCATCCTCGATGGTGGCCAGCGACTTGTGTGATTTGCGCGGCGCGTCGTCATCGTCGATCTCGATGTTGTCGATCTTGGTGCGGCCGATGATCGCCTCCTGCTCCGGCGTGGGGATGCGCGCCCAGGCCTGCATGTCGTGCAGGTATTTCTGGACGACGACATAGCTGCCGCCGGCGAAGCTGGCATCCTCGTCGCCGACCAGCGCCGAAGCGGGCAGATCGAGACCGGTCGGATTGGCGGTGCCGTCGACGAAGCCGAGCAGGTCACGGGCATCGAAGTAGCGAAAACCGTTGACCTCATCGACGACGGTCACGCCGACGCCAAGCCTGTCCAGCAGGATGCGCTCGAACTCGAAGCACATATCGGGCCGCTCCGCTCGGATGTGAAACAGAAGGTCACCCGGGGTCGACGGCGCGGAATGGACCGCGCCCTTTATGGCGGCGAAGGGCTTGAGTTCCACCGGCCTCTGGCTGGCGTTGAGCCGATCCCAGAGATCGCGGCCTATGCCCGCGATGCAGGATAGGCGGCCGCCAAGATCGCGGAAGCCGACATTCTTGACCAGGTCGTCAAGCTCGCCGAGCACGGAACAGACCCTTGCCAGGGCCGCCTTGTCGGCGGCAACGGTGACGACAAGAAAAATCGCCGATTGCGACAGCGGGGCATCGACGCTCTGCGCATCGATCGGCACGCGGTCCCAGTTCTTGCCCGACATCCGAAAATCTCCGCTTTTTCCGAGATTTGTCTCAGATCGCTTGGGATGACGCAACAGCGGATGAATTGCCTCTTTATCGACACGCGGATGCGGGTAGAGTGCGGCGGAATTTCAATCAACATGTTCGGAGCTGATGCTCGCTCGCCTGTTCGTGATTTTCGGTGGCCTGTTCGTGCTGGTGCTGTGCGCGGCGCTGGTGGTGCCGTATTTTATCGACTGGACGGGCTATCGCGCCGAGTTCGAGCGCGAGGCGAGCGCCATCCTCGGCCGCAAGGTGACCGTGCAGGGCGATGCCACGGCGCGGCTGCTGCCGTTTCCCTCGGTGACCTTCTCCAACGTCGCCGTCGCCGGCGGCCCCAACGGCCAGCCGGCGATGACCGTCGAGACGTTTTCGATGGATGCGGAACTGGCGCCTTTCCTGCGCGGCGAGGTGCTGATCTTCGACATGCGACTGGTGCGGCCGAAAGCGACCATCGATATCGCGCCTGACGGAACCGTCGACTGGGCCATGCGGCCTTCCACGCCCGTCGACCCCGGTCAGATCTCGATCGAGAAGCTGACGGTGACCGACGGGCAGATCGACCTGCGCCATGAGGCGGGCGGGCGCAGCCATATCTTTTCCGAGATCAACACCACCATTTCGGCCAAGTCGCTGGCCGGCCCCTGGCGCATGGACGGCGCAATGCGGCTGGATGGGTTGCGCATGGCGATCGCGGCTTCGACCGGCAAGGCGGAACCTTCGGGCCAGATGCGGCTTCGCCTCAAGGCCGATCCCGACGCCTATCCGCTGGTGATCGAGACAGACGGCAATGCCGGTATCGTCAATGGCGCGGCCGGCTATTCCGGCCAGTTCAAGATTTCGAATGCCGACAAAGATGGCGCCGACAAGAATTCAGCGCAGCTGCGCGGCACTGATGGCGAAACGGTGAAGGTCAGCGCCGGCAAGCCCGATCCGGGATTCCGGCTGAACGGCAAATTCTCGCTCGACCACCAGAAGCTCGGTATCGACGAATTCCGCTTCGAGACGGGTCCGCTGGACAATCCCTATACCGCCGACGGCAAGGCTTCGGTCGATCTCGGCCAGAAGCCGAGCTTCGCCATCGAGGCCAATGGCGCGCAGGTGCAGTTCGACGAGGCCGTGGGTGCCCAGGCGGGCTCAGGCCTGACGCTCGACCAGCGCATCGCCGGGGCGGAGCAGGCGCTGCTCGACCTGCCCAAGCCGACCATACCCGGCACGGTCGAGGTCAAGCTGCCGGCCGTGGTGGCCGGCGACACAACGGTGCGGGACGTCCATCTCTCCGCCGAGCCGGTCGATGGCGGCTGGAAGATAAAGTCGCTGGCCGCGACACTGCCTGGGCGCACCACGCTGGAAGCCGATGGCATGCTCGTGCTCAACGTACAGAGCCATTTCGGCTTCACCGGCTCGCTGCTGCTGGCGGTGGCGCAACCTTCGGGTTTTGCGGCATGGCTGTCGAAGGATGTCGACGAAGCGATCCGTCGTCTGCCAGCGGCCGGCTTCAAGGCCAAGGTCGATCTGTCGCAAAACCATCAATCCTTCAGCGATCTCGAACTGATCCTGGGCAAGGCGAAATTCTCGGGCCGCATCGATTCCAGCCAGCCGGAAGACGCCCGACCCTCGGTGCTGATGCGCCTCGAGGGCGGTGATCTCGACGTCGATGGTTTGGCTGCATTCGCCTCGATCTTCGTCAGCGACAAGGGCGCCAACCGCTTTGCCGACAGCGATCTCGATTTCCAGATCAAGGCCGGCCCGGTCAGCGCCGGCGGGTTGACCGCCGACACGGTCGATACGGCGCTCAGGCTGCGCGACGGACTGCTCGAGGTCGACCGGCTTTCAGTGGGAGGACTTGCCGGCGCCTCGATCAGCGCCACCGGCCGGGTCAAGGATTTTCCGACGAGCCCGACCGGCAAGCTCGATGCATCGGTTGTCTCCGTCGACCTGAAGCCGCTGATCGACGTTGCCGCGCAGCATTATCCCGACAATGCGGTGCTGAAGGGGTTGGCCAGCCGCGCCGCCGCCTATCCCGATCTGTTTCAGGATGCGCGCGTCGATCTCGTAGCGAGCGCCGCCGACAATGGCGACGGCACGACGGGCCTTGCGGTAAGCGGCCAGGGCAAGGCCGGCGGCTCGGCCTTTTCCGCCTCGCTCTCAGGGAAGGGCGCGCCGGACAGACTGCTCGAAGCGCCGGTGACACTGACCTTCAACGCCAAAAATCCGGATGCCACCGCGCTGCTGGCGCTTTACGGCCTGCCGGCATTGCCGCTCGGCATGCTGGGCGAGGCCTCCACCGATATCCAGGCCAAGGGCACGTTGGGTGGCGGGCTGGCGACGACATTCGAGCTTGGCGGCAACGACTTCAAGGCCTCGTTCGACGGAACCGTGGCCGACACGCCGCAAGGTCCCACCGCCAAGGGCAAGATCAATCTCGACGCCGCCGATATCGAACCCTGGCTGATGACGGCGGGCATAGGGTTGCCGGGCATGGGGGCGGGCATGTCGACCTCGCTGTCGGCGCAAGGCGACTATGGCAACGGCCTGCTGGTTCTCGACAATGTCAGCGGCGCGATCAACGAGGCGGCGGTTTCCGGCGACGTCAATGTCGACGCCAAGGAGGGCGTGCCGCATCTGGCCGGCGCGCTGGTGCTGGACGAACTCGACCTCGATCCGATGGCCGTGGCGCTGTTCGGCGATTCCGCCTTCCTTCAGGACAAGGGTGGCGCGAGCGGCAAGGGCGGTGTCTGGCCGGCTGCCCCGTTCAGCCAGAAATCCAGCCTGCCGTTCACCGCCGATCTCGACCTGACGACGGCGGCGCTGGCAG
The DNA here is from genome assembly GCF_017306585.1 of Mesorhizobium sp. Lineage (GTDB taxonomy): Bacteria > Pseudomonadota > Alphaproteobacteria > Rhizobiales > Rhizobiaceae > Mesorhizobium. Next base: position 13,004 of record NZ_JAFKIC010000189.1, on the reverse strand, counting down.
CCGGCCCCTTTGCAACCGCCTATGACGCTGCCTTTTCGCTCAAGCTCGACAAGGAAGGCATCCGGGTCTCGGACCTCAAGGCAAAACTCCTGGGTGGAGCGCTGACCGGCCTGTTCGAATTGAAGAACAATGACGGCACCGGGCTTTTCACGGGCCAGATGAAGCTGGAAGGGGCGGACCTGGCAAACGTGCTGCCCGATGCAGGCATCGGCGGCAGCGGTGATTTCTCGACGGCGCTCTCGACCAGCGGCAAATCGGTCGATGCGATGATCGCGGCGCTGTCCGGCTCCGGCACGGCGACGCTCAAAGGCTTGCAGGTGGCCGGCGTCAATCCCGACGCGTTCAGCGCTTTCCTCGCCAAGGCGGATGCGATCGGTCGCGACATCGACGCGGCCAAGACAGCTGATTTCGCGCCCGCAATCGCCGGCGCGGGCAGCTTTGCCGCTGGAAATGCCGATGTCGCCTTTACTGTTGCCGGTGGCACGTTGCGGGCGCCGCCGATCAGTCTCGACAATCCGGCGGCGACCCTGTCGGCCGATGTTACCGCCGATCTCAACACCAGCACCGTTTCGGCCAAGGGCGCGATCACCTACCGGCCCGGCGACGAGGCGCTGGTCGGCTCCGAGCCGGTCATGAATTTTACCGCCGAGGGGCCGTTCGGCGCCGTCAAGCGACAGTTCGACAGTGAACCCCTGGCGCAGTTCCTGACCCAGCGCGCCCTGGAGAAAGAACAGCAGCGAGTCGAGGCGATGCAGGCCGCGTTGCTGGAGAAGCAGCGGCTGCGGCGCGAGGTTCGCTATTACGTGGCACTCCAGGATGCGCGCGACAAGGCCGCCGAAGAGCTGCGCCAGCAGCAAGAGGCTGCCCGGCTGAAGGCCGAGGCGGACGCGAAGGCGAAAGCCGAGGCCGATGCGCAAGCCCAGGCGGAGGCGGACGCGAAGGCAAAGGCCGACGCCGAAGCGAAAGCGAAGGCCGACGCGGAGGCCAAGGCAAAAGCCGACGCCGACGCCAAGGCAAAGGCCGATGCTGATGCGAAAGCCGCGGCTGAGCAGCAGGCAGCCGACGAGGCAGCCAAGGCGCAGGCCGAGCAGGAGCGGCAGAGAGCCGAAGAGGCTATACGGAAGCAGGAAAAGGCGCGGCTCGAGGCCGAGCGCAAGGCCGCCGAAGAGGCTCAGAAGGTCGAGCGGACGCCGCTGCCGGAGGCCACCGGCAATCCGCCACCGGCCAAACCGAAGTCCAACCCGTTCACGATCGACAATCTTTTAAAGTCGCTGGACGGTGGTTGACCGGGCCAGCGGCGGGTGGCGGCCAACTAGTCGTGTCCGCGATCGAGCAGCCGGCGCAGCATCGGTTCTATGCGCGAGAGTTCGTCGAGATGCGCCGCCGACAGTTCGGCCAGGCAATCGTCGGCCCGTTCGGTCAGCCGTAGCAATACGCGGCGGTGGTCGTCCTTGTCCTGATCCCTGACCACCAGCCCTGCCTCGCCGAGACGATTGACCAGTTCGACGGCGCTGTGGTGGCGGATACGCAGGCGCTCCGCCAGATCGCCGACCGTCACCGGTCCGCCGCCAGGATATCCCTTGATCGCCAGCAAAGCCTGGTGCTGGCGCGGCGTCAGGCCGGCATCTTCCGCCTGCAACTGGCTGAATTCGAGGAAGCGACGGATCAGGTAGCGAAACTCGGACAGGCGCTCGTAGTCGGCCTGTCTGATGGCGGGGCGGGGTTTTTTGGGCTGCGTCATTCCAGACATGTGTTCCATTCCGGTGAAAGGCTCAAACTGTTTTGATGGAAAACCAGCTTGAATTTATATCGTGTTACGATACATAGCGAGCCGACAAAACCGGCTGGCGTCTCCGCCAAGCCGCATATCCAGAATCCAGCCGTCGCCAGAAAGCCAGCCATGAAGCCCCATCATTCCGAAAACGGTCATCTCAGGGATTTCACCACCGACGCGCGCGTGCTGACCATCGCCACCATAGCGGTGGTGGTCGCGACCGCCGGGCTGTTCGCAGGCATCGCGCTGTTGAAGCTGATCCGGCTCGCCACCAACATCGCCTATTTCGGCCAGTTCTCGCTTGCCGAACTCAAGCTGCAGGATACGCCGCTCGGTTACGGAGCGGTGGTGGTGCCGGTGATCGGCGCGCTGATCATCGGCCTGATGGCGCGCTACGGCAGCGAGAAGATCCGTGGCCACGGCATTCCCGAAGCGATCGAGGCGATCCTGCTCGGGCGCTCCCGCCTCGGCGCCAAGGTGGCGATCCTGAAGCCGCTGTCGTCGGCGATCTCCATCGGCTCCGGCGGGCCGTTCGGCGCCGAAGGGCCGATCATCATGACCGGCGGCGCCATCGGCTCGCTGATCGCGCAGATGCTGCCGGTCAGCGACAATGAGCGCAAGACGCTGCTGGTGGCGGGTGCGGCGGCCGGCATGACCACCGTGTTCGGCACGCCGATCGCCGCGATCATGCTGGCGGTGGAACTGCTTCTGTTCGAATGGACGCCGCGCAGTTTCATCCCGGTGGCGGTGGCAGCCATCGTGGCGGAGGTCGAACGCACGGTGCTGCATCTGCCGGGGCCGATCTTCCCCTTCCAGGGCGGCATGGCGGTTTCCTTCGTCAGGCTTGGCAGCTGGGTGCTGATCGGCATCGCCGCTGGCCTGCTGTCGGGGCTGCTCACCCAGATGGTTTATGCCTGCGAGGACGCTTTCCAGAAATTGCCGATCCACTGGATGTGGTGGCCGATGATCGGCGGCCTCGTGGTCGGCATCGGCGGCCTGATCGAGCCGCGGGCGCTCGGCGTCGGCTACGACAACATCGCCGATATGCTCGATGGCCGCACGATCGCCACGGCAGCATTGCTGCTGCTGGTGGTCAAGGCGATCATCTGGTCGGTGGCGCTTGGTTCGGGGACATCAGGCGGCGTTCTGGCGCCGCTGCTGATCATGGGCGGCGCGATGGGCGCCGTGCTCGGCGGGTTCCTGCCGGCGGCAGATCCCGGCTTCTGGGCGCTGCTTGCCATGTCGGCGACAATGGGCGGCACGATGCGCGCGCCGCTGACGGCGACGTTCTTCGCCGTGGAACTGACCGGCAACACGCATGTGCTCGTCCCGCTGATCGCTGCCTGCGCGACGGCGCATGCCGTGACCGTGCTCCTGATGAAGCGCTCGATCCTGACTGAAAAGGTCGCGAGGCGAGGGCATCACCTCGTGCGCGAATATCGCGTCGATCCGTTCGCGCTGACCAGGGTTCGCGAGGTGATGACGTCGCAGGTCGAAAGCGTGCCGGCGACGATGACGCTGCATGGCGCCGCCGCCTTCCTGACCGCGCCCGAGACGCGCCATCCGAGCTTTCCGGTCATCGACGAGAACCGCCAGGTGCTCGGTCTCATCGATCCGCCCGCGATCCTGCGCTGGCGCCGTGCCGGCCGGCATCGCACGACGACGCTCGGCGAACTGCTGGCCGGAAGCAAGGTCACGCTCGCCTATCCCGACGAATATCTGGAAGGCCTTTCCGACAAGCTCTTGATGGCCAATGTCTCGCACCTGCCGGTCGTCACCCGCGAGGGGCAGGAACTGGTCGGTTATGTCGGCTGGAAGGATCTGATGCGCGTGCGGTCCAGGAAGCAGGCCGAGGAGCGCGATCGTTCGACCTTGCTGGGCTTTGGCACGAGGCGCTCGAAAAAGATCGACGCCGCCAACGTCTAAGAGGCCGTCCCGCGCTTCGCCCAGTCCAGGACATGGAGCCTCAGCGCCGAGGAAAGGTTGGTGTCGCGAGGCCGCGTCGCGTCGACTTCGGCGACCAGGGCGGCGAGCGTCAGGCCTCTCGCCGCCGCGATGGCGACGAGATCGTCATAGAAGGGCTTTTCCAGGGAATAGCTGGTGCGGTGGCCGCGAATGGTGACCGAGCGCTTTTCGACGGCGCTCATGGCGCAACGCTCACTGCCGAACACTCATTGCTGAATACTCATTGCTTGTCCTTGCCGGACGAATCGAGGCGATGGCCGTCGACAAATTTTTCCGCCTTGTCGGCGATGAGCCGGTCTCGCTGCTTGTCCGCCTTCGAGCGGCCATGAAGGGCCCGGTTCTGCTCCGCCTCGCGCGCCTTCTCATCCCGCGCCCGCTGTTTGCGGGCCTGGCGGAGATTGACGATGTCGGCCATGGCGCGGACCCGCGAGCCTATTTCTTGCGGAAGGCGTCGAGTGAAACCACTTCGGCGCCCTTGGCGGCATCGGCCGCGGCTGGTTTCTTCTCCGGCTCGGCCGCGGCCTTCTTCTCGGCCTTGGGCTTCTTCTCGGAGACGATGGTCAGCGGCTCGGGCGCGGGCTGGGCCGGTTCCTCTTCCGGCTGCGCGTCGGTCTTGACGTCGAATTCGAGTTCGAAATTGACCGAGGGGTCGTAGAAGCCGCGCACGGCCGAGAACGGAATTTCAAGCTTCTCCGGCACATCGGAGAAAGACAGGCCGACCTCGAAGCCGGTATCGGTCACCTTCAGGTCCCAATACTGGAACTGGATGACGATGGTCATCTGCTCCGGGTAGCGCTCACGCAGGCGCGAGGAGACGCGCACGCCGGGCGCGCCGGTCAGGAAGGTGATGAAGAAATGGTGGTTGCCTGGAAGGCCGGTGCGTGCGACCTCGGCCAGGACCTTGCGCATGACGCCGCGCAATGCCTCCTGGGCCAGAATGTCGTAGCGGATGTGGTCGTCGGCCATGTGGCGGTCGGTTTCCGTTGAATCGTCCGCATAGCTGTAATCAAGCTTGAGGGCGTCGTAAACCTGATATAGACCGCCGCCGCATCGAGACGAGGACTATTGCCAACGATTTGATCGGCGAACCCGGCTTGCAACAGCGGCAAATGTCATGCGTTGGCGAGCGTGGCCTGCTTCTTGACGCCGGCTGGGGCAGGGCGCTTGCCGAAAGCGCGCAGGAAAGTGCGCACGCCGTTCGTCGCAGATTGCACCACCTCGCTCTCGCTCGGCGTGCCGCCAAGCATGAAGGTGGTCTGCAGTTCGGCGTTGACGAGGCCAAGGAATTGGCGAGCGGCCACGTCTGGATCCTCGATCACGAGATAACCGCCATAGGCGAGGCGGGCGAAGCGGGCGGCGAGAGCCGGCCATGTCCTGCCGGGACCTTGTTCGCGCCACTCGGCAAACAGTTCGGGATAGCGCTCGCCCTCGGTCTGGATCAGCTTGCGCAGGAATTTGCCGTCGCGGTTGCAGATGCAATTCTGGTTCAGGCGCACCGCAAAGCCGATCAGGTCGGCCTCGATATTCCCGGGCTGGTCGGGGAAGGTGGCTATGGTGGCGAAGATGCCGGCATTGCAGCGCTCGGTAAGGTCGCGCACCACGGCGATGAACAGTTTTTCCTTGTCGCCATGATGATTGTAGACGGTCTGGCGCGAGACGCCGGCCTCGGCGGCGATCAGGTCTATATTGGCGCCTGCGAAACCTTCGCGGCAGAAGACCCCGGCCGCCGCGTCGACAATGGACAGGCGTTTGGCCTCGTGTCCGCGTGGCGGGAAAGTGTCAGGAGAAACGCCCAATCTCATGAAAATCTATATAGAGGTGATTGACGATTTGGACAAGGCTGTCTAAATTTGTGGACAGAGAAAATGAGGTTTCGGCCGGAGAGGCAGCGAGAATTCGCTTCCGGAGTGTCGGAATCCGACGGGATGGAACGTCCTGGGGTTAGACGCCGACCGGCGGCGGCAACCACATTCGAAAGAAGCCAATATCATGAGTCCCAAATTCCTCCGCATCGCGGTCGTGCTCGGCCTGTTGTCCGCAATCGGCCCCTTCGCCATCGACATGTACCTGCCCGCGCTGCCGTCGATCGGCACCGATCTCCATGCCGGCACCGCCGCCGTGCAGATGAGCCTTCTGATCTTCTTCCTGTCGATGGGTTTTGGCCAGATCGTCGTCGGACCGATTTCCGATATGGTCGGCCGCAAACTGCCGCTCTATGGCGGTCTTGCGCTGTTCATGGTCGGCGGCATCGGCTCGGCCATGAGCCCGACAATCGAATGGCTGATCGCCTTCCGCTTCCTGCAGGGCCTTGGCGCCAGCGCCGGCATGGCCGTGCCGCGCGCCATCGTGCGTGACCTGCACACCGGCAACGAGGCGGCCAAGCTGATGTCGCTGCTGATGCTGGTGTTTTCGGTGTCGCCGATCCTGGCGCCGCTGACCGGCAGCCAGATCATCGAGAATTTCGGCTGGCGCGCCGTGTTCTGGACGGTGACGGGCGCGGCCGCGCTCGCAACCATTCTGCTGGCGACCTCGCTCAAGGAGACGCGGCCGGCCGAAGAGCGCGTCGGGTCGTCCTTCGGCACCGCGCTTGCCGGCTACCGCTTCCTGATGGGTGACCGCAACTTCCTTGGCCTGGTGGCGATCGCCGGCTTCGGTATTGCGAGCTTCTTTGTCTATCTGTCGAGCTCGTCCTTCATCCTGATCGACCATTACGGGCTGTCGCCTTCGGTCTACAGTGTGTTCTTCTCGATCAACGCGGTGGCCTTCATCGGCATGTCGCAGCTGACGGGGCTGCTGGCCGAGCGCTTCGGCCTGCGGCGCGTGGTGCGCGTCGCGGTGACCGGTTATGCCACGACGATGGTGATCCTGTTGGCGATCATGGCTTCCGGCGTCGACCGGCTCGACGTGATGGCGGCGCTGCTGTTCGTCGGTTACGGCTTCCTCGGCCTGGTCATCCCGACCACCTCGGTGCTGGCCATGGAAGAGCACGGCGAGATCGCCGGCACCGCCTCGGCGCTGATGGGCACGCTGCACTTTGCCATCGGCGCGCTGGCCATGGGCGTCGCAGGGGTGTTCTTCGACGGCACGCCGCTGCCGATGGTCGCCGGCATCACGCTCTGCGCGGTGATCTCGTTCACGCTGGCCAAGCTTACGCTCGGCCGTTCGCGCGAGACCGTCGAGGCGCCGGCGGAATAAACGACCTTCGATGAACCTTGAAAGGCCGGGCTCGTCCCGGCCTTTTTCATGCCCGCAGGCCGGCCTGATCGAGGATGAAGCGGACACGTTCCTCCACGGGTAGAAGCGGCAGGGGCACCAGTTCGTAACCGAGTTCGGCATAGACGCCGGCCACCGAATCATGGGTGCGGATGGCCTCGTCCAACGTCTGCCTGCGCTCGTCGTCCCGCGCGAAGATTTCCGGCCATGGCGGAGCGATGAAGACGCGGCGCGCGTACGAAAATGTCCTCGCCGCCTTGACGGCGTGATCCGGCACCGGCAGGCCGCAGAGCCTGAGATAGCCGATCGTGTCCGGCACGCCGCGGTCGAAGAACACCGGACCAGGCTCGGCATGCGCGGCATGCCAGGAGCGCAGTTCCCATGACAGCATCAACTCGGCGAACAGCGCCCGGTCCTGCCAGGGCAGGGAAGGGCCGCCTATCGCCATCTGGTCGCGGATGATGCCGCGCCCGGCCTCGGGCGCGGTGGCAAAGCCGGCTTGCGCCAAGACTTCTATCAAAGTGGTCTTGCCGGAACCGGGACCACCGGTCAGCACGAAGAATCGATCGCAATCATTGTGCATGTCTTGTCCATGGTGAGAGTGCGTGCCGCCAGGACGCTACGCGGCGGGCACAAAGGCCCGGCCGACGAGAATCGCGGTGGCGTACGACGCATGTTGGGGGAAGGGGCAGAAGTGGAGGTTTCTGTTGCCAGGTACCTCCGAACCCCGCCTAGAAGTGCGAACCTCTAGGGCTTGATTTGAAGCTATCGCACTGCATTAAGCAGCGAGACGTGCTTCCGCATAGTTGTCGTTGGCAACTATAAGTTTAGCCCGATGACGGTGGTACAATGCCGGGCAAAAGTACGATCTTTACACCTTCGTCGATCCTATTTCGCCCCCAGCAAAAACCGCTCTCATCTCGACAGCGGCTTTTGGTGGAGGCGCCGGGTACCGCCCCCGGGTCCGAACGGCTTATTTCATCGCCTGTTTATCGCCATAGTCGGTCAAGCCGACGAAGCGAATATAGGGGGCGGTGCGGGAAAATGAAAGGCCGCAATAAGGCTTTGTTCTTGTGTCAAATTGCGACGGCAAGGGTTGACTTGGGCGCGCTCTCAACCCAAGCTTCGTGAGCGGTGAGGAGTTGCCGACCTAGCGCACAAGTTGCGAAGCGCGCCACAGCCCTCATCGATCGGATCCGTGGCGCCGACGAGGGGAATTTCGATGGCCGACTATCTTGCAGACGTGAAGAAATACGACGCCGGCGCGAACGCCGATGCGGTCGAAAAGATCGTCAAGCACCTGGGCATCGCGCTCAGGAACCGCGACTCCTCGCTGGTGTCCTGCACCGACCCGAAGGAACTCGAGCGCGTCAAGGAAAGCTGGGTTGCCAAGAAGCTCGGCGTCAGCGACGGCGCAAAGGCCGATGCCGCGATCGAAAAGACCTGCAAGGCGATGCATGCCGACCACAGCAAGCACCGCGTGACCTTCTACTATCTGGTGGCCAAGGATCTGGGCAAGCTCGGCTCCCTCTGAAATCTCCGGTAAGTCCACCCTGGCGGTAGGCCAGCGCCTGCCGGGCAAGCCTTGGATTGGCAAAGTCGGCGCTGCCCCTCATCTGGCTGCCGCCATCTTCTCCCCGTATAGGGACGGGGAGAAGGACGCTTTCGCCGATGGTTTCGCCAATCTCTCACGTTGCAGAACAAGCACGGTGGTCGCGACCAGCCATTTTCTCCCCGTCCCTATACGGGGAGACATGCCCGGCAGGGCAATGAGGGGCCGCGCAAACGCTCCCGGAAACACTCTTGGGACAAGCAACGCTCGAGCCGTTTTGGTGTGTTCTGCCACCGTTCCGGGAGCTATAATACCTGCTCAATCGAATCGAGCCGGAACCGATGCGCCAGTATCTCGACCTCCTGCAGCATGTGCTGGACCACGGCGCCGATCGCGGCGACCGCACCGGCACGGGCACGCGTTCCGTCTTCGGCTACCAGATGCGGTTCGACCTGGCGCGCGGCTTTCCCGTCACCACCACAAAGAAGCTGCATCTGAAGTCGATCATCCATGAACTCCTCTGGTTCCTGGCCGGCGACACCAACATCAAGTACCTGACCGACCACGGCGTGACGATCTGGGACGAGTGGGCCGACGAGAATGGTGATCTCGGCCCGGTCTACGGCAAGCAATGGCGCTCCTGGCCGGATGGCCATGGCGGGTCTATCGACCAGATCGCGAATCTTCTGAAGGAGATACGCCGCAATCCTCAATCGCGGCGGCTGATCGTCTCGGCCTGGAACCCGGCCGAGGTGGAAGCCATGGCGCTGCCGCCATGCCACTGCCTGTTCCAGTTCTACGTCTCGGAAGGCCGGCTGTCGTGCCAGCTTTACCAGCGTTCGGCCGACATTTTTCTCGGCGTGCCGTTCAACATCGCCTCTTACGCGCTGCTGACGCTGATGGTGGCGCAGGTGACCGGGCTGAAGCCCGGCGACTTCGTCCACACGCTGGGTGACGCGCACCTTTACTCCAACCATTTCGAGCAGGCGCGCGAACAGCTGCGGCGCACGCCAAGGGCACTGCCGACCATGTGGATCAATCCTGATGTGAAGGACCTTTTCGCCTTCCGCTTCGAGGATTTCCGGCTGGAAAATTACGTTGCCGATGCCTCGATCAAGGCGCCGATAGCGGTCTAAATCCGCTCCTAACCGACTTCGAAGTCACCAGCCTGCGGCGGTGCGATCGGCTTGAAAAGCGTGCGGTCCGGCTTGAGGTCGAGCAGCGGCGTGCCATCGACACAGTCCATGCCCCGAACCAGCAGTGTCGATCCCTCGACGCCGGCCAGGGTGACGATCGAAGTGCCGATCGGGTTGGGCCGAACCGGCGAGCGCAGCGCAAAGGTACCGCGCGAGGTGCCGTCGCTGGCCGGGCTCTGCCTGACAAGGTCGCGCCGCGACAGATGCAGCCAATAGAGCACCTCCAGCCGCTCGAACTGCTCGATGCCGTCCAACGCCTGGCGCCAGGGATCGAATATCTCGATGCGGCAGACCGGGCCGTCGGCCCGGCCCTGGCGCGGCGTGACCAGGCGCGAGGCCCATGGCGTGCGGATGACGCCGATGAACACCAGCCCGGCATCTGTCGCCGGCGGCGCCTCGACCGCGACCTCGCTCGGCCTGATTTCGTTTTCGCGAACCATGTCCGACCGCGCGGACGTCAGTCGATGCCGACCATCACGTCCGAGGCCTTGACCACGGCGTAGGCCTGCTTGCCCTTTTCGAGCTTGAGATCGGCTACGGCCTCGTTGGTGATCGAAGCGGTGACGATGGTGCCGCCGCCAATATCGATCCTGACATGCGAGGTGGTGGCTCCCTTGACGATCTCGGTGATGGTTCCCTTGAGGACGTTGCGGGCGCTGATCTTCATCGGTGTTCCTTTCAGTACTGTTTCGCGCATGTTTTTAGCAGAACAGCCGCGCCGTGCCACCCACAAGACCAGATAGAGTGTTTCAATGGGCGCCGGCCCTTCCCTTGTTATGTTCGTGCGGATATATCGATTTGCAGGCTTTGGGCCGTACGGATTTCAAATCAGGGAGAGATTTCATGACGGGCAAGGGTTTTGGATTGAAGGCGATGGCGATCGGCGGTCTGGCGGCGATGCTGATGGCGGCCGCACCGGCGGCTCGTGCCGACGACAGCAAGGTGACCGTGTTTGCCGCCGCAAGCCTCAAGGACGCGCTCGACGCGGTCAACAAGGCCTGTGAAAAGAAGGTCGGCGAAGCCGCGACCATTTCCTACGCGGCAAGCTCTGCGCTTGCCAAGCAGATCGAGGGCGGGGCGCCGGCCGATGTCTTCGTTTCGGCCGATCTCGACTGGATGAAATATCTCTCGGACAAGAAGCTGACCAAGCCGGAGACGGAAGTACAGCTGCTGGGCAACCAGATCGTGCTGGTCGCGCCGAAGGATTCGAAGGTCAAGGCCAAGGTCGAGAAGGGTTTCGACCTCGCCAAGCTGCTTGGTGACGGCAAGCTCGCCATGGGCGATTTCAAGGCCGTGCCGGCCGGCAAATACGGCAAGGCGGCGCTGGAATCGCTTGGCGTGTGGTCGTCGGTCGAGGGCAAGGTCGCCCAGGCCGAGAACGTCCGCGCCGCGCTGAAGCTGGTCTCCACCGGCGAAGCGCCGCTCGGCATCGTCTATGCCACCGACGCCAAGGCCGACAAGACCGTCAAGGTGGTCGGCACCTTCCCCGAGGATTCGCACCCGCCGATCATCTATCCGATTGCGCAGACCGCGGATTCGAAGGACAAGGATGCTCCCGCCTTCCTGAAGTGCGTGGAATCCTCGGCTGCCGCGAAGATCTTCAAGGAACAGGGTTTTACGGTTCTGAAGCACAAATAAGAGCGCCTGACATAGCAACTTTGAACTGGGCGATATGAACTGGCTGCTGGACCTCACTCCCGACGAATGGAATGCGGTCCGGCTGTCCATCAAGGTGGCTCTCGTTGCGATGGTGGCCAGCCTGCCGCCCGGCATCCTGATCGCGCTGCTGCTTGCCCGGGGTAAATTCTGGGGCAAGACGCTGCTCAACGGGCTGGTTCATCTGCCGCTCATCCTGCCGCCTGTCGTGACCGGTTATCTCCTGCTGCTCACCTTCGGCAGGCGAGGGCCGGCCGGCGCCTTTCTGGCTGAGCATTTCGGCATCGTCTTCTCGTTCCGCTGGACGGGTGCGGCGCTTGCCTGCGGCGTCATGGGCTTTCCCCTGATGGTGCGGGCGATCCGGCTGTCGATCGAGGCCGTCGACCGCAAGATGGAGGCGGCGGCGGGAACGCTTGGCGCCAATCCCTTGTGGGTGTTCGCCACCATCACGCTGCCGCTGATCCTGCCCGGGCTGATCGCCGGCTCCATCCTGGCCTTCGCCAAGGCGATGGGGGAGTTCGGCGCGACCATCACTTTCGTCTCCAACATTCCCGGCGAGACGCAGACGCTGCCGTCGGCGATCTACACCTTCACGCAGGTGCCGGGTGGTGACGACGGCGCGCTACGCCTGACGCTGATATCGATCATCATCTCGATGGCGGCCCTGGTCGCCTCGGAAGTGCTTGCCCGGCGCGTCGGCCGGCGGATGGACATCGAATGAGCGTCCGCGTCGACATCGGCCATCGGCTCGGCGATTTCGCCATCGACGTCCGCTTCGAAAGCGCCGGGCGGCTGACGGCGCTGTTCGGGCCGTCCGGTTCGGGCAAGACGACGCTGATCAACATGATCGCCGGGCTGATCCGCCCGGACAAAGGCCGCATCGAGGTCGACGACCGTGTGCTGGTCGATACGGCCAAGGGTGTTTTCGTGCCGAAGCACAAGCGCCGCATCGGCATGGTGTTCCAGGACGCGCGGCTGTTTCCGCATATGAGCGTGATGGCCAATCTACGCTATGGCCGTTGGTTCACGCCGGCGGCGGAGCGCTACGCCGACATGGACAGCGTCGTCGAGCTGCTCGGCATCGGTCCGTTGCTTGGGCGCCGTCCGGCAAGGCTGTCGGGCGGCGAGAAGCAACGCGTGGCGATCGGCCGGGCGCTGCTTGCCAGCCCGAAACTGCTGCTGATGGACGAGCCGCTGGCCTCGCTCGACGAGGCGCGCAAGGCCGAAATCCTGCCCTATATCGAGCGGCTGCGCGACGAGACGAAAATCCCGATCGTCTATGTCAGCCATTCGGTCGCAGAGGTGGCGCGGCTGGCCAGCGACGTGGTGATGCTGGCCCAGGGCAAGGTCGTCGCCAGCGGCCCGACCGAGGCGGTGATGCAACGGCTCGACCTGTTGCCGGTGGAAGAGCGCGGCGAGGGTGGCGCGGTGCTGGACACGAAAGTGCTGCGCCATGATGAGATTTTCGGCATGACGGTGCTCAGTTCGACGGCCGGCGAGATCCGCGTGCCGCGCCTTGCGGCGAAGGCCGGCGCGCCCGTGCGTATCCGCATCCGTGCGCGCGACGTGATGATCGCCACGGAGCAACCCACTGGCCTCAGCGCGCTCAACATCCTGCCCGGCACGATCGTGGCGGTGAGCCCGGGCG
>NZ_JAFKIC010000188.1 GCF_017306585.1 Mesorhizobium sp. | reverse complement strand
TCAGAACGACGGTGCGTTTCCTCGGGGTGCTCATAGGCTGATCGAGCCTCTGTAGATGACGCCGGTGTCGCGTCGCGGCACGATACGGCCGATCGGCGTCACCGTCTCGCCGGCTTCCTGCAGCACGGCCGCGACTTGCGCCGCTTGGCCCGAAGCCACCGCCAGGATCATGCCGATGCCGCAGTTGAAGGTGCGCATCATCTCTTCCGGCGCCACGCCGCCGGTCTTGGCCAGCCAGGAGAATACCGGCGGCACGTCGATGGCCTGCAGGTCGAGCTCGGCCGAGAAATCCTTGGGCAGCACGCGCGGAATGTTTTCCGGGAAACCGCCGCCGGTGATGTGGGCCAGCGCCTTGATGCCATGCGTGTTGCGGATCGCCCTGAGGATCGACTTGACATAGATGCGCGTGGGTTCGAGCAGAGCTTCGGCCAGCGTCGCCTGATCGTTGAACGGCGCGGTGTCAGTCCATGCCAGCCCGCTCGCCGCAACGATGCGGCGCACCAGCGAGAAGCCGTTGGAGTGCACGCCGGAGGAAGCGAGTCCGAGCAGCACGTCACCCTCGACGATGTCGTCGGTTGGCAGAAGCTGGCCGCGCTCGGCCGCACCCACGGCAAAGCCGGCAAGATCGTAGTCATTGCCGTGATACATGCCCGGCATTTCAGCCGTCTCACCGCCGATCAGCGCGCAGCCGGCCTGACGGCAGCCTTCGGCGATGCCGCCGACGATCGATGCGCCCTGGTCGGGATCGAGCTTGCCGGTGGCGAAATAGTCGAGGAAGAACAGTGGTTCGGCGCCCTGCACGACGATGTCGTTGACGCACATGGCGACCAGATCGATGCCGATCGTGTCGTGCTTACCGGCATCGATGGCGATCTTGAGCTTGGTGCCGACGCCGTCATTGGCGGCAACCAGCACCGGATCGGTGAAGCCGGCCGCCTTGAGGTCGAACAGGCCGCCGAAACCGCCTATCTCGCCATCGGCACCGGGCCTGCGGGTGGCGCGCACCAGCGGCTTGATCTTCTCGACCATGAGATTGCCGGCATCGATATCGACCCCAGCCTCGGCATAGGTGAGCCCGTTTCTGCGCTCGGCCTTTGTCTGCTGGCTTGTGTCGCGCTTGCTCATCGCAATGTTCCTGCTCGTTTGCGGGCTCTTCGCATGAATGGTTTCGGCCTGCAAGGACAACGGCGGAACCGGTAGGTGTTTGGCCCGACAAAAGCGTGGATAGCGTTTCTGCCGTTTGTGGCAAAACGACCCGGCGCCGGCCATATTCTGGTTGGAGATCGGCGCGACACTGAACCACGAGGATGCCATGAAACGCTTTTTCGGCGCGGTCCCTGGCGCAGCGCCTGGCCGTCACCCGGACAAGGACTATCGGGTCGAAAGCCTGCTTCCGGGAAGGAGTACGACGACTCCGGCTAGCTACCTGGTCGGAGCGGCATTGGCCTTGTTGCTTGCCGTGCTGGCGCCGGTGATTGTCCTGCTCGTTGGGCATCCGCCGGTAGGTTCCGGCGCCGCGACGGCAGTTGTCGTCTTTCTGATCGTCTTCACCCTGCTGATGTCCGCCATTGCCATCATAAGCGGCCGGAAGGGCATGCGCTGGCGGGGCGCCCGTCGTGATTACAGCCTCGCAACCGGCAGGCAGGATCTCGGCTATTTCGGGGTTTGGGACGGCCGCGGCGAACTTACCGACGAGGAGGTTGTCCGCCAGGCCGAAGAACAGGTGCGTATCAACAGCGGCGGCCCGTCGGCATAGATCGGATCCCTGGCCGTCGGTGCTGATTATTGTCTGGTGTAGTCCGAGCCATTGATCGTCAGCACGGCGTCCGATCCTTGCGGTTCAAAGAAGCTCAACATCTTGACGTTGCCATCGTCGCCATCGAGCGAAATGTTGTAGCCTTCGATCTCGTAACGGCCGGTCGTGGATGGCGCATCCTTGGAACTGATGACGCCGGAGTTTTCGTTGGTGACGTTGGCTCCGGCCCAGCCGCTGGTGCTGAAGCGGCCATCGCTTGCCAGACCGAGCGTGCGTTGCACGGCGACGCTGCCCGATTGCCCGCCGCTGCTGCCGGCGGCGGCATAGCTATAGGTCCAGCTTCCCGAAAGTCTCGTTCCCTTTTTCAGCGGCGCCACTTCTTTCCAGGTATCATCCCCGATGCGAAGATCCTTGCCGCTGGCGGCGAGGTTGCGCTCGTCGGTTGAGAAAATGCCGTAGAGGTCGGCGAGTTTCATCATCGCGATCCGGTTGGGCCTGCTGAAGAAGCCGCCGCCCTTCAGCTGATAGGTGCCGCAAGCCAATGGCTTCTCGCGACAGTAAGTGCTCAGGTCCTGTCTGGCTGGCGGAATGGCGTTGCTGAAGAGGCCGCCGGCATCAAACAGCGTGACCCTGTTCTCGGAGTAGAACATCATCCCGCCGAAACCATTGGCCCGCATTCCACTGGTGAAGTTCGTATAGAGGCCGCTCAGGCCGCCGGCATCCTTGGGCGGCACCAGGATTGTCCCCAGGGCGGCATCCTCCGGCGCCATGCGCCAGGACCGCACCATACGCTGGAAGGTCGCATCGACTTCGGCCTTTGCATCGTCGCCAAGATTGATCCGGGTCAGTGTGGCAAAAGCGCGTCGTCCCCGGCCTTCGATGCCGACCACAGCCTGAGACAGGCCGAAGTCGCCACGGTGGGCACAGCACCATTCCTTGATGGTGATTGCGTCACCGGACAGGGTAATTCCATGCGATTGCCACAGCGGCGAGTCCCTGGCGAGCTCCGGCACGCCGGCAATCAGCGCATCGAAGCCAGCCGCGATATCGCCTTTCGGCGGCACAGGTTTCTGGAAGCGGATCAGCGCTCCGCCCGGCGTGTCGCCCGCCCGCCTGGCGGGAAATTTTTTCGTCAGCACCAGGCCGTCGGCGGCGAGTGCTTCCGACCAACCATGCGCGGGTTCGGGCTCGTCGAGCATCAGTCCGCTGGCAAGCGGGGCCGCGGTCGCCGGCGAGGGGCCGGCCCCGATGAGGGCGATCGCGACGATGCCAACGCATATGCCGAAGCGGCGGACGATCTCGATCATCCCGGTTGTCCCTTTTGACGATGCCGCAATGCTCACGGTTCTTCCACCGGCTTCCACAAGGTTTGCGACTTGTCGACGCGGCTCAGCAAGGAAGCGGTGCCGTCCCGTTCCAGCCGATAGGTCTCCTCGATCCCGAAATGCGCGGTGCCGCCGAAGCAATCGCGACCGACACCCAGCACGGTGAAACGATGACGGGCCGGCTCGGTGGTCAGAGTGAAGCTTGTTTCAGGGCAGCAGTCTGAAACGTCGTAGAGAACGGATCGGGGGGATAGTTCGATTGTTATGTCTCGGTTCCGGCCATCGGTGTCGGTACGGCGTGAAATCAGGTTCGGACAGAATTTGCGCAGGGCCGGGGAGGGCAGGCCTGCCTGCTCCACCGTCGGAGCCTCTTTTGCCAGCCTGGGCTTGAGCAGGAGGCATTGGCCCGCGCCGATGCGTTGGCCGTCGCTGGAAGCGCAATGATTGTCTTTCCCCTTTGCCAGGGCAGGTTCCGGCGCTGCAAGGGCGGCCAGCGCAAGCAGACATCCCGACATCAACGCGGCCGCCGGCGATCTCTTCCGCTCAGGCCGGCTATGATCGGGGTTGTGGAATATCACGCTGCCGTTTCGCATGGCCGGACGTTTGGAAGCAAATGTGGTAACTCGATGACTGTTCGTATTGCCTCGAAAAGCCGGTTGTCTGGAATGGCGGCGGGGCACGACAAGGGAGGCGTCGATGGATACCGGCGGTTCGGCACCGCAAACCGGCGGCAGACAGGAGTGGCTTCGCTTTCTCGGGGCTGCCTGCGTTCCGCTGGTGCTGATCTGTCTTTGGCGATCCTCCCTGGCTGTGCCGTTGCGGCCAGCGTTCGAACTGGGCATGCCGTGGCCGTTGCTGGTCAAGGCGTGGCTGCCGGAAGGAGTGCTCCTTGGCGCCATCGCCTTTCTCGCGCAGCGCACCTTCACCAATGAGCGGCCATCCGGATTCGCCATCAGATCGTTCCTGTTCTATCTCACGCTCTGGCTGTTGATCTGGTGCCTGACGGTTCTGGCGCCGGGATTGGTGGTTGCCGGACCGTTGGCAGCGCAGCTGGCGCCGCTGAAGGATTTGGCGCGGATTGGCGGTCTCATGGGCGCCGTGGTCGGCGGTGGGCTGGCCCTGGCGTTCATCGGGCTCTATGGTGCGCTCGATCTCGGTCTGATGCTGGCCGGCGCCATGGTCGCGGCGCGGCTCGCTCCCGGCATGACACGGCTGGCGACATCCCTGCGCTTCGGCCAACTGGACCCGCGCGAGGCCAGCGGACTGAAGCCGTTGCTGTTGTTCGGCGCGCTCTACTGGATATGGTCCATCGCGTCGGGGATGCTGTTCAATCCCGACCTGGCTGCCATTGCCGATCCCGTCGGCGGCGTTGCCCTGCTCGGATTGTGCGCCAATCGGCTGCGTCAGGCCGGTTCCGATGCTCCGAATCCGGACATTGTCGCACCTCGCTTTTGAAATCGGGCGTTCACGGAGGTCGGACGGGTCTCTGCGCCAGTCTCGCCCACAGGCTGCAAAATCGCCCTGCCGGCGGCTGAATCATGCCGGTGAGCTTGCGGCCTGGATGGGTGCCCATCATCTATGCCCTAGAAGAGGACGGGCCGAGAATTTGACCATCCCCAACCTGATCACCATCCTGCGGCTGATCCTGGTGCCTGCCGTGGTGTTGGCCATGCTGCAGGCGCATTGGGACTGGGCCTTCGCAGGCTTCGTCGTTGCCGGCGTTTCGGACGGCGTCGATGGTTTCATCGCGCGCCGTTACAACCAGCAGTCCAGGCTCGGCGCCTATCTTGATCCCATGGCCGACAAGCTGCTTCTGGTTTCGGTATTCGTCGTCATGGGCTTCATCGGGCAGTTGCCGCTGTGGCTGGTCGTCACCATGGTGTCGCGCGATGCGCTGATCGTCTGCGCGGTCCTGTTGTCCACGGTGATGGCCCATCCGGTCGAGATAAAACCGTTTCTGGTGTCGAAGGCCAACACCGCCGTCCAGATCGTGCTGGCGGCGGTGGTGTTGGGCGAACTTGCCTTTGCGGTGCATCTCGACCCTTTGCGGCCCGCCCTCATATTGCTGTCCGGGGTCTTGACCGTGGCTTCGGCCGCGGCCTATCTCGTGGCTTGGCTGAGACATATGAGCGGCTATGGCGAAAGCTCCAAGACAGACACCTGAGGAAGCCTGGACGGCGACCTCCAGCACCGCGTTCCGCCGCCAGCTTGCGTTCTGGCTGATTGCGGCCGTGCTGCTGGCATTGTTCCTCTATGTCTTCTCGGGCATCCTTTTGCCGTTCGTCGCCGGCATGGTGCTCGCTTATTTCCTCGATCCGGTCGCCGACTGGCTGCAGCGGCTCGGCCTCTCCAGGCTGATGGCCACGGTGGTCATCCTGATCGCCTTTATCGTCATTGTCGTGCTGGCCTTCGTCATCCTGGTGCCGGTGCTGGCGACGCAGATGGCGGATTTCGGCCGCAAGCTGCCGGAGTATCTCACCCGGCTGCAGTCGCTGATCACCAGCTTCGACCCGAAATGGCTGGAGCAGCGGTTCGGCGTCAATGCGGGTGGCCTGCGTGATGGGCTGAACTCGCTGCTGACCTCCGGCTTCAGCCTGCTGACCACCGTCTTCACCTCGATCTGGAGTTCGGGCGTGGCGCTGGTCTCGGTGGTCAGCCTGTTCGTCGTCACCCCGGTCGTCGCCTTCTACATGTTGCTCGACTGGGACCGGATGGTGGCCACGGTCGACAGCTGGGTGCCGCGCGATTATGTCGAGACCGTGCGCGCACTCGCCCGCGACATCAACACCGCCACCGCCGGTTTCGTGCGCGGGCAAGGCACGCTGTGCCTCGTGCTTGGCGCCATGTATGCGACAGGTCTCACAATCACCGGCTTGAACTTCGCCATCCTGATCGGTTTCTTTGCCGGGCTGATCTCCTTCATCCCCTATGTCGGCTCGCTGACGGGCCTGGTGCTCGCCGTAGGCGTCGCCTTCGTCCAGTTCTGGCCAGACTGGACGATGGTCGTGGCGGTGGCCTGTGTGTTCTTCGTCGGCCAGTTCATCGAGGGCAACATCCTGCAGCCCAGGCTGGTCGGCAAGAGCGTCGGCCTGCATCCCGTATGGCTGATGTTCGCGTTGTTCGCCTTCGGCGCGCTGTTCGGCTTCGTCGGCCTGCTGATCGCCGTTCCCGCCTCGGCCGCGGTCGCCGTGCTGGTGCGGTTTGCCATTGCCCGCTATCTCGAATCGCCGCTCTACAAGGGCCATGGCGACGCGGCCCCGCCGCTGCCGGCAGATCGCGGCGGGGGCCATCGCTCGCAGCCGCGTCGCTGAAATGGCCGCCCAACGTACCGACGCGCCGCGCCAACTGCCGCTCGACCTTGGTCACGGCACCGGCTACTCCCGCGACGAACTCGTCGTTTCGGGCACGAACAATCAGGCGGCGGCGCTCATCGACCGCTGGCCGGACTGGCCAGCGCCGGTGGTGGTGCTTGCCGGCCCGGCCGGCTCAGGCAAGACGCATCTGGCCTCGATCTGGCGGGGCCGCGCCAACGCGGTGGCCGTTGGCGCAGGGCGCATTGGCGACGGTATCGCCGGTCTTGGAACGCGGCCGGCGCTGATCGACGATATCGATACAGGGCCGATCGATGAACAGGGCCTGTTCCATCTTATCAATGCCGTGCGCGGAGCCGGTTCCACCTTGCTTCTGACGGCGCGGCGCTTTCCCTCGGCCTGGGGCGTTTCGCTGCCCGATCTTGCCTCGCGGCTGAAAGCGGCCGCGACTGTCGAAATCCATGAGCCCGACGACCTTCTGCTCGCCGGCGTCATCACCAAATTGTTCGCCGACCGCCAGATCGAGGTCGAACCGCATGTCGTGCAGTATCTGGTGCGGCGCATCGAGCGCTCGTTGGCCACGGCGATGCGCGTGGTCGAGCGGCTCGACCGCACTGCGTTGGAGCGCAAGACACCGATCACCCGGGCGCTTGCCGCCGAGACCGTCAGCGCCATGGATGAAGGGCAGGGCGAGTTCGAGGTTTAGTTGGGGCACCCGGTTTTCACCGTGCCGGGCGCTTGCGGAATTCGGCCGATGTCCCATTTCGGGACCTGCCGGCTGGCACCGTTCTTGCTCGTTGGGTTTTGCCGGCTGATCCCGGTCCTGGTTGCGCTCAAATCAGGTTGCAGGCTCGCCGGAATGAGACGCTTGGGGTTCTCGCCGGCGAGCTTGCCTTCGAATGGATGCGGCGACCGCCTATCCTGCCGCGGGATTCCCATTTTCATCGACAAGCGTCAGGTTGGTCGTATGGATTCTTGAAATGGACCATTAAGTAGTCTATTTCTAGAGTCAAAATATGGACCAGAGAATAGTCTGTTTGAGTGTGCCATGCAGATATCCGTGACCGACGCCAAGGGACAACTGACGGAGTTGGTGCGCCGCGCCGAAGCGGGCGACGAGGTCATTCTGACCCGCCATGGTCACGCGGCGGTGCGGCTGGTTCCCATTAGGACAATGCCTGACAGGAAAAGCCGCCGGGCGCTCTTGGAGGCGGCGCGCGCAGCCGGAGCAACCAAGGCCAAGGCCGGGCCGCCTGCCGCCCTCAGCCAGGATTTCCTTTATGAAGATGACGGCATGCCAAAATGATCGCGGTCGATACCTCCGCGCTGATGGCGATCGTGCTGGATGAACCGCAGGCCGCCGCTTGCATCAACGCGATCGAAGCCGAAGACGACCTGCTGATCTCCGCGGGCACAGTTGCCGAGGCGCTGATTGTCGCGGCCCATCGTGGCGTCGCGGCCGAGTTGTCCAGTCTGATTGACGGGCTTGGGTTCGAGTTCGTTGCGGTGACGCCGGCGTCGGCCCGGCGCATTGCGGAGGCTTACTCGCAATGGGGCAAGGGCATCCACCCTGCCGCGCTCAACTTCGGCGACTGCTTCGCTTATGAGGTGGCGAAAGAGCATGGTTGCCGGCTGCTCTATGTCGGCGGCGATTTCTCGAAAACCGACATCGAAGCGGTGCTTTGAATGTCGCTCGCCGCCGATGGCGTCGCCTGCCGGTAAGCTTGCAGCCAGCTCATAGCCACAGCCCGACGAAATGCCGGACCAGCAGATAGATGGCCGAGTGCGCGGCGATGTAGCAGGCCGCGACCAGCGCAAAAATACCGATGCTTGCCGGCCAGGAACGGGAAGTGACGGTGCCCGGGCTCCGTTTCGCATTTCTGCGGCTCTCGCGATTGTTCCACATCGCTAGCGCCGCACAAGCGATCGCCCAGGCGACCATGTACGGAACCGTGACGCCGGCATAGGCAAAGTAGGCTGGCCCGAACAGCGACACCCACGCATCGATCCCAAGCACCTGAAATCCCCCGTTTGCCTCAGTCTAATGCAAGTCGCCCAGAAGTGTGCAGCGGTTATGGGACAACGACATGCATCAAAACGGAGGTTTAAAGCGCGTCGCCCGAATCGGTTCGGCGCGACGCGCTTAAGCCTGCAAAGGCGGCGGAAGCGAGTTTTGAAATGATGAAATTCGGGCGCTGGTTCTGACCGTTCCGCCATGCGCGCGTCGGGCGTCGTCACCGCTTCCGTGCCGGACCGCAATCGCATGAATGTGGAAAAGTGGTCGGAGTGGAGAGATTCGAACTCCCGACCCTCTGGTCCCAAACCAGATGCGCTACCAGCCTGCGCTACACTCCGAACGGACTGTTGCCTATTCATTTCGGTGTTACATAGCAAGTGCAAAAACCTTGCCGACGCCCCCATTGCGCAGTAATGACGGGCGAAAGGGCGGCGATGCTGCCTTGCACAAGAATGAGGTGGCCATGTCCGCGCGCATTTTCAGCCCAGCCAAAACCGCGATGCAGTCCGGTAAGGCCAAGACCGGCCACTGGGTGCTGGAATTCGACCCCGAGATGCGCAAGAAGATCGACCCGCTCATGGGCTACACCACTTCGGGCGACATGAAGAGCCAGATCAGGCTGACCTTCGACACCAAGGAAGAGGCGGTGGCCTATGCCGAGAAGGAAAAGCTTGCTTTCCGCGTCGAGGAGCCGAAGGAAGCCAAGCGTCGCCAGATTTCCTATGCGGAGAATTTCCGCTATGACCGCAGGACGCCCTGGACGCATTGAACGCAGGCCCGGGCGGGCTTCAGAGTAATAGCCACCGGCCTCAAGCCGGCCAGCGGTCCCGTAGCTCAGCTGGATAGAGCACCGGCCTTCTAAGCCGATGGTCACAGGTTCGAATCCTGTCGGGATCGCCACAATTTCAAGTGCTTGTATGAAATTCTGAAACCGGGGCCCGATCTGGCGGTGGGATCACTGGTCGTTGGCACCACCCGGTCCGGGCCTCGGCAAGGCTTATGTATTATTTTGTGAGCCCTCCACGCCGGAACTTTCGCCCGAATCGCGCGTTGCCGCCCTTGTATTCGCCGGGTCTCATATAAGGCAATGCCGGGCCGGCGAAGGGCGGGGCAAAACAAGAGCGCGGGTTGGGGGAGGAGAAGCCAGGCCATGTCGAAACGTGAAATCGGGACGTCCCCTGCCTTGGGGCGACGTATCGCCGAGCTCAAGGCCAGAATGCGGGACGCCGAAATTTCCGATCATGAGATGAAAACCTTTCATAAGGTCGCCGCCATCATGGGGGCTGGCGACGGCTCCCTACGGCTGGATGCCGACGATCTGATCGCGGCATCCTTCGTTGTCGAGGCGGGTGAGTCGAGCCTCATCCGCTGACGTCAGGGATTTCCCCGGATCGCCAAATCCGCAGCCGGGCTTGCCCGCATCCCCGGAGCATGGCCGCCATCGAGCGGAACATGCTCCGGTCCCACCGGCTGAACTTCAATTGAAGGCAAAGTCTTATCATTTTGTTTGCGTTGGCGCGCCATAGTAGGCGCGGCTAACGGAGTGGAATTGGATGAAGCTCGACCTGTCGCCGACGAGTTGGGGCAGGGTGATATCAGTCACTGTTGCCGGCACGGCATTTTTCATCGCCGTGGCGTTTTTCGTCGATTCGTTCAATTTTCCCTATCTGTCGACCGAGGCTGTCCGGCGCGCCGAACTGACCGACCTGCTTCTTCCTCTCTTGCTGGGCGGTTCGTTTCTGTTTTTCCTCATGTGGAAGATCCGCCAGTTGGCGATAGCGCAGCGCGACCTCAGCATTGTTGCGGCGACCGACAGCCTGACGGCGGTTCTGAACCGCGGCGCCTTCTCCATGCTGGTCGAAGCCTATCTCGAGCAGACCCGCAAGCAGGAACAGGCCCGCCCCGGCGCGTTGCTGATCATCGACGCGGACCATTTCAAGTCGATCAACGACCGCCTCGGCCATGATAGTGGCGACCAGGCGCTCAAGCTCATCGCCCAGGCGATCAAGGGCCAATTGCGCGGCGTCGATATCGTTGGCCGTATCGGCGGCGAGGAGTTCGGCGTGTTTCTTCCCGGCGTCGAACCCGCGCAGTCCTGGCTGGTCGCCGAAAGCATCCGCCGGCGCATCCGCGAGATGGAGTTTTCGCCGGGCGGCCGCTCCTGCCCGCTTTCCGTCAGCATCGGCGGCATCAGCTTCAGCGGTCCGACCACCTACGAGGCGATATTCTCCGCCGCCGACAGGCGGCTTTATGCAGCCAAATCGAATGGACGCGATCAGGTCAGCTTCGACCCGGCCGAGGCGTCCCAACTGTCTCAGCCAGGCGCCGCCACCGTGCACTAAGCACACTGTCAGTGGCTGGCGGTTGACCTCGGCTGGTTGCTTGACGCTTTCTTGCTGGTGTGCTTCCTCCGGGGCAAGTAGTCTACCGATACTACAGGAAACGCTCCTGACCTCTTGAAGTCCTCGACAGTCCCGGCCGTTGGTGAAGCTGCGGCCTTTTTTGGTGCCGGCACATGAATGACAAGACGGCCCAGGCAAGGCACGTTGCAGCAAACAAGATCCATCTGTTCAACGGTTTTAAGAGCCCGTTTGGCGGCAGCGAGCGTGAAACGCTGGAGCTCTACCGGCTGTTGAGCGCCGGCTCGCAGGTGCGTCTATGGTCGACGTCTTCCCGCATGTCCGGTGAACTGACGCGGCAGTTTCCGATTCACCTTGTCTCGCCGATAAGGCGCAAAGTGCCGGACGGAGGCACTTATGTCTTCCTTGGCGCGCATTGGCGCAACAAACTGTGGCCCTATCTGATCGCGCGGCCGCGGCGGCTGATCTATGTTTTCAACACCTTCCATCCAAAGATCCTCGGTCTGACGACGCGCATGCCGCGCCTGTTGAATTGGCCCGATGTCGAGCTGGTGCTCATTTCCGACTTCCAGAAGCGCACGCTGGGGGTCGACGGCGCCGTGCATCCCTCGCCGATAGATCTCGGGCGCTTCTCACCCCGGTTGGTCCGGCCGGATGGCCCGTTCACCGTGGGCCGGCTCAGCCGGGATACGGCGGACAAGCATCATCCTGACGATTTGGCGCTCTACGAAACCTTGTTGGCCGATGGCACGGCCATACGAATCCAGGGCGGAACGCCGCTGAAGGACCGGCTTGCGCCGTGCCCGCGACTCGAACTCCTGCCGCAGGGCGAATTTGCCGCGGAGGAGTTCCTGCCGACGCTCGACGTCTTCTACTATCGCACCGGCTCCCATGTGGAGACGTTCGGCCGTGTGGTGTTCGAGGCGATGGCCTGCGGTTTGCCCGTGGTCTGCCATTCGCATGGCGGTTACGCGGATCATATCCGGCACGGTGAAAACGGTTATCTGTTCGAAACGACGGAGCAGGCGGCTAAAATCCTGGCCATGCTGAAAGCCGATCCGGCCCTGAGGGCGACGGTGGGCCAGGAGGCGCGGCGGACCGTCGAGGCAATGTTTTCGCCGCAGGCCCAACTGGATCGGCTGGATTTCTACCGGGGTTAGCCGGCGGCACTTGCTGTCGTTCTTTCCTCATGTCGCCGGGCGGCGAGGTGCGCGGATGATGCGCCGAAATGGCACCCAAAAAAAGCGAGTGAATTCCCGCGCGCTCCTATAGCCATTTCCAAACACCCTCCTATTTCTGTCCCCTGTTGGGGCGCCCCGGGGCCGGCTTGCCGGTTAGGGGCCAAGGTTCATAGGGGCAGAAAATGGCCAAGCCAGGCAAGCGCGGCGGCGCATGATCCATCTGTTCAATGGCTTTCAAGATCCATTTGGCGGCAGTGAACTCAAGACCCTCGAATTGTATCGGCTCCTCGGCGCCGAGGCCGAGGTGCGTCTTTGGGCGGCGTCGTCGCGGGCATCGGACGATTGGATGCGCCAATTTCCCATCAGCCCCATCTCGCCGATGAAGCGGCGGGTTCCGGATGGCGGCACCTATGTCTTCATCGGCGCGCACTGGCGAAACAAGATTTGGCCGTACCTGATACCGCGCCCGCGCCGCTTGATCTACGATTTCAGCACCTTTCACCCCAAGGTCATGACGCTGACGACACGCATGCCGCGCAGGCTGGGTTGGCCTGGAGCCGAGCTGATCTTCGTTTCCGACTTTCAGAAACGCATGCTGAGAGCCGACGGCGTCGTGCATCCGTCGCCGATCGATATCGAGCGCTTCTCGCCAAGGCGGGCAAGACCGGATGGTCCCTTCACGGTAGGACGAATGAGCCGAGATACACCGGACAAGCACCATGCCGACGACATGCCGCTCTATGAGGTGTTGCTGGCGGAAGGCACTGCGGTCAGGATTCAGGGCGGGACGCAGCTTGGCGACAGGCTGGAGCCGCATCCGCTGCTCGAACTCCTGCCCGTGGGTCATCTTGCCGCCGAAGAGTTCCTGCCGACACTCGACGTGTTCTACTATCGCACCGGTTCACATGTGGAGACGTTCGGCCGCGTGGTGTTCGAGGCGATGGCCTGCGGTTTGCCGGCGGTCTGCCATTCGCATGGCGGCTACGTCGACCATATCCGACATGGCGAGAACGGTTTTCTGTTCGAGACGACAGAGCAGGCAGCTGAGATCCTTGCCGAACTCAAGGCGGATCCCGGGCGGCGCGCAGCCGTGGGCGCCAAGGCACGGCAGACGGTCGAGAAACTGTTTTCGCCGCAGGCATTGGAGCAGCGGCTGGATTTCTATCGGCGTTAGCGATACCGCCCGGAACGACAGGTCGCGCGAGCCGTTTGTCATCAATCTCGATATCGCGCTAAAGCAGGCATGCCGATCAACCATCGGGCGGGCGGTGTCGGTACCAACATATTGAGCGGGATTTCCACAGATGACGTTGATGGGCGCGGCGGCACTGCTGATCCTGGTCCTCACCTACGCCGGCGTCGCTATAGGCCGCATTCCGGGCCTGCGCCTCGACCGCGCGGGCATTGCGCTGCTTGGCGGCGCCGCGATGATCGCCATTGGCGCGGTCAGCATGGAGGACGCCTACCGGGCGATCAATTTTGACACCATCACCCTCTTGCTCGGCATGATGATCGTGGTGGCGCATCTGAAAGTGTCCGGCGCCTTTCGCGGCCTTGGCGCCATCGCCATCGAACACGCCCATGCGCCGTTCATGCTGCTGGTGATGGTGACGCTGCTGACCGGCGTGCTGTCGGCCTTTCTCGTCAACGATGCCATCTGCCTGGTCATGGCGCCGATCGTCGTCCATGTCACAAGGGTCATCAACCGCAATCCGGTTCCCTATCTGATTGCCACCGCCACGGCCTCGAATTGCGGCAGCGTCGCCACCATCACCGGCAATCCGCAAAACATGGTCATCGGCGCGCTGTCGGGCATTTCCTATCCCGCCTTTTCGGCGGCTCTCGCGCCGGTGGCCTTGTTCGGCCTTGTCGCTGTCATCGTCATCGTGCGCATTGTCTACCGGGCTGAATTCGCCCGTACCGGGCAATTGACGCCCGAACTCTCACGCGGGCGTATGCATCGCGGACAGGTGCTTAAGGCGGTGATTGTCTGTATCGGTTTGGCCATTGCCTTCTTCGCCGGCGTTCCCGTGGCCAAGGCAGCGCTCATCGGCGGCGCGATCCTGCTGCTCACGCGCGCCATCAAGCCGGAGCGCATCTACCGCGAAATCGACGGGCCGCTGCTGTTCATGTTCGCCGGCCTGTTCGTGGTGGTCGCCGGCGCCGAAAAGACGCTGCTGTCGCCCGACATCATCGCCTCGGCCAAAAATCTCGGCCTGGATGATGTCTGGCGTTTGTCCGGGTTCACCGCGGTGCTCTCCAACATCATGAGCAACGTGCCTGCCGTGCTGGCGCTGCGGCCCTTCATCCCCGGCCTGGAGAATCCAGAACGCGCCTGGCTGGTTGTCGCCATGAGCTCGACCCTGGCCGGCAATTTCACCTTGCTAGGTTCGGTCGCCAACCTGATCGTTGCCGAGCAGTCCAAGGCCGCCGGCACGCCCCTGTCCTTCGGCGCCTTCTTCAAGGTCGGCCTGCCGCTGACGCTGGTCACGCTGATTGCCGGCACGGCATGGCTGGCGCTGCGCTTCTAGATTTTGTGGCCGGAAAGGCGCGCCCGAACCAGCGTCGCCGCTGCGCGTCCAGCCGCCTCGACATAGTCGGGATTGCGGTGGATCAGCATGATCGAAAACGAGCCGTCGATCAAAAGCACGATCTCGCGGGCCAGGGCGCCCGGATCCCCGATGGCGCAACCCGATAGTTCCCCGGCTAGCCATATTTCAAAATTCGATTTGTGGCGCGACCCGACCTTGACCGCCGGATGTCCAGGCATCGAGGCAAGCTCCGCGGCGGTGCGCAGGAAGCCGCATCCCTTCCATTTCGGGTGGCGTGCCACTCGCGCCAGATTGGTGAAGATCGCTTCGACCTTGAGATCGGCGCCACCTTCGGCGGCCTCGAACCAGCCGGCCATCTGGCGCAAGTTCGGCTGATCGCGGCCTTCGAGATAGGCGGCTATGAGGTCGTCCTTGCTCTTGAAGTGATAGTAAAGCGTCCGTTTGGTGAGCCCCGCCTTTTCGGCGATCGCATCAACGCTCACACGTCCGATTCCCTCTGCGTAGAACAGTTTCGTCGCCGCTTCGACGATGCGTTCTCGGGTGGGTTTTTCTGCTTCGGGCATGAGCAAGGTATACCGACTAGTGAATATACAAGCAATCGAAACCGTGGTCCCCTTTCCCGGCATTTGGAAAGGAAGAAAAATGGCTGATCTAGTCCTGAAAGACACCCGGGACGGCGTAAGCGTCCTCACCCTTAATCGTCCGGAAAAGCTCAATGCCCTGAACTATGCCCTGATCGATCGCCTGCTTGCCGTTCTCGATGAACTTGAGACGGACAACAGCGTTCGCGCGGTTATCCTGACCGGCGCAGGCGAGCGAGCCTTCTCGGCGGGCGGCGATATCTACGAGTTCTCGGGCAGCGTGGCACGGGGCGCCGATGTCGCCATGCGTGACTTCGTCATGCGCGGGCAGCGGCTGACGGCAAGGCTGGAAGCGTTTCGCAAACCGGTCATCGCGGCGGTCAACGGCATCGCTTTCGGTGGTGGCTGCGAAATCACCGAAGCCGTCCCGCTCGCCATCGCCAGCGATCGTGCGCTCTTCGCGAAGCCGGAAATCAATCTGGCGATGCCGCCGACCTTCGGCGGAACCCAGCGCCTGCCGAGGCTGGCTGGACGCAAGCGGGCGCTCGAATTGCTGTTGACCGGCGACTGGTTTCCGCCGCCGCGGGCGCTGGAGCTTGGCCTCGTCAATCAGGTGGTGCCGCATGACGACCTGATGCCGGCGGCCTTTGACTTGGCCAAGCGTATTCTCAGGCATTCGGGAATGGCGGTGGCAGGCATCCTCACGGCGGTGGCGCGCGGCATCAACCTCAGCATCGCGGAAGGCCTGCTGGTCGAAGCCGAGCAGTTCGCCCGCATGGCTCCGACAACCGATCTGCGCGAAGGGCTCGACGCCTGGCTGGAACGGCGCAAGCCAGGTTACGAGGGTTCGTGGACGCATGTCAGCCGGCCCGACGAAGCAAGGCGCGCCTCTCTGCACCTCGACCGGGCAGCCCGGCAGGGCGAGACATCGGGGTGGCCTCTCCCAGAGGGACGGAAGCGGCGGAAATGAGCCGATTGCTGCTTAGGCCGCCAATCCATTGTCCGCCGCCTGTACGCGCGCGGCTGCCGCCAGAAGGTCGGTCTGCGTGATCAGGCCCAGGACACGCCGTTCGCTGTCGACGATGACCACGGCATGGCTGCGGCCGTCGGTCAGCACCGGAAGCAGGCTCATCGCCGGTGTGTTGGGCGAGGCGGTGCCAGCCGTTGCCATCACGCCCTTGACCGTATCGACGGCTTTCGTCAGTTCACGCAAGCCGACGGCTCCGGTCAGTCTTGCTTCGGCGTCGACCACCGGCAAGGTGCGGATATTGTGATCGAGCAACTGCCGGCGCGCCTCCTCGGCGGTGGCCTGCTCAGGCACGGAAATCACATCGCGGGACATGATATCCTGGCACAGCAGTGTCCGGTGCGAGCGCACCATCGCCTGCAGCTCGACTTGTCGCAACAGGCGTTCGAGGTCGTCGCGGTCGATGTCGAAGGTCTCGTCGAGCGCGGTCAGCGCCGCGTCGACATCCTCGGGCCGGAAGCCGACGCGCTCCCGCGCCGGCAGATCGGCGGTGCCGTGGCTGTTGGCGGCGGGCGCGGCGACATGCGGATAGTTGCGCCGCGCGAGCTTGTGGAAAAGGAAACCGAGCGCGACCAGGATAGTCGAATTCAAGGCCACGGGCGCGAACGGAAACAGGAACCCCGCACTGATGACGGCCGGTCCGCCGAGCACCGCGGTCAGCGCCGCCGCGCCGCCCGGCGGGTGCAGGCAGCGGGTGAACGACATGGCCGCGATGGCGAGCGCCACCGCAAGGCCCGAGGCGATGACGGGGTCATGAACGAAATGCGCCACGGTCACGCCGACCAGCGCCGATACGGAGTTGCCGCCGATGATCGACCAGGGCTGTGCCAGCGGGCTTGCAGGCACAGCGAACAGAAGCACGGCGGAAGCGCCCATCGGCGCCACCAGCAGGGCGACATGCGGGCCGCCGCCCGTCGCCAGCCCGCTGATTACGCCGGTCAGCGCGATGCCGATCATCGCCCCAATGCATGCCAGCAGACGCTCGCGCAGCGTCGCGCCGGCAAGGATGGGGACAAAAAGACGAAAGGCCATGGCGATTTTCGTAACGAACGATTTGGCGAGGATGCCGTCCAGCAGGCAATGCGGCCGAACCCGCGAATTTGGAAGTCAAACAAATCCGGAAAGTCGCGGCCAGGTGGAATAATATTTCGAGCCGCGCCTCCCTGGCCGTGCTGCGAACGGCTCGCTCTTTGTCATCAGCGTCAAGGCGTTGCGGCCGTTTGCTGAATCTCTCCGGCAGTCAGAGCCCGGCGGCGGTTAGCCCGCGCATGATATCGGCCTTAAGGTCGTCGACATCCTCGAGACCGATCTGCAGGCGGATCAACGGACCTTCATAAGGGGCTCTGGCGACGACGCGGTCGCCCAGCCAGACCGGCACTGCGAGGCTCTCGTAGCCGCCCCAGGAATAGCCGAGCCCGAAGATCTGCAATGCGTCGAGGAAGGCGTGCTGCTCCTTCTGGCCGCCGCCGGCAAGCACGATGGAGAAGATGCCGCTCGAACCGGAGAAGTCGCGCTTCCACAGGCCGTGGTCCGGGTGGCTCGGAAGGGCAGGGTGCAGCACGCGCGCCACGCCCTTCTGGCCCTCGAGCCAGGACGCTATTGTCAGCGCGCTGCGCTGGTGGTGATCGAGCCGAACGCCCATCGTGCGCAATCCGCGCAGCACCTGGTAGACATCGTCGGGTCCCGCGCAGCAGCCGAGCGTACAGAAACTCTCGTAAAGCTGCTTCCAGCAGGACTCATTGGCCGAGACGGTGCCGAGCAGCACGTCGGAATGACCGGCCGGGTACTTCGTCGCCGCGTGGATGGAGATGTCGACGCCATGGTCGAGCGGCTTGAAATAGAGCGGCGTCGCCCAGGTATTGTCCATCATCACGATGGCGCCGGCCGCGTGGGCCGCCTTGGCAATGGCAGGGATGTCCTGCACCTCGAATGTGTTGGAGGCCGGGGATTCCGTGAACACCACTTTGGTGTTGGGCTTGATCAGGGCGGCGATGCCGGCGCCGACCCCTGGAGCATAGTACTCGACCTCGACGCCCAGACGCTTCAGCATCGTGTCGGCGAAGTTGCGGGTCGGATGGTAGACGGAATCCACGATCAACAGATGATCGCCGGCCGAGACGAAGGCGAGCAGCGGCACGGTCACCGCCGCGAGGCCCGACGGCACCAGGATCGTGCCGGCGGATCCCTCCAGCGCATCGATGGCATGGGCAAGCGCATCCGTCGTCGGCGTGCCGCGTGTTCCGTAAGTGTATTTCTGGCTGCGCCCGGCCATCGCGGCGGCATTGCGGAAAAGCACGGTCGAGGCATGCACGACAGGCGGATTGACGAAGCCAAAATAGTCATGCGGGTTGTTGCCCGAATGGGCAAGCCGGGTGTTGATGCCGATTTTGCCGGAACCCTGCTCGTTGCCGTCTTTTGCCATTTGTCGTTGCCTCTTTGATAAGGCGCTAGCCATAGTGCGCCGCCATGGAGCGCGCAACATGCCGGCGTCCGCCAGGAAACGGACTTCGGATGTGCCAATTTCCCCGCGGAGGGAAGCGAACGGCCGCCAAAAGACGGCATTTTGACAACATTCCCCGGCGCTCCCAAGACAGTGCTGTCCATGTCAATGAGCCGAGGAAAACACGCCAACGAAGAGTAGTGGCGCGATAGTGGCGAGACAGACAGTGTGCTGTTTGACGTCGAAAGGGCTTTGCCGAGTTTATTCGCGCGTCTGACTAAATCGCGGGCGCGTTTGTCTGCAATTCAGGCAATTCAGGCAATCGATTTTCAAACGCGTTCGGATTCGGTCATTTCCCTTGACCTCACGGGAATAATCGCCTTCGATGCTGTTCGTGAACGGGGGCGGCGCGTTGATTTTCGATGCGCGTTCCGGGGATGGGCTGGAATGGGAGCTGCGTTCACACGGGAAAAAAGATCAGGGTTTGCCTGAAAAACAGAGAAAAGGGTCTGTGGGTCATGAAAAATATTGCTATCGGCATTCTTGGCGCCGCCACGCTCGGATTGATGGCTTCGGCCGCGTCGGCCGGGACGCTCGACACGGTCAAGGCGAAGGGTTTCATCCAGTGCGGCGTTTCCACCGGCCTGGCCGGCTTCTCGGCGCCGGACGACAAGGGCGACTGGCAGGGCATCGATGCGGACTTCTGTCGCGCCGTGGCCGCCGCGGTCTTTGGTGACGGCAGCAAGGTCAAGTTCACGCCGCTCAGCGCCAAGGAGCGCTTCACCGCGCTGCAATCGGGCGAAGTCGACATCCTGTCGCGCAACACCACCTGGACCATCAACCGCGACACCGCGCTTGGCCTGAATTTTATCGGCGTCACCTACTATGACGGCCAGGGCTTCATGATCAACGCCAAGAAGCTGCCCGGCGTCAATTCCGCCTTGCAGCTTTCCGGCGCCGCCGTCTGCGTGCAGAGCGGCACGACCACCGAGCTCAACCTCGCCGACTACTTCAAGGCGAACAAGATGGAATACAATCCGGTCGTCTTCGAGAAGCTCGAGGAGGTCAACGCCGCCTATGACGCCGGCCGTTGCGACGTCTACACCACCGACCAGTCGGGCCTTTATGGCATCCGCCTGACGCTGGGCTCTCCGGCCGATCACGTCGTGCTGCCCGAGATCATCTCCAAGGAGCCGCTCGGACCCGCCGTGCGCCAGGGCGACGACCAGTGGTACCACATCGTCAAGTGGACCTATTTCGCGCTTCTGCAGGCGGAAGAGCTCGGCATCACCAAGGCCAATGTCGACGAGATGAAGAACTCGCCCAGCCCGGAGATCAAGCGCGTGCTCGGCCAGGAAGCCGATACGAAGATCGGCACCGACCTCGGCGTCTCCAATGACTGGGTCGTGAATATCGTCAAGGCCGTGGGCAATTACGGCGAAATGTTCGACAAGAATGTCGGCTCCGGCAGCCCGCTCAAGATCGCGCGCGGCATCAATGCCCTGTGGACCAAGGGCGGCCTGCAATACGCTCCGCCGATCCGCTGACCGAAACGTGATCCGGAAGGCAGATACTCTGCCTTCCGGTTTCTCTTTCCAGGGGATGGTCCATGGCTTCGCAGGAAATCCTTCGCGAGGAGCCTAGTCGCGGCTCCTTCGTCAACGACCCTAAAGTCCGCAGTCTCTTCTTCCAGACGCTGGTCGTCGTTCTTCTGTTCGGCGCGGTCTGGTGGATCGTGCAGAACGTCATCGACAATCTGCAGCGCCTCCACATCGCCTCCGGCTTCCAGTTCCTGAGAGGTCGCGCCGGTTTCGACATCTCGGACACGCCCATCGCCTATACATCGGACTCGACCTATGGCCGTGCCATCATCGTCGGCCTGCTCAACACCGTCATCGTGGCTGTCGCCGGCATCATCACCGCCACCATCATCGGCTTCGTGATCGGCATCGGCCGCCTTTCGCAGAACTGGCTGATCCGCAAGATCTGCACGGTCTATGTGGAGATATTCCGCAACATCCCGCCGCTGCTGGTCATCTTCTTCTGGTATTCCGGCGTGCTGGCCGTGCTGCCGGCGCCGCGCGAAAGCTTCCACCTGCCGTTCGGCTCGTTCCTCAACCAGCGCGGCTTCTATTTCCCGCGCGCTGTCTGGGGAGAGGGAGCGTGGCTTATCCTGGTGGCGCTCGTTGTCGGCATCGCGATGGCCTGGTTCGTCGCCCGCGCGGCACGCCAGCGGCAGATGGCCACCGGCCAGCAGTTTCCGGTGTTCTGGACCTCAGTGGCGCTGATCGCCGGCCTTCCGCTACTCGCCTATGTGCTGAGTGGTTTTCCGCTGAGCTTTGATTTTCCCAAACAATCGACCTTCAACCTGACCGGCGGCTTCCAGGTCAAGCCGGAGTTCCTGTCGCTCTATCTGGCGCTGTCCTGCTATACGGCGGCGTTCATCGCCGAGATCGTGCGCGCCGGCATCAGAGGGGTCAGCAAGGGCCAGACCGAAGCGGCCGCGGCCCTCGGCCTGCGGTCTGGATCGATCCTGCGGCTGGTCGTGGTGCCGCAGGCCATGCGCATCGTCATCCCGCCGCTGACCAGCCAGTATCTCAACCTGACCAAGAACTCCTCGCTGGCGATCGCCATCGGCTATCCGGACCTGACGGCCACGGCCGGAACGGTTCTGAACCAGACCGGCCAGGCGGTCGAGGGCGTGCTGATCATGATGATCGCCTATCTCGTGCTCAGCCTGGTGACCTCGGCCGTCATGAACGTGGTCAACGCCAGAATGGCGCTGGTGGAAAGGTAGGCGACCATGCAGGAACATGACATGTCCTGGGTGCGCACCGAAATGGCGCTGGCGCAGCCCGCGCCAACGAGCGAGCGCGGCCCTATCGCCTGGGTGCGCAAGAACCTGACCGGTTCGGTCGGCGACATGGTGCTGACCGTTCTTGGCATAGCCATCGTCGCCTGGATCCTGCCGCAGGTGATAAACTGGGCCTTCATCAACGCCCAGTGGACCGGGCCCGACCGCACGGTCTGCGCCACCGTCGCGCAGGGCGGCATCAAGCCGGATGGCTGGAGCGGCGCCTGCTGGGCCTTCGTCAACGCCAAGTTCGGCCAGTTCATGTTCGGCACCTATCCGGTGGAAGAGCGCTGGCGGCCGATCCTTGTCGCCATACTGTTCGTGGCGCTGCTGGTGCCGATGCTGATGCCTCGCGTCCCGCGCAAGGGGCTGAACGCCGTCCTGCTCTTCTTGGTGCTGCCGATCGTTTCCTTTTTCCTGCTGATCGGCGGCGTGTTCGGCTTGCCGCATGTCGAGACATCGCGGTGGGGCGGCCTTCTGGTCACGCTCAGCCTGTCCTTTGTCGGCATTGCGGTGTCGCTGCCATTGGGCACCGTGCTGGCGCTCGGCCGGCGCTCGAAAATGCCGATCATCAAGACGCTGTGCGTGGTCTTCATCGAGACGGTGCGCGGCATCCCGCTGATCACCGTATTGTTCTTCGTCAGCGTCATGCTGCCGCTGTTCCTGCCCGAGGGCGTCACCTTCGACAAGTTCCTCAGGGCCTTGATCGGCGTGTCGCTGTTTGCCGCCGCCTATATGGCCGAAGTGGTGCGCGGCGGATTGCAGGCGATCCCGAAGGGCCAGTATGAAGGCGCCGATTCACTCGGTCTCGGCTATTGGCAGAAAATGGGGCTGATCGTGCTGCCGCAGGCCTTGAAGCTGGTCATTCCCGGCATCGTCAACACTTTCATCGGCATGTTCAAGGACACAAGCCTGGTCCTCATCATCTCGATGTTCGACCTGCTGGGTGTGGTCAAGCAGAACTTCTCGGACGCAAACTGGGCGACGCCACAGACGGCCAAGTCCGGTCTTGTGTTCGCGGCCTTTGTGTTCTGGCTGTTCTGCTTCGGCATGTCGCGCTATTCAATGTACACAGAACGCCGACTCGACACCGGCTACAAACGCTGATGCATGCCGCCCGGAACCGTGTAGCGGTTCTGGATAACGACATGCATCAAGTCCAACGATAAGGAAGCAAGGGGAACTGTCCATGGCCACCGAAAACGCCGTCAGCGCGGAAGACCTCAAGGTCAACGCCGGAAAGATGCACATCTCGGCCACCGATGTCGCCATCGACATCATCGCCATGCACAAATGGTATGGCGAATTTCATGTGCTGAAGGACATCAACCTCAAGGTCATGCGCGGCGAGCGCATCGTCATCTGTGGTCCGTCCGGCTCCGGCAAGTCGACCATGATCCGCTGCATCAACCGGCTGGAAGAGCACCAGAAGGGCAAGATCATCGTCGACGGCAAGGAACTGACCAATGATCTGAAGAAGATCGACGAGGTGCGCCGCGAGGTCGGCATGGTGTTCCAGCACTTCAACCTGTTCCCGCATCTGACCATCCTGGAGAACTGCACGCTGGCGCCGATCTGGGTGCGCAAGACGCCAAGAAAGCAGGCCGAGGAAATCGCCATGCATTTCCTCAAGCGCGTGAAAATCCCGGAGCAGGCCAACAAGTACCCCGGCCAGCTGTCGGGCGGCCAGCAGCAGCGCGTGGCGATCGCGCGTTCGCTGTGCATGAACCCGCGCATCATGCTCTTCGACGAGCCGACCTCGGCGCTTGACCCGGAGATGATCAAGGAAGTGCTGGAGACCATGGTTGGCCTTGCCGAGGAAGGCATGACCATGCTGTGCGTCACCCATGAGATGGGCTTTGCGCGCAAGGTCGCCAACCGGGTGATCTTCATGGATCAGGGCCAGATTGTCGAGCAGAACACGCCGGCCGAGTTCTTCGACCATCCGCGCCATGAGCGTACGAAACTGTTCCTTTCGCAGATACTGCACTGAGGCGTCCATTCGGTCGTCATCCCAGGGTCTCAGCAAGGAGCGAAGCGACTTGCTGAGACCCTGGGATCTATTCCGTGACGCCAAAGCGCTGCAACGGTTACAGAATTCCGCACCGCTGCACCCCACGGCTGAGTTCACGGCGTAGATACTCGGGTCAAGCCCGAGTATGACGAAATCACGGGTGGCTTCGGCAAGTTTTCGGCCCGCTCGATGAGAAGATTCCTGCGCTTTCTGGCCATGCTGGTTGCCGCAGTTGCGCTTGCAGCGGCTCTCGGCGTGCTGGTGCCGCGCCCGTTTTGGCCAGGCACGGCCGTGGGTGAGGGGACACACCGCATACTGGTGCTGAGGAACCCGATCCACACCGACATTGCCATTCCCGTGAACGACGAGGTGCGGCGGCGATTCCGCTTCCTTGCCGATGCCGGCCTGCCTTCCGACGCTCCGGAGGTGCGATATCTGGTTTTCGGCTGGGGCGGCCGCGCCTTTTATCTGGAAACGCCGGCATGGTCGCAGCTGAAGGCGGTGCCTGTGCTCAAGGCGCTGACGCTCGATGCCTCGGTGATGCATGTCGACGTCGCCGGCGCCATAGCCGAGCCGCATCCCGACGTCACCGGCTTCGACATCACGGACGCTTCGTTTGACGCATTGCTTGATTTCATCGAGGCGAGTTTTCAACGCGGAGCCAATGGGCCGGTGCTGATCGAGAATGCCGGCTATTCAAATTTCGATCGTTTCTATGAGGCGAATGGCCATTTCAACGCGCTTGTTGGTTGCAACACATGGACGGCTGCGGCATTGCGCACTGCCGGCCTGCGCACCGGCTGGTGGAACCCGCTGCCGGTTTCGCTCGAGTTGTCGATGAAGCTGTACAATAGGTGATCTGCATAGACGCGCTATTAGCTTTTATATGTCGGAATACATATTTGATGATGGCGCGGGGAGCATCGTGTCCTTTCTAGATGCGTTTGTAAAATATTCGGTTGCTGGATTCGCATTTTATGTAAAGCCAGGTGCCGTCGTTCGTGAAATGTCGGAGCGAGACGCTAACTGGTACGCGATCATGACCGTCGCCGCCGTATTCGCAGTTGCTCAACAATCCACAATCTACCTGGATTTCCTGGGGCACCGGGGCAATTCAATTCCGCATTTCCCGATTCTCTACAAGGTCATTTCGAACCTGGCGATCGCCGTTGTTGCTTCGTCAGTCATTTTTGCGTTCTCGCGTGTGATGGAGGCAGGTGCCGACTTCAAGGAAATCTGTCGCGGGGTGATTTTGAAGTTTCCCATAGCGGTGGCGTTCTCGCTGTCGATACTGGGTATAAAATACGCCGTATTCGGCTTCTTGAGCCTGCTGCCAAAAGAAACTGGAATGACGATTGGCTGGTATTTGTTTGCGCTTATTGCAGTAGTATTTGGCTCTCTTATCAAGGGGCTTCAGGTTCTGAGCACATATGGTGTCTCAAGTTTCTCGTCGATTGCGATCGCCGTGCAAATTTTCCTCGTGTCGAAACGCGCATTGAGGACGAACGTCTTAATTGCTGTGGCGGTAACTCTGGCTGCAGCCATTGCGTGCTCCGCTATGGCTGCCCTGATTTTCTTCGCACGCTATCACAGCATCTATTGGAAGATTACGTTGGGTGCTCTGTTCTCGTGATGCATCTGTGAGAGCTTTGGAAGCAGACGATGTTTCGGACTGTCCATGAGCGACAAGCCGATCAACGCCTCACCACCTTCCGCTCCTCCCAGCCGTAAAGCCAGTCCAAGTCCGCCGCGAGCCTCTCTCCCGGCCGCGTTGCCAGGACCAGATTGCGCGCCAATGCCACCGGTCCCCAGGCATGCCAGGCGAGACGATTGAGCGCGCCGCGTTTCAGCACCTTTTGGACACGCGGCCGCCGCAGGTTTTCCCAGATCGCAAGGCTCTGTCGCGGATCGGCGGGGAAGTCGGAGACCAGATTGGCCAGCATTGCCGCGTCCTCGATCGCCATCGCGGCGCCCTGGGCGGCGAATGGCGTCATCGCATGCGCGGCATCGCCAATCAGCGCGATGCCTGCCGGGTTGGTCCAGTGGTTTTGCTCGACGGTGTGGATTGGAAATGCCGTCCATGGACCGGCCAGTGCGACCAGCCTGGTCAGCGCAGGCACGGTGCCGCGCATGGCCTTGTCGAGAATGGCGGGGTCGGCATGGCCCGACCACCCTTCGGCGATCCGCTGACCCTTGGTGAAGGCGGCCAGATTGAAGGCGCTGCCTCTGCTCACCGGGTAGGCGACCATGTGGAAGCCGGAATGCAGGAAAGTGGTGACGCAATCCGCGGTGGCGATTTGCGCAAAGGCCTGGCCGGCGGCGCTCTCCGCCGGAACCGTCGCACGCCAGGCAAGCTCCCCGCTGAAGCGGCTTTGCTTGAAAGCAGGGTCCTTGCCGGCAAGCTGCGCGCGAACCGAGGACCAGACGCCGTCGGCGCCCACCAACAGGCTTCCGGCGGCTTTCATCTCCTGGCTATCCGTCGCGACGTTGATGACGGTCTCATGCG
Source organism: Mesorhizobium sp. (assembly GCF_017306585.1). Lineage (GTDB taxonomy): Bacteria > Pseudomonadota > Alphaproteobacteria > Rhizobiales > Rhizobiaceae > Mesorhizobium. The sequence continues at coordinate 3,495 of NZ_JAFKIC010000188.1, read as the reverse complement.
GCTCGATGTCAATGCCGGTCACCCGCGCGCCGGTGGTGATTTCGATATCGGATTGTTCCGCTGCTTTCGCCATCAGCGCCGCCTGCAGGTCGGCGCGGTGCGCCACGAGATAGGGTGCGCCCCAGCGGCTTTCACCGGCAGCCCCCAGAGGTACGCGCGCCAGCTCGCGCAGACTTCTCGCGTCCTTCAACACCACGGCCGTCGGCTTGATGGCGTTGGCCAGCAGATGATCAAGCACACCAAGCTGGCGCAGGATGCGCGTTGCATTGGGAGAAAGCTGGATGCCGGCGCCGGCCGCTTCGAGCTGCCTGGCCTGCTCGAAGACTCTTGTCGAAATGCCGCGCGCCGAAAAGGCGAGCGCCGCGGTCAGCCCGGCCACACCAGCCCCGGCAATCAGGATCTGCCGGGACCGCTTCTCAACCATGGTCAGGGGATCAGGCGGCCTGGTCGATATAGAGGCAGCCGGCAGGCAGCGTTTCGGTCGCCTTCAGCTTCGGCGAATAGCGGTACAGGGTGGAGCAGTAGGGGCAGACCTTCTCATTGTCTTCGCCCATGTCGAGAAACACATGCGGATGGTCGAAAGGCGGGTTGGCGCCCGTGCACATGAATTCCTTGACCCCGATGTCGATCGCGGGATGGCCCGCATCGTTCTGGAAATGGGGAATGGAACCGCCTGCCATCGTCGTCTCCTTAACGCAGTCTCTCCTGCATCTGGATCATATCAGGCCTGTTTGCAAGTTCGATGAAATCAAACTGTCGCAAAAGCCTGTCAGAGAACTGTCGCAAAAGCCTGCCACAGGATAAGTTAAGCCGGTTAACCGGCTGAGGCGGGACAAGAGCAGGAACCATGAACGAATTGAAGCCGGTACAGAGCGAATTCAACAATGTCGAGGCGGCGAGCCCGGAGGGCAATCCGGACCGTTTCGTCAACCGCGAGTTTTCCTGGCTGCAGTTCAATCGCCGCGTTCTCGAGGAATCGCTCAACACCCACCATCCACTGCTCGAGCGTGTGCGCTTCCTCTCCATCTCGGCCGCCAATCTCGACGAGTTTTTCATGGTCCGCGTCGCCGGCCTCGCAGGCCAGGTGCGCGAGGGCATCGCGCTGAAGAGCCCGGATGGACGCACCCCCGAACAGCAGCTCGAACAGTTGCTGCGTGAAGTCGAGCGGCTGCAGGAAGATCAGCAAAAAAGCCTTTCAGCGCTTACGGTGCTGCTCAACAAGGAAGGCATCGAGAGCATCACCCGCGACGCGCTGACCAAGGACGAAAAGGTCTGGCTGGAGGAGCACTTCCAGGATCAGGTTTTCCCTGTGCTCACCCCGCTGTCGATTGACCCGGCGCATCCGTTCCCGTTCATTCCGAACCTCGGCTTCTCGATGGCTTTGCAGCTTCGTCATCGCAAGAACGGCGAGGAGATGAGCGCGTTGCTGCGCCTGCCGGTGGCGCTGAAGCGCTTCATCCGTCTGCCGGACCGCAAGAACCATGTCCGCTTCATTCCGCTGGAGGAAGCGGTCGGCCTTTACATCGGCAAACTATTCCCAGGCTACGAGGTCAAGGGCTCCGGCACATTCCGCATCATCCGCGACAGCGATATCGAGGTCGAGGAGGAATCGGAAGACCTGGTGCGGCTGTTCGAAACGGCCCTGAAGCGCCGCCGCAGGGGCTCCGTGATCCGCATCGAGTTCGACATGCTGATGCCGGCGGAACTGCGGGACTTCGTCGCCGGCGAGCTTGGCGTCTCGTCGAGCCGCATCAGCGTGCTCACCGGTCCGCTGGCGCTCAGCCAGATTTCCGAGATCGTCGCGGTCGCCCGCGACGATCTAAAGTTCAGACCCTACAATCCACGCTTCCCCGAGCGCATCCGCGAGCATGGCGGCGACTGTTTCGCTGCCATCCGCGAGAAGGACATCATCGTCCACCATCCCTACGAATCGTTTGACGTGGTGGTGCAGTTCCTGCGTCAGGCGATGGCCGACCCCGAAGTGGTGGCGATCAAGCAGACGCTTTACCGTACCTCCAACGACAGTCCGATCGTGCGCGCGCTGGTCGACGCGGCCGAGGCCGGCAAGTCGGTGACGGCACTGGTCGAACTCAAGGCCCGCTTCGACGAGGAAGCCAACATCCGCTGGGCGCGTGACCTCGAACGCGCCGGCGTGCAGGTCGTGTTCGGCTTCCTCGAACTCAAGACCCACGCCAAGATGTCGCTGGTGGTGCGGCGCGAAGACGGCAAGCTACGCAATTACGTGCATCTGGGCACCGGCAACTACCATCCGGTGACGGCGCGCATCTACACCGACCTGTCCTTCTTCACCACCGATCCGACGATCGCGCGCGATGTCGCGCAGCTGTTCAATTTCATCACCGGCTATGCCGAACCGACCGCGGAAATGCGGCTGGCGATATCCCCGTTCACGCTGCGCAACCGCATCCTCCAGCACATTTCGGAAGAGGTGACGCACGCTCTGGAAGGGCGGCCGGCGCGCATCTGGATGAAGATGAACGCGCTTGTCGATCCGATCATCATCGACGCGCTGTATGACGCCAGCCGCGCCGGGGTGGAAATCGACCTCGTCGTGCGCGGCATATGCTGCCTCAGGCCGCAGGTGCCGGGCCTGTCGGAGAACATCAGGGTCAAGTCCATCGTCGGCCGGTTCCTCGAACACAGCCGCATATACTGTTTCGGCAATGGTCATGGCCTGCCGGCCGACGAGGCAATCGTCTACATCTCCTCGGCCGACCTGATGCCACGCAATCTCGACCGCCGCGTCGAGACCATGGTGCCGATCACCAATCCAACTGTGCATGAACAGGTCCTGGGCCAGATCATGCTGGGCAACATCATGGACAATCAGCAAAGTTTCGACGTATTGGCTGATGGAACCTCCCGGCGCGTCGTGCTGGAAGAGGGCGAGGAGCCGTTCAACGCGCAGGAATATTTCATGACCAATCCGAGCCTGTCGGGACGGGGTGACGCGCTGAAATCGCATGCACCGAAGCGGATCGCGCAGTTCAAGCGCCGCAAGAAGAACGCCACCGCCTGATGCTGTCAAATTCCCAGGGCCGGCTGCAGGACCGCCGACCGCTGTCCATCATCGACATCGGCTCGAACTCGATCCGTCTTGTCGTCTATGAGGGGCTGGCGCGCTCGCCGACCATGCTGTTCAACGAAAAGATGCTGGCCGGTCTCGGCCGCGGCATCGTGTCGACGGGAAAGCTCGACCCCGAGGGCGTGGCGCGCTCCATGGAGGAGTTCCGCCGCTTCCGCGCGCTCTCCGATCAGGCCGGCGCTGAACACATGTATGTGCTGGCAACGGCCGCGGCCCGCGAGGCAATCAACGGTCCCGATTTCATCCATCGCGCCGAGGATGTGCTGAAGACCGAGATCCGCGTGCTCTCCGGCCGTCAGGAGGCGCATTATTCCGCACTCGGCGTCATTTCCGGTTTCCATCCGGCCAACGGCATTGCCGGCGACCTCGGCGGCGGCAGCCTTGAACTG
>NZ_JAFKIC010000008.1 GCF_017306585.1 Mesorhizobium sp. | reverse complement strand
TGTCCCTCCGGCTTTCGCCAATTCTCGACGTTGCAAGGCGAGCGACGGCGCCAAAACTGCCAACCTCCCCCCAAGTGGGGGAGATGTCCGGCAGGACAGAGGGGGGCGCCGTAGAGCGCGGCCCTTGCTATTGGTTCGCTTGCGGCGGCCTAAGCAATGACCACCGCCCCCAAGCTCAAATCCTACCGCGCCAAGCGCGAGTTCTCCAAAACGCCGGAACCCGCCGGCGGGCTGATTTCCGGCGACGGCAACCGCTTCGTCGTCCACAAGCACCACGCCACCGCTGATCACTACGATCTGCGCCTGCAGGTCGGCGACGTGCTGAAGAGCTGGGCGGTGCCGCGCGGGCCGTCGCTGAACCCGGCCGACAAGAGGCTGGCTGTCGAGACCGAGGACCACCCGCTCGAATATATCGACTTCGAGGGCGTCATCCCCGAGGGCGAATATGGCGGCGGGCCGATGATCGTCTGGGACACCGGCACCTGGGCGCCGATGGACGACATCGAGAAAAGCCTGCGCACCGGCGCCTTCAAGTTCCGGCTCTCCGGCGAAAAGCTCAATGGCGGCTGGATGCTGACCCGGCTGAAGCCGAAACCCGGCGAGGACGAGAACAAGAAGAACTGGCTGCTGTTCAAGGAACGCGACCTTGCCGCCGACGCCGAGCTGAACATCCTGGAGGCGCGGCCCGAAAGCGTGAAATCGGGCCTGCGCATCGAGGCGTTGCTGGCCGCCGCGAAGCCGGCCGTGAAGGCCGCGCCCAGGCGGGGCTCGCTCAAGCCCGGCGACTTGCCGGGCGCAGTCAAGGCGCAGGCGCTGAGCCGCATCGAGCCGCAACTGGCCACCCAGGTGCCCAAGCCGCCCGACGGCGAGGATACGGGAGAGGCCTGGCTGCACGAGATAAAATTCGACGGCTACCGCACGATGGCGCATGTCGGCGACGGGCAGGTGCGGCTGATCACCCGTGGCGGCATCGACTGGACGAAACGCTATGGCGACCTTCCGCATGCTTTCGCCAGGTTGCCGTGCCGCGAAGCCATCATCGACGGCGAGATCGTCGTGCTCGACGCCAAGGGCATTTCCCGTTTCGCGCTTTTGCAGGACGCGCTGGCCGAGGGCGCCGGCAGCAAGCTGCATTTCTATGCTTTCGACCTGCTTCACCTCGACGGCTGGGACCTGATGAAGGCGCCACTGATCCGCCGCAAGGCGCTGCTGGCGGAACTGCTCGCCGGCCTCGGCGCCAATTCCGCCATCCAGTTCTCCGACCATGTCGAGGGTTCGGGGCAGGGGCTTTACGACCAGGCGACGGAGTTCGCGCTCGAAGGCGTTGTCTCCAAGCGCGCCACTGCGATCTACCAGAGCGGCCGCACCAAAAGCTGGACCAAGACCAAGGCGCTCCAGAAGGATGATTTCGTCATCGCCGGCTACACCGTTTCCGACGCCGCGGAAGGGCTCGCCGCTCTCGGGCTCGCCGAGTGGCAGGACGGCGAACTGCACTATCGCGGCAAGGTCGGCACCGGCTTCGACGCGCAGACCGCTGCCGACCTGCTCGCCCGGCTGGAGCCACTGACATCTGGCGCGACGGCGCCCGAAGGGGTACCGCGCGAGATCATGCGCGAGATGCACTGGGTGAAGCCGCTGTTTTCGGCCCGCATCCACTATGCCAACCGA
>NZ_JAFKIC010000187.1 GCF_017306585.1 Mesorhizobium sp. | reverse complement strand
CAGGAAGAGCGGCCGCGCATCATCGAGGCGATCTCCGAAGCGCGCTCGCATGGCGACCTGTCCGAAAATGCCGAATATCATGCCGCCAAGGAAGCGCAGAGCCTCAATGAGGGCCGCGTCAACGAACTCGAGGACCTCATCGCGCGCGCCGAGGTCATCGACGTCACCAAGCTCAGCGGCGACAAGGTCAAGTTCGGCGCCACCGTGGTGCTGGTCGACGAGGACACCGAGGAAAAGAAGACCTACCAGATCGTCGGCGACCAGGAGGCGGACGTGAAGTCCGGCCGCATCTCGATCTCCTCGCCCATCGCCCGTGCGCTGATCGGCAAGGAAGTCGGCGACGCCATCGAGGTCAACGCACCCGGCGGCGCCAGGGGCTATGAGATCGTCCAGGTGCAGTTCATCTAGAACCTTTGGGTCCGGGCTGATCAGCCAGGTCTGCGCTGCCCCTCATTGGCCTGCAGGCGGATGAGGGGCTACGCTGATGTCACAATCATTCGACTGAAAGCTCAGTCTTTACCGATATTTGTCTGGCTAAGCTCCAGCAGTCTTTCCGCCTCCGCCACAACTTCCGCCGGCTCAACCCGTCCGCCGGGCGCAGCCAGCAGCGTCGACGCAAAGGGCCCGCGCGGGCCGGTCAATCCCGGCTCGGTCGCCAGAAACACCGCGACCGTCGGCAGGCCGAAGGCGCTGGCGAGATGGGTCAGGCCGGTATCGGCGCCGATGACCAGCGTCGAGCGGCCGAGGATGGCGGCGATCTCGGCCAGCGGTGATTTCGGCACCAACACGGTGGACGGCACGGCCATGGCGATCGCTTCCGCCACGGCCTTCTCGCGCCCGTTCGACCAGGTGGTGACCGGCGTCAGGCTGCGTCCGACCAGCAAGCGGGCGGCTCCGATCCAGTCCTCGACCGGCCATTTCTTGTCTTCGCGGCTGGTGCCGTGCAGCAGGAAGGCGGTCTTCCCGTCGATGGCGGCGATCGTGCCCGCCGGCACGGCGATGCCGGAGTTGAGGGTGGAGAGATCGGGCTGGTAGCCCAGCGCCTGCCCGAACAGCCGCCGCGTCCGCTCGATGGCGTGCAGGTCGCGCGGAACATGATAGGTGACATCGTAAAACAGCGTTGCCGAGGGCTCGCGCGCGCTCGAACGGTCGAAGCCGGCGATCGGCGCGCGCGCCTGCCGCGCGACGACGGCCGATTTCAGCAGGCCCTGCGCGTCGATGACGAGATCGTACCGGCATTCGCGCAAGGCACGGCGCAAGGCCGATGCCTCGCGCCAGGTTGCGCCATTGAACGGCGACTTGCGCCAGCGCCGGATGGCGACGGTGTGGATCCTGCCGATCGCCGGATGAAGCGCCACGATGCCGGCGAAGGCTTCCTCGACGCACCAGTCGAAAGACACGTCCGGCCGATTCAAGGCGGCGTCCTCGACTGCCGGAAAGGTGTGGATGACATCGCCCATCGACGATGTCTTGACGATCAGGACCTTCATGCCGCGGCCGGAAGCTCCAGCAGCCGTTCCGCCGCAGCCGCGACCTGCCCGACTTCCAGGGTCCTCAGGCAATTGAGATGGCCGAGGGGGCAGATTTTCTGATGGCAGGGCGAACAGGACAAATGGAGCCAGACAAGCTCGCGGCGCTCCGCCAGCGGCGGCGTGTTTTCAGGCGAGGTCGAGCCGTAGATGGCGACGACAGGCGTGCCGACCGCCGCCGCGACATGCATCAGCCCGCTGTCGTTGGAGATCGCCAGCCGCGCCGCCGCGATCAGGTCGATGGCATCCTCCAGCCTGGTCTGGCCGGCAAGGTCGACGACGCCGGGGGCGAGGGCGGCGATTTCGGCCGTCACATCGCGGTCGTTCTTCGAGCCGAACAGGGCGACCTTCAAACCCTTGCCCATGAAGTCGCGGGCAAGGCCGGCATAGTGCTCGCTTGGCCAGCGCTTGGCCGGTCCGAACTCGGCGCCGGGCATCAGGGCCACGAATGCCTGCCGCGCCAGCCCGAAACGGTCGAGCAGGGCGGCCTGATTGCCTGGATCCACGGTGAGATGCGGTGCCCGGAACGTGCCGCCCCGGGCGAGGCCGAAATAGGCCTGCGCGGTGCGCCGTTTCAAGGCATCGGGCAAGGGGACGATGTCGGTCAAAAGGCCATAGCGCATTTCGCGCAGATGGCCGAAGCGGCGTGGAATGCGGGCAAAGAACGGGATCAGCGCCGACTTCCAGCTGCCCGGCAGGATGTAGGCCATGTCATAGCGGCCCCGCAGCAGGCGGCCGAAGCGGCGGCGATGGGTGAATTCGAGCGCGCCTGGTTTCAGCGGAAAATCGATCTGCTGGCGGATTTCGGGCATGCGCTTGACCAGCGGCGCGGCCCAGGCCGGCGCCAGCACATCGATCGCGGCATCGGGATGGCGTTCTTTCAGCGCCGAGAACAGGCACTGCGCCATCACCATATCGCCCACCCAACGTGGGCCGATCACGAGGATCGCTGGGCTTTCAGCCATTCGACATAGTCTCTGACGCCGGTTTCGACGCTTCGGAATTGACCGTTGTAACCGGCCGCGCGCAAGCGGGACATATCAGCTTGCGTAAAGCTCTGGTAGCTGCCCTTGAGATGATCGGGGAAGGGGATGAACTCGATCTCGCCCTTGCCCAGCGTGTCGATGACGGTTTCGGCGATGGCCCGGAAAGGCTGGGCGCGGCCGGTGCCGCAATTGAAGATGCCGCTCGATCCGCGTTTCCATAACCACAGATTGACGTCGGCGACATCGCCGACATGGATGAAGTCGCGGCTCTGTTCGCCCGGCCCGAAACCGTCATAGGCGCCGAACAGTTTCGGGTTCTCGCCGCGTTCGACCTGGTTGAACAGGTGGAAGGCGACCGAAGCCATGGCGCCCTTGTGCGCCTCGCGCGGGCCATAGACGTTGAAATAGCGCAGGCCGGCGACCTGCGAATGATCCGTATCGAACACCGTTCGCCTGACATAGTCGTCGAACAGTTTCTTCGAATAGGCATAGACGTTGAGCGGCCGCTCCAGCGCCGGTTCCTCGCGGAACTCCGAGCCGCCGCCATAGACGGACGCCGAGGAGGCATAGAGAAAGGGCACGCGCAGCGCCTGGCAGGCATGCAGCAGCCGCTTGGAGTAAGCGTAGTTCACCTCCATCATGAACTTGCCGTTCCACTCGGTGGTGGTCGAGCAGGCGCCCTGGTGGAAGACGGCCTCGATGCGGCCGAGCGAGCCGGCCTCGATGCGGGCCAGGAAGTCGTCCTTGTCGAGGTAGTCGGCTATCCTCAAATCGGCGAGGTTGGCGATCTTGTGGCCGTCGGTCAGGTCGTCGACGACCAGGATGTCGTCATGCCCCTCGGCATTGAGCGCGGCGACGATGTTGGAGCCGATCATGCCGGCGCCGCCCGTGACGATGATCATGAAGGCCTCTGGCTGCTTGCGATTCCGGTCCTTATAAGGGAGGCAGGGTGGGCTGTCGATAAAGCAGGCGACCGCACGACTTGGCTCCCTTCAAGCCTGTCTGTTTTGTCCATTTTGTCTATTATGGTCAAAACGGAGTGTCCAATGAAACACTATCCATCGACTGACCTGAAACAGAATCTCGGCGACGTGCTCGCGGCTGCCAGCCAGCAGCCGGTCTCCATCACTCGCCATAACAAGCCGAGATACGTCCTGATGAGCATTGAGGCTTATGAGGCTCGCTTCGGCGATGAAAGCCGTCGGGCCTACTCGGCGGAGGATGCACCGTCCGAACATGTCGAGATGCTTGAAGCTGCCGGGTTGGATCGTGATTAGATCCAGCGGTGCTTGGCTGGCAGTTGCCATAGGCTGCTTGCTGATAACCACGTCAGACTAGCGCCGCCCCTCATCCGCCTGCCGGCACCTTCTCCCCGTATAGTGACGGGGAGAAGGGACTAGCCGCAACCTCGCCGCCATTTCCTGCAGCGTCGACAATTGGCGAAACAATCGATGACAGCGTCCCTCTCCCCGTCTCTATACGGGGAGAGGATGCCGGCAGGCAGGTAAGGGGCAGCGCCAACGTCTGGAAAAGTTTGATAGGATGAATTCGGAGATATCCATATCTGTGCTATCGCCCGTATGGAGTAGGGCGCAGCCTGTCAGAGACGCAACTACCGAGGGACAAACAATGCCGTCGACCGAACTGCTCATCGCGTTTTTCCTCACCACGGCGATCTTCGCTTATATCCCTGGGCCGGCCATGCTCTACGCCGCGGCGCAGACCATGGCGCGCGGACGCTGGTCGGGGCTGACGGCGGCGCTCGGCATTCATCTCGGCGGCTATGTGCATGTTTTCGCCGCCGCCGCCGGCCTGTCGGTGCTGTTCCATGCCGTGCCGCCGCTTTACATGGCGGTCAAGCTGATCGGGGCGCTCTACCTGATCTGGCTCGGCGTCTCGCTGTTTCGCAAGCGTGCGGAGGGCGACATGGCGCTGCCGGCGATCGAGCGGAAATCGGCCCGCCGCGCCTTTTTCGAGAGCATCACCGTCGAAGTGCTCAATCCCAAGACAGCGATCTTCTTCATGGCCTTCCTGCCTCAGTTCATCGATCCGTCGGCGGCGTTGCCGGTGTGGCTGCAATTCGTGGTGCTGGGCACGATCGTCAATCTCATGTTTTCTTCCGCCGACATCGCCTGCGTGTTTCTGGCCGGCTTGCTGATCGGGCGGTTGCGGCGCTCGAGCCGTGCGCAACGCCTGATGCAACGGGCGGGCGGCGCGGTGCTGGTCGGGCTTGGCGTTCATGTCGCCCTGCAGAAGAGCTGACGCGGCGCTGCCGTTGCGCTGCGCGGATTTGCGGTATATCGGCTTCGCCATGGGCGATACGGCCCGTAAATTGACAATTTTCAGCACCATTGAGATCGGCCTTTCCCACGCATTGCCAGTGACATGATCAAGCACAATCCGCCTTCTCCCGAACCTCTGCATCGCGCCATCGCCCGCTTTGGCGATGTCACCGTGCTGGTGGTGGGCGACCTCATCCTCGACCGCTTCGTCAACGGCGTCATCGAGCGGATTTCGCCGGAAGCGCCGATCCCGGTGCTGCACGGGCGCAGCGAGATGTCCGCCATGGGCGGGGCCGGCAATGTCGTGGCCAACATCATCTCGCTCGGTGCGCGCGCCGTCCCGGTTTCGGTGATCGGCACCGATGTCGCCGGCGACAGCCTGGTGCGGATGCTGGGCGAGCTTGGCGCCGAGACAGCGGGCCTTTCGCAGCAGCGCGGACGCATGACCTCGTCCAAGAGCCGGTTCAGCGCGCTGAACCAGCAGGTGCTGCGTTTCGACGAGGAAGAGATCAAGCCGCTCGGCCAGGCTGAGCGGGCCGAACTGGTCCGGCATTTCCGCGCCGCGCTCGCAAGTGCCGACATCGTCATCCTGTCCGACTATGGCAAGGGCATATTGCTCGACGGCGTCGCCGCCGAATTGATCGCCATCTGCCGCGAGGCGGGAAAACCGGTGCTGGTCGACCCAAAGGGGCGCGACTATTCCCGCTATGCCGGAGCGACCGCCATCACTCCCAACCGCAAGGAACTTGGCGAGGCTGTCGGCCATGCGGTGTTCGCCGATGACGAGATCGTCGAGGCCGCCCGCGAGCTGATCTTGGCGCATGGCTTCGAGTTCGTCGTCGCCACGCGCAGCGAGAAGGGCATGAGCGTGGTCGGCCCGCAGGAGGCGCGCCATATCGCCACCCAGGCGCGCGAAGTGTTCGACGTCTCGGGCGCCGGCGACACGGTGATCGCGACCTTCGCGCTGGCGCTGGCCGCCGGCGCCGATCCGGTCGCGGCCGCCTCGATCGCCAATGCCGCCGGTGGCGTCGTGGTCGGCAAGCGCGGTACCGCGCGGCTGAGCGTCGAGGAACTCACCGGGGCGCTGTTCCGCTCGCATGGGCCGACCGCCCACAAGGACGCCATCCTCGACGCCTCGTCGGCTGCGCGCATGGTGGCGGCGTGGAAGGAAGAGGGCTTGAGCGTCGGTTTCACCAATGGCTGTTTCGACATATTGCATGCCGGCCATGTCAGCCTGCTGCACGCCGCGCGCAGCCAGTGCGACCGGCTGGTGCTCGGTCTCAACAGCGATGCCTCGGTGCGGCGGCTGAAAGGGCCGGGCCGTCCGGTCAACGACCAGCACGACCGCGCCTGCGTGCTGGCGGCGCTCGCCTCGGTCGACGCCGTCGTGGTGTTCGACGAGGATACGCCGCTGGCGCTGATCGAGGCGCTGCTGCCCGACATTCTGGTCAAGGGCGCCGACTACACGATCGAGACCGTTGTCGGCGCCGACGTGGTGCAGAAGGCCGGCGGGCGCGTCGTGCTGGTCGATCTCGTCGCCGGCAAGAGCACCACCAACACGATCGGCAAGATGCGCGCCGGCGGCTCGGCAAATTGAGGGTTCCATGTCCGACTTGAACGACTATCTGGTCCGCTCGGCGGCCGCCATTTCCGCCATGGTCGAGCGCGACCTGACCGGCGAGATGGAGCGCGCCGCCAGCGCCGTCGTGACGGCGCTGTCCTCGGGCAAGGCTTTCCTGATCGCGGGCAATGGCGGCTCGGCCAGTGATGCCATCCACATCGCGGGCGAACTGGTCGGCCGCTTCCTCAAGGAGCGCAAGGCCTACAACGTCATCGCGCTGCCCGCCAATGCCGCCGTGCTGACCGCCTGGGGCAACGACTATGGCTTCGACACGGTGTTTTCGCGCCAGGTCGAGGCGCATGGCTCGGCCGGCGGCGTGCTGCTGGCGATCTCCACCAGCGGCAATTCGCCGAGCATCCTGGCCGCCGCCGAGCAGGCGCGCATGATGGACATGACGGTGATCGGCCTGACCGGCGACACGGGTGGCAAGCTCGCGCCGCTCTGCGACATCCTGCTCAACGTGCCGTCGACCTCGACGCCCATCATCCAGCAGGGGCATCTGTGCCTCTACCATCATCTCTGCGAAGTGGTGGAAACGCGCATGTCGAATGGCTGAGGAGGCGGCGCCGCATCCATTGGTGGAGCCGGGCCTCTGGGTGGAGCGGATCGGCAGCAGGGTCTTTTCTCCCGGCAGGCCGGCTCTGTTCCTCGACCGCGACGGCACGATCAATGTCGATACCGACTATCCCAGCGATCCGGCCGAGATCGAGCTCAGGCCGCAGATGCTGCCGGCGATCGCGGCCGCCAACCGGATAGGCATTCCCGTGATTGTGGTCACCAACCAGTCCGGCATCGCGCGCGGCTATTTCGGCTGGAGCACCTTCGCGGCGGTGAACAGCCGGGTTCTCGAACTGCTGGGCGAGCAGGGCGTGTCTGTCGACATGGTGCTCGCCTGCGCCTACCACGAGGCGGGCGCCGGGCCTCTCGCGGTTGCCGATCATCCGATGCGCACGCCCAATCCGGGCATGCTGATCGAGGCGGGCAAACGCCTCGACCTCGATCTCAAGCGCTCGCTGATCGTTGGCGACAAGCTTGCCGACATGCAGGCCGGGCAGGGCGCCGGCCTGGCGCAGGGCTGGCTGGTGGACGGGGAAGCGACCGACAGGCCCGGCTTCGCAATCCAGCGCCTTTGCGATGATGACGATCGCGACGGCCTTGTCGCGGCCATCGAAAAGCTGGGACCGGACGCCTGAGCCAGACTCACACAGGTCCGTCGCGTTCCGTGGCTTCGTAGAGCTTGGCCTCGGTGGCGAAGGAATAGATCATCACCGACATCGAGTAGACGAAACCGTGCCGGCCGCACAGGAAGTAGCGCTTGGCCAGGTAGAATTTCAGGAAGTTGCCGAGCGGCGACAGCACCAGCCGCACCAGGCCGGGTTTCTTGCCTTTCTCGACCAGCGTGACGGCCTTGAGGCTGGAATAGCTGTTGGCGCGTGCGAGGTCTTCCTCGACCGATATTTCGCGCCTGTGCAGCAGCACGCCGTCCTCGATCGTGTCGGTTTCCCCCGGCACGCGGAAGGATTCATGCACGCGCGCGGTGAGGTCCATGGTGGCGCCTTGCCGGCGGAAGAGGCGCAGCAGCCTGTTGTGCAGCACCCAGCGGTGCGCATAGCCGTAGCCCTTCAGCCAATCGCGGCGGCGGATGTACCATCCGTCGATCTTGCCGTCGGTCGCCTGAGTGGCGGCCACGATCGATCGCCGAAGCGCGTCGTCAACACGCTCGTCCGGGTCGATGGAGAGGCACCAGGGCTGGTTGGCGTGCTCGAGCGAGAACTGGCGCTGACGCGGAAAGCCCGGCCAGTCATTGTGCAGCAGCTTTATCGGATAGCCCTTGGCGATATAGGCTTGCACGCATTCGATGGTGCCATCGGTCGATCCGGAATCGACGATGATGATCTCGGCGCAGAAATCGATGCTTTCCAGGCACGGGCCGATCATGTCGGCCTCGTTGACGCAGATGATGAGCGCCGAGACCGGGCTTGCAAATCGTGTCATGGATCCCTTCTCTTGGCGGATCGTCCCCGGAAACGCGCTGCTTGCACCGTCTGTCCCACGCAATCCCCTGAGGGAAGGCGTTGCGCGCCTTTCCCGGGAAAACCGTTACATATTTTGCCCGCAATTGCTTGAGAAACCATCAAGCGCCCGGTCAGGCAAGTCCGGCATTGCCGTCCATCCCTTGTATATCAGCGTCTGTCGAACACCAACGCGGCGGCTGTGTGGCGGCACGGATTTGCGGAACAAGGACTTTGCGGGGCAAGGATTTTGCGGGATCGACGTCGGTCCGGCCGGCTCAGGGGCGTTCGAAGGAAACCAGACCCTCATCCTTGACCCTGCGGATGGTGAGCGCGGTGCGCACCGTATCGACATTCGGTGTCGAGGTCAGTTCCTCGATGACGAAGGTCTGGAACGTGCCGAGGTCGCTTGCCACGCAGTGCAGCAGGAAATCGGATTCACCCGAGACCATCCAGGCATCGCGCACGATCGGCCAGCCGCGCGTGCGCTCGGCAAAGGTGCGCAGTTCGGCATCGGCCTGGTGATGCAGCCCGACAAGGCAGAAGGCGACGACATCGAGGCCGAGGGCCGGCGCGTTGAGCAGCGCGCGATAGCCGCGGATGATACCGCTCTCCTCCAGACGCTTGACCCGGCGCAGGCAGGGCGGCGCCGAGATGCCGACGCGGTTCGACAACTCCACATTGGTCATGCGCCCGTCCGACTGCAGCTCGCGCAGGATCTTCCAGTCGATAGCGTCAAGGTCGGCCTTGAGTGGCATTGCGGTTCTCGATGATCGGGTGGCGCAAGAATCTTTCGCGATTTTGTAATTAAACGACTTTTGTGTCGGCGCCAGCCCTCATCAACGCGATTTTGGAATGGTAACGAAAGCGGCCGTCGCGCGAATATCCACATGGGCCGAAGCTTTCCGGGGACGACGGCCCGTCCGCCTTGCTGGCGTGGTTGGCAACCCTTACATTACCGGCGACATTCCACGTCTTTTCCCAAGGCACACCCGTTGTCTGCCCCGCAGAGGCTCTAAATGACCACCAAGCACGCGCCCGTTCTCATCATCGGTTCCGGCCCGGCCGGCTATACCGCGGCAGTCTATGCCGCGCGCGCCATGCTGAAGCCGATGCTCGTCGCCGGCCTGCAGCAGGGCGGCCAGCTGATGATCACCACCGATGTCGAAAACTATCCCGGCTTCGCCGATCCGATCCAGGGACCGTGGCTGATGGAGCAGATGCTCAAGCAGGCCGAGCATGTCGGCACCGACATCATCAACGACATCATCACCGAGGTCGACCTCAATGTGCGCCCGTTCCGCGCTAAGGGCGATTCCGGCACGACCTACACGGCCGACGCCCTGATCATCGCCACCGGCGCGCAGGCCAAGTGGCTGGGCATTCCCACCGAGCAGGACTTCATGGGCTTCGGTGTGTCCGCCTGCGCCACCTGCGACGGCTTCTTCTATCGCGGCAAGGATGTCGCGGTGGTGGGCGGCGGCAATTCGGCGGTGGAAGAGGCGCTCTATCTGTCGAACCTCGCCAAGAGCGTCACCGTCATCCACAGGCGTTCCGATTTCCGTGCCGAGCGCATCCTGCGCGAGCGGCTCTTGAAGAAGGACAATGTCCGCGTCATCTGGGACACGATCGTCGACGAGATCACCGGACGTCCCGGCAAGGCGCCGTTGCCGCCTTCGGTCGAAGGGCTGAAGCTCAAGCATGCGGTGACCGGCGCCGAAAGCCACCTCAAGGTCGACGGCGTCTTCGTGGCCATCGGCCATGCACCGGCGGTCGAGCTGTTCGTCGGCAAGCTCAAGCAGAAGCCGAACGGCTATCTGTGGACGGCGCCGGATTCGACGCGCACCGACGTGCCTGGCGTGTTCGCGGCCGGCGACGTGACCGACGACGTCTACCGCCAGGCGGTGACGGCGGCGGGGCTCGGCTGCATGGCGGCGCTCGAGGCTGAAAAATATCTCGCCGGCATCGAGGTGCATCGCGAAGCGGCGGAATAGGGTGCTTGTAAAACTGTTAAAAAAGCGGCTTAGAAAGGCCGTGTAAAAGCCTGATTTTGCATTCAGACGCCAAGTAGAAAGAGGGGAATCATGGCGTTGGACTGGGACAAGCTACGTGTGTTTCACGCTGCGGCGGAAGCGGGGTCGTTCACACACGCGGCCGAGACGCTGCATCTGTCGCAATCGGCGATATCGCGGCAGGTGAGCGCGCTCGAACATGATGTCGGCGTGCCGCTGTTCAACCGCCATGCGCGCGGCCTGGTGCTGACCGAACAGGGCGAGATGCTGTTCCGCACGGCGCATGACGTGCTGATGAAGCTCGAAACCATAAAGTCGCGCCTGACCGAGACCAAGGACCGTCCCTCAGGCGTGCTTCGCGTGACGACCACCGTCGGCCTCGGCGCCGGCTGGCTGACCGAGCGGGTGCAGGAATTCATCGAGCTCTATCCAGAAATCAGCCTGCAGTTGATCCTCGCCAATGAGGAACTCGACCTCACCATGCGCCAGGCGGACTGCGCCATCCGGCTGCGTCAGCCGCAGCAGCCGGACCTGATCCAGCGCCGCCTGTTCACCGTGCATTTCCATCTCTACGCCGCGCCGTCCTATGTCGCCAAGCACGGCAAGCCGGCCTCGGTGTCCGAACTCAGGAATCACCGCATCGTCACCTTCGGCCTGCCGGTGCCCTCGCATCTGTCGGAGCTGAACTGGCTGGAGACCGTCGGCGATTTCGAAGGCGGACAACGCGTGTCGTCGCTGCAGATAAACGACATCCTGTCGATCAAGCGCGCCGTGCAGGGCGGCGCCGGCATCGCCATGCTGCCGGATTATGTGATCTCCAAGGATTCCGGGCTGGTGCAGCTGTTGCCAGAAACCGAGGTGCCGTCCTTCGACACCTATTTCGCCTATCCCGACGCCATGAAGAACCAGGCCAAGCTGCACGTCTTCCGCGATTTCATCATTGCGAAGGCGAGAAGCTGGTCGTTTTGACCATAGGCCAGCGCTGCCCCTCACCTGCCTGCCGGCATCCTCTCCCCGTATAGGGACGGGGAGAGGGACGCTGTGTCAGGCGATTTCGCCAATCTCGGACGTTGCAGCAAGGAAACCGGCGTTGCGGCCAGCCCCTCTCTCCCCGTCCCTATACGGGGAGAGATGTCCGGCAGGACAGTGAGGGGCAGCGCTGCACTAAGGAAGTCAGCTTCACCCTCGCCAGGGCGTCAGGCGCGGCAGCCAGCCGGGGACGTTGCGGCGGTAGGTTTCGTATTCGCCACCGTAACGGTCGGCGAGCGTCGGCTCCTCGTAGAGCTTGACGAAGGTGGCCATGGTTGCCGCCGCGATGACGGCGTAGATGGCGATCGACCAACTCGAAAACAGCAGCGCCTGGCCAAGGATGATCGACAGCACGGCGACATACATGGGGTTGCGGACGTGGCGGTAGACGCCGCCGATCACCAGCCTCTCGGTCGGGGCGACAGGGGCCGGCGTGCCCATCCCCTCCAGCGCGAAGCGGGCAAAGGCATGCAGCAGCACGGCGATCGCGGCGGCCACGAGAACGCCGCCCACCGGCACGAAGCCCGGCACGGGCGACCAGGGCAAGCCCCAGCGGTCGCTGAGCAGCCATGGAATGAGGCCCGCGACCACGCCGGGCGCGGCAATCAGGAAAAGGCCGGTGCCGGCAATCGCTGAAAAAGCACGCATTGAACGTTTCCCCCTGGTTGCCTCAGAATTAAACGGCGCCTGCCCGTTTGCAGGTCATCAGGCGTTTTTCGATATTTCGCGGTAAAATCGGCTGGCGTTGGTGTTTTCTCGACGCCAATGGCCCCGCTATGCACTCCAATTCGACGATTTTGCTGGTCCTATTGGCTCCGGGAATGGGTTGGACCACAGCCTGTGCCTTTTTGCATGCGTGTGTTGCAAAATAGATGCTTGTTTCTTGGGCATGATGAGCAGATATATAGATCATCTCCTGGGCGCGTTCTCCTCCCATTAGCGCCCTCGAGTGTTCCCCTCTGGAGGTTAGCCTTAACAGGCACTTCCAATCAAACTCAGCCGGATCTTCGTTGATCCGGCTTTTTTGTTGCCCTGAGGTCATCGGGCCGGCTGAAAAAACCATCGGAATTGCCGCGTAACAGTGACATGTAACCTCTGGTAACATGACAAGGGCGTCCTTGACCTGCTAAGCAGACCATAGGACGCGGTGTGGTTCGGACGGGAGATGGGGGCATCACTCGGACGGCCCGGGCTCAGGCGGCTACCGCGTCCGAACCTTTTCCGCCGGATTTCGGCGACCCCCATATGCGGCGGACCTGCCGTTTCTCCTCCCAAGAAAACGGTCCGCAAAACAAAACGGCGTCCGGCCCCCCGGGCGTCGTTTTTGGTTTTTGTCCCCCCGAACCGAAATTCGAGGGGACAGGGAGCAGATATGCTCAGGCGGCCTTGCCGTTGGCGTTCATCGCTTCGTCGGCGAGGCGGCCGGTGAGCTCGGCCATGTGGTCGAAGGCGGCGCGGTAGCTGGCGACGCCCGCTGTGGCGGAACGCAGCTCGATGATCAGGTCGCCGATCTCGGATTGCGGCATGGTCGCCTCGACGACGTCCCAGCCGGGCCAGTCGGGCCGCGCGTCATAGCCGAGAATCTGGCCGCGCCGTTGCGGGATCAGCGCGATGATCTTCGATGTCGCGTCCGACGGCGTGACGATCTCGACTTTCATCACCGGCTCCAAGAGCACCGGCGAGCAGGCGGCCATGCCTTCCTTCATCGCCAGCTTCGCCGCCATCTGGAAAGCCATGTCGGAGGAATCGACCGCATGGTAGGACCCGTCCGACAGGTTGACGGCGAGGTCGACGACGGGGAAGCCGAGCGGGCCAGACTTCAGGTAGTCGCGTATGCCTGTCTCGACCGACTGGATATAGGTCTTGGGCACGACGCCGCCGGTGATGGTGTCGGTGAACTGGAAGCCGGAGCCGCGCGGAAGCGGCTTGATCTCCACCACCACATCGCCGAACTGGCCGTGGCCGCCCGACTGCTTCTTGTGGCGTCCACGCTGCTGCGCCGATTTGCGGATCGTCTCGCGGTAGGGAACCGCCGGGGCGTGACCCTCGACAGGAATCTGGTTCTTGCCCTCAAGCCGCTCGCGCACGACGCGCAGATGCATCTCGCCGTGACCGGACAGCACTGTCTCGGCCGAGTCCTGGTTGTGGCGCAGGCTGAGCGAAGGATCTTCCTCGGCCAGCCGCTGGATCGCGGCCGACATCTTGACCTCGTCCTTGCGCTCCTTCGGGCGCAGCGCGAAGGCGAAGACCGGTTGCGGCGGCTCGACATCGAACAACTGCCTGGTGCCGCCCTTGGCCGAGGTCAGCGTCTGGCCGGTCTTGACGTCGTCCAGCTTGCCGAGCGCCACGGTGTCGCCGGCCCTGGCGGCGGTAAGCTTGACCTGATCCTTGCCGAGCAGCTTGTAGACACCCGACACCTTGGCGGTGCCGCCACCGGGCAGCCACAGTTCCAGGCCGTCCGCGACCTGGCCGGACAGGATGCGCGACACCGAGAGCTTGCCGCCATGCGGCGTGTGGATGGTCTTCATCACCTGGACCACGGTGGCATTGCCGTCGGGGGCGCCGAGCCGCTTGCGGGTCGCCTCGATGTCGGGCGCATCATGACGGATCGCCTTCAGGAGGCGCAGAACGCCGTTGCCCTTCTCCGCCGTGCCGATCAGCACCGGCGTCACCGCGCCGTCGCGCAGGTCTGCGGCAAGGTCGTCGAAGATTGCGTCCTTCGGCGGCTCGATCTCCTCGAGCAACTGCTCCATCAGATGGTCGTCATGGTCGGCCAGCGTCTCCAGCATGGAGAAGCGGGCTTCCAATTCGCGCGCCTT
Organism: Mesorhizobium sp.; assembly: GCF_017306585.1. GTDB lineage: Bacteria > Pseudomonadota > Alphaproteobacteria > Rhizobiales > Rhizobiaceae > Mesorhizobium. The sequence continues at coordinate 15,334 of NZ_JAFKIC010000187.1, read as the reverse complement.
GTCGTCGTCGGGAATGCCGGCCACCTCGCTCTCGGCATATTCGCGGTAGATATAGGCGCGCTCCAGCGCGAGGTCGATCGAGCCGATGACGACGCCGTCCTTGCGCAGCGGGATTTGGCGCAGCAGCAGCGGCACCGAGCTTGCCGGCTGCAGCATCTTCAGCGTGTCGCGCACGCCTGATATCGCCTTGTCGACCTTGTTGAGGAATAACAGGCGCGGCACGCCGAGATCATCGAGCTTGCGCATGATGAGCTGCAAAGCGGGAATCTTCTTCTCGTCGGCCTCGGCGACGACGACGGCGAGGTCGCAGGCGGCCAGCACCGGTTCGGCCTCGAAGGAGAATTCGATCGAACCGGGACAGTCGACGAAGGTCAGTTGCTCGCCCATGAATTCGGTGGTGGCAACCGACGCCTCGACGCTCATGGCGTGGGCGCGCGCCTCGGGCGAATGATCTGAAACGGTGTTGCCCGAGGAAACCGGGTTCTGGCGGGGGATGGCGCCCGTGCGGGCCAATATGGCTTCGAGAAGTGTCGTCTTACCGCTTGCGAAGGGACCGACTATGGCAATGCATTTCGGTCCCGTGCGTCGTCCTCCGGCGCGAGTACCCATGACTGACCTCCACTCAGGCGTTTACCTGGGGGACCGACTGGCATTCATGGTTCAGACCAAGGTCAATCGGTCCTGAGCGGCGGCCGGCCTGTTCGACCGTCGCGAGCGGGCCTGTTTCGACCTGCCCGCTTTCATCGTCCCACTTGTTTGGCGGCAGGGCAAGGAAAATAGGAAGCCGGCGCGGCTGGCGTGGTCAGGCGCTGAGCGCGAGCGCTTCGACCGGCTGGCGGGCAAGCGGCGCGAGCTTGTCGCGCTGGGCCGGCCGGCCGAAGAAATAGCCCTGGAACCGATTGCAGCCGGCCGCCTTGGCGAGAGCGAATTCTTCCTGTGTTTCAACGCCTTCGGCCACGATGGTGACGTCCTGGATACGCGCGATCTGCGCCAGCGCCGAAACGAAGATCTGCGCCACCTGGTCATGGGCGAGGCTGCGGATATAGGAGCGATCGATCTTGATGATGTCGATGGGCAGGGTTTTGAGATAGTTGAAACCGCAATGGCCGGTGCCGAAATCGTCGAGCGCGATGTGGAAGCCGAGGCCGCGCAACGCTTCGAGGCGCCGCAGTATCTCGGGCGAGGCGGCGGTCGCAACGGTCTCCGTGATCTCGATGATGAACTGCGCCGCGGACAGGCCGGTTTCCTTCAGCACGCGGTCGCACATGGTGACGATCTCGTCGCGCTTGAGCTGCTCGCCGGAAACGTTGATCGAGATGCGACGCCCCGGGAAGTGAACTATGTCGGCGCAGGCGCGCTTGAACACCCATTCGCCCAGCATGTCGATCAGGGTCGAGCGCTCGGCTATCGGGATGAATTCGGCCGGCGGGATCAGGCCGCGAACCGGATGGCGCCAGCGGAGCAGACCTTCGGGGGCATGGGTCGAGCCGTCCGGGTTGACGATCGGCTGGTAGTGCAGTTCGAGCTCGCCGAGATAGATCGCGGCGCGCAGTTCCCGTTCGACCAGACGCCGGTAACGCTTGTCGGACAGCATCTCCTCGTCGAAGACGGTGACGCGCCCGCGGCCCGCGGCCTTGCTCTCATAAAGCGCCAGATCGGCAACCAGCATCAGTTCGGTCGTGTTCGAGGCATGGGCCGGCGCCAGCGCCACGCCGACCGAAATGGAAAGCGGAATGGTCTTGCCCTCGTGCGACTTGCCGGCGCGCATGGCATCCAGCAACTGCCGGACATCCCTGTTGATGGCGGCGAGGTCGCTGTGAGGGATGATGACGCCGAATTCGTCGCCACCCAGGCGTCCAACCATGCTGCCGGCAAAGATGCGCTCGCAGGTCTTGACCAGATGCGTCAGGGTGAGGTCGCCGAACTGGTGCCCGAACGTGTCGTTGAGCTGCTTGAAATGGTCGAGGTCGATGAGCAGCAAGCTCGCCTCGCGCCTGTCGCGCATGGTGCCCAGGCTGTCGCGCAGCGCTTCCAAGAAATAGCGCCGGGTCATTGCCCCGGTCATGGCGTCCCTGGTCAGGAAATGGTGCTTCTCCGCTTCGGCGGCTTCCGCCGATCGCAGTCGATGGACGACGCTGCTGCGCATATACATCAGCGCCAGCAGGGCGAGGCTGGTCGCCAGGGTGGAGATGGCGAAAGCGTTGCTCGAGGGCAGATGCCGCGATATGTCCAGGGTACCGGCCGCTGCCGTGGCGATGCTGAGCACAAGCAGCCCCTGGATGCCGCGATAGATCCGGCCGCTATGGTCCTTGATCGTCGCCAGTATGCTCATTCGCCAGCTCCCGCAATGCAGGCTCACGGCTAGTGCGCAGCCGTTAAGAAGACATTGAATTCGCCATCTTTTCACCGCGTCGCGCCCTGATGGGACGGTTCATGGTTAAGGAGAAAAAACCGCGCGGGACAATGGTGGACGAAACGGCCGGTTGCGCGCCGGACGATATCGGCCGAGAGTGCTGCCAGCCTCGTGGGCAGCGGCCGTTTCCGCCGGTCGCGTCACTCCCAGTTTCAGGACCAGACGATGAAGATCATTGCTTGCGGCAGCGTGCCGACCATCATAGCACCGGACAAATATTTCACCGGCCGGGTGCTGCAGACGCCTGTGATCGAGGCCGAGGCGCCGGCGCGGCTCAGGGCCACGCTGGTCAGCTTCGAGCCGGGTGCGCGCACGCACTGGCACACACATCCGCTCGGCCAGACGCTCTATGTCACGTCGGGCGCGGGCCTTGCCCAGACCTGGGGTGGACCGGTCCAGGCGATCAGGGCAGGGGATGTTATCTTCTTCGCGCCCGGCGAGAAGCACTGGCATGGTGCGGCGCCCAAGTCGGCGATGACGCATCTCGCCATGCAGGAGGCGGCTGACGGCGTCCATGTCGACTGGCTGGAAGCGGTTTCCGGCGAGCAGTATGACGGCTGAGCGCCGACCGTCCGTCTAATCGGGCCGCAGCATCCTGAGAAACAGTGCCGAGAGATTTTCGGCAAGCCCGCCGCCGTCCAGAATGCCGTGCTCGATGGCATGATCGACGGTGCCGTGCAGTCCGTTGAACAGCACGATGGCGGCAAGATCCGGGTGATCGACCGACCAGGCGCCTGCCCGTGTGCCCGAAGCCAGCAGGCTGGAAAGATCGCCAAGCAAGGGATTGTCGCCTTTCATCCGGCGCTGGTCGGGCCGGTGGTCGTGAAAGACGACGTCGTGCAGTTGATACTCATCGAGATAGGCCGCGATGCCGGCCTGCACGAAACTCTTCAAGCGGGCGGTCCAGTCATCGGCCGGGCAAGCGCCGATGGCGCGATGGATGCGGTCGCGAAATCCGGTGACGAAGCGCTCGCGTAGCGCGGCGACGACATCTTCCTTGGAGGCGAAGTAGAGATAGAAGGTACCCTTGGCCACTTCCGCGCGAGTGGCGATTTCGTCGATGGTCGTGGTGCCGACGCCCTTGGCGATGAACAGCGCGGTAGCAGCGCGAAGGATGTCCTCGCGGCGAATCTCGGCCGGCTTGGTGCGTGGTTTCAGCGCTTTCCTGGCAACGACAGGCATATGATTCCGCTCACCATCGGGTTTTTCGCCGGGTTGGCTCAGTCGCTTTCCTTATCCTGCTTCTGGCTGATGAAACAAGCTTTTTATAATGATTCCAAAGTGACTTACAGTTATTGACTGACCGTCGGTCAGTGGGATAGATGGCTGCGAAACCAGCATATGGACTCTGTCATGACGAACCGCCTGCCACTCGTCGCCGCCGTCTATCTCGGCTCCTTCGTCGCGCTGCTCGACGTCAGCATCGTCAATGTCGCGTTGCCGACCATCCAGCAGGCGCTGAACACCGATTTCGGCGGGCTGCAATGGGTGGTGGATGCCTATACGCTGTGCCTGTCGGCCTTCATGCTGTCCTCGGGCCTGATCGGCGACCGCTATGGCCGCAAGCGTTCCTGGCTGGCAGGCGTCGGCATCTTCGTCATCGGTTCGCTGATCTGCGCGGTGGCGCCGAACCTGGCGGTGCTGCTGGCCGGACGCGTGGTGCAGGGCATTGCCGGCTCGCTGCTCATTCCCGGCGCGCTGTCGATCCTGACGCAGGCCTTCCCCGATCCGCGCGAGCGCGCCGGCGTCATCGGCGGCTGGGCGTCCTTCGCCGCCGTCTCGCTGGTGGTCGGTCCGGTGCTCGGCGGCATTCTGGTCGAGGCGGTCGGCTGGCAGAGCATTTTCCTGATCAACCTGCCGCTCGGCCTCGTCACCATCGTGCTCGGCGCGGTCTCGATCGGCGAGACGGCGCACCCCGAACATGCCCATCTCGACCTCGTCGGCCTGGCGCTCAGCATAGTGTGGCTGGGCGCGCTGACCTTCGGCCTGATCTCGGCCGGTGAGCATGGCTGGGGCGATACCAAAACGGTCGTGGCGTTGATCGCGGGCGTCGCCGGCCTCGCGGCCTTCCTCGCCTTCGAGGCGCGCACGCCGCGGCCCATGCTGCCGCTTGGCCTGTTCGCCGATGTGCGCTTCGCCGTCGCCAACGTCGCCTCGTTCTCGCTCGGCTTCGCCTCCTACAGCAGCGTCTTCTTCTTCTCGATGTTCCTGCAGCAGGTGCAGGGCTGGTCGCCGACGCAGACCGGCCTGCGCATGGCGCCGGCCTTCATCGTCCAGATCCTCCTGTCGCCGTGGATCGGCAGGTTGAGCGCGCGCTTCGGACATTCGGCGCTGATGACGCTGGGCTATGTCGGCATCGGTCTTTCCATGCTCGGCATGTGCTGGGCCGTGCCATCGACGCCCTATGGCTTTCTCTGCCTGCTCTTCGTCGTCAACGGGGTCGGCAATTCGCTGGCGATCCCGACCGGCAGTGCCGCCGCCATGTCCTACGCCCCGCGCGAGCGTTCGGGGATGGTGTCGGCGGTGATCAATGCCACGCGCCAGAGCGGCCTTGCCATCGGCATTGCGCTGCTCGGCGCGCTGATGAGCATGCGGGCGACCAGCCTGCTTGCCGGCTATCTCGGTGATGCCGGGGTCGCCAATGCCGAGGCGGCGGCCCGGGCGGCGGTTTCCCGGCACGATTTCGCAACCGACGCCGCGATCGGCGAGAGCGGCGTGCGCGAACTCTTCGCCAGCGCCTATGCCGGCGGTTTCCATGCCGCGATGCTGACGGCGGCGATCGTCGCCTTTATCACCGCCGCGCTGCTGCTTACCGTGCTGACGCCAGCCGAGGCGCGCGTCGCGAAAGCCGCGAAGCAGCAGGCTTGAGGCTACAGCAAGAACAAAAAACCCGGCGCGAGCCGGGTTCTTGCAGTCAGGTATGCGGCTTTGCCGCGGTCAGGTCAGCGAGGCGGTGAAACGCTGGATGCGGGTGCAGGCTTCTTCCAGCAGCGCATCCGAAGTGGCGTAGGAGATGCGGAAGTTCGGGCCGAGGCCGAAGGCCGAGCCGAACACCACCGCCACGCCCTCGGCCTCGAGCAGTTCCGAGCAGAAGGCCTCGTCGGTATCGATGACCTTGCCGGCCTTGGTCTTCTTGCCGATCAGCTGGGCGCAGGACGGATAGACATAGAAGGCGCCTTCCGGCGACGGGCATGTGATGCCGCGCGCCTGGTTGAGCATCGAGACGACGAGGTCGCGCCGCCCCTGGAAGATCGCCTTGTTCTTGGCGATGAAGTCCTGGGGGCCATTGAGCGCCTCGACCGAAGCCCATTGCGCGATGGTGCAGGCGCCCGAGGTCTGCTGGCCCTGGATCATGTCCATCGCCTTGATGAGCTGGACGGGGCCGGCGGCATAACCGATGCGCCAGCCGGTCATGGCATAGGCTTTCGACACGCCGTTCATGGTCAGCGTGCGCTCGTAGAGCTTCGGCTCGACCTCGGCGATGGTCTTGAAGACGAAATCGCCATAGGTCAGGTGCTCGTACATGTCGTCGGTCAGCGTCCAGACATGCGGATGCTTGAGCAGCACGTCGGCCAGCGCGCGCAGCTCGGCCTCGGTGTAGGCGGCGCCTGACGGGTTGGACGGCGAATTCATCAGCAGCCATTTGGTCTTCGGCGTGATCGCCTTCTCCAGCACCGCCACCGTCAACTTGAAGCCGTTGTCGATCGAGGTGTCGGCGAACACCGAGGTGCCGCCGCAGATCGCCACCATTTCGGGGTAGCTGACCCAGTAGGGGCGGGGGATGATGACCTCGTCGCCGGGGTTCAGAGTCGCCATGAAGGCGTTGAACAGGATCTGCTTGCCGCCGGTGCCGACGATGGTCTGCTCGGGCTTGTAGTCGAGATTGTTCTCGCGCTTGAACTTCTTCGCGATCGCCTCGCGCAGCGGCACGATGCCGGAAACCGGCGGGTATTTGGTCTCGCCGCGGCGGATCGCCTCGATCGCCGCATTCTTGATATTGTCGGGCGTGTCGAAATCCGGTTCGCCGGCGCCGAGGCCGATAATGTCACGGCCGGCATTTTTCAGCTCGCGGGCTTTCTGCGTCACCGCGATGGTGGCGGAAGGCTTAACGCGGGAAAGGGTGTCGGCAAGAAAGGCCATGACCGGATATCTCTCCTCAAGAGGATCGCGCGGCCAGGAGCGGCCGCGGCGCTTCTCATGTCGCATGATTCCCGCCAGTGCAAGTCTTCTCGTCTGGGCCAGGCGGGCCGTCGCGGTCAATGCGGCGTGATTGGGAGGCGCGATTGGCAACAGAAAGTTCATTAACGGGCGGTAGAGGCTTGCATGGCAGGATCGCACACCAATTCCGCCGGTTCGCGGAGCGAGGAACAGTGTCGCGCAGCATCGGGCTCGCCCATATCATCCGTCATGATGACGGCACCTCCAGCGGTGTCTGGGGCATTTATACGCTGCAAAGCGCTTTCCAGCCGATCTTCGCCTTCAAGGAAGGCAAGCTGTCGGTTGCCGCCTTCGAGGGGCTGATCCGGCCGTTTCGCAATGGCGAGCCGCAATCGCCGATGAGCTTCTTCTCGACCTGCCCGGCGGCCGACCGCCTGCATGTCGAGGCGCTGACCAGGACGCTGCATCTGCTCAATGCCGGAGCCTGCCTGCCGCAGGAGGCGTCGATCTTCGTCAATTTCGATCCGTCCGTGTTCACCGACCGGTCGATCGCCGACAATGCCTTGCGCGAAATGCGGCTGGTGCTGCACGAAGCCGGCATCGATCCGGGCCGTGTCGTGTGCGAGGTGACCGAGCAGAAATCGGCATCGCAGGAGACGCTGCACAGTTTCGTCGCGGCGCTGAAGGCCAGCGGCTTCCGCATCGCCGTCGATGATTACGGCGCCGACGATTCCGACATCAAGCGCATCAAGGAATTGAAGCCCGATATCGTCAAGTTCGACGCCCACTGGATCACGCAGCTGATGGAATCCGGCGCTGGCTTCGCGCTCTTGACCACCATGGTGAAGAGCTTCGAGGCGCAAGGTATCCGCACCGTGTTCGAGGGCATCGAGGAGGGCTGGCAACTGGAGCTTGCCGAGCGGTCCGGCGCCTCGATGGTCCAGGGTTACGTGCTGGCCCGCCCGGAACTGGCGCCGACAAGTTTCCGCGTCTTCGGCAGGAGCGGCCCCGCGTCGGCTGCCGCCGCCAGCGACGCGCCCGCCTCGGTGCCTGTCGCCCCGCGCCCGGCGCGGCCGGCCAAGGCCTTCGGACGCAGGGTGACGCCATGAGCAGTGAGCGGCGGCGCGATGTCGGCGATGCGATCTTCGTCGACGAGGTCGGCATCGAATATGGCGTGCATGGCGACTTCCGGCTGCGCAGCGCCTATCAGCCGATCTTCGCGCCGCACGGCCATTTCCTGCATCCGGTGGCGGTCGAAGGCCTGATCGAGCCGCACCGCGCCGGCCGGCCGGTGGCGCCGCAGGCGTTCTTCGACAGTGTCGAGGCGACGGACCGGCTGTTCGTCGAGACCATGTGCCGGGTGCTGCATCTGAGGAATTTTCCCAACATCGGCGTCGACGGGCTCGACCTGTTCTTCAATTACAATCCGCTGGTCAACGATCATCCGGGGCGGGCGCTGGCCGAGATCCGGCTGATGAGCAGGTATCTGGGCGAGCTTGGCCTGGCGCCTGGCATGCTGGTCTGCGAAATCACCGAACAGGCGGCGGACGACACGCTGCTGGCCCGGCTGGCGCACGAAATGCGGCGCGACGGCATCCGCATCGCCATCGACGATTTCGGCACCGGCCATTCGACCGAGGAGCGGGTGAGCCTGCTCAAGCCCGATATCGTTAAGATCGACGGCGGCTGGTTCGCCGAGTTCTGCCGTCACGCCGCGGCCGAGCGCTTCTTCCGGCCGCTGGTCTCCAGCCTGCACGACCAGGACGCCAGGGTGCTGGTGGAGGGCATCGAGCAGCCGAACCATCTGCGCGTCGCGCTCGATGCCGGCGTCGATCTGCTGCAGGGTTTCCTGCTCGCCCGACCGGCGCTTGCGGGCACGCTCTTCAAGGAGGAACCGCTCGCCGTCGATGCGCTACTGGGCAGGGACAACAATGTCGTGCCGCTGTTCGGCTAGGCGCGTCGGCGGCTGCGACACCCTCTCATCAGCGCCGCTCATCGTCCCACCAAAACAAATCATTGGTTGAGGCCGCCGCCGCTGCGATAATCGCCCTGGAAGCAAGCTCCGGGGACCGTCCATGATACTCTACAGCATGATCGACAGCGGCAATTGCTACAAGCCGCGCCTGCTGATGGCCAAGCTCGGCCTGGCCTTCACCACCATAGAGGTGAGCTCGCATACCGGCGACACGCGAAAGGCCGATTTCGTCGCCAAGAATCCGAACGCCATGGTGCCGCTGCTCGAGCTCGACGATGGCCGGCGGCTCGCCGAATCCAACGCCATCCTGCTCTATCTCGCCGAGGGCACGCGCTTCCTGCCGACGGACAAGTATGAACGCGGGCTCGCCTATCAGTGGCTGTTCTTCGAGCAATACAGCCACGAGCCTTACATCGCCGTGCGCAAGGCGCTGCTGACCTTTCCCGAGCGCGCCGCCGATGCGACGCCGGAGCGGCTGGCGGTGACGCTGGAGCGCGGCAACAAGGCGCTCGGCGTGATGAACAGATATCTGGAGAAAAACGCCTTTTTCGCCGGTGCCTACAGCGTCGCCGACATCGCGCTCTACGCTTATACGCACACGGCGGAGCAGGGCGGCTTCCAGTTGGATGCCTATCCGGCGGTGGCGGCCTGGTTGAAGCGCGTGGAGGCGGACCCCGGCCATGTGCCGATCGGGTGGGTGGGCTGAGCAGGTTGCCGCAGCGCAGAGCCCGGTTGGTGCTGTCGACGCCGGACGGCGCGGTGGTCGGCTGCTTGCCACCATTTCCTGTCGACGTTCCCTGGCGGCAGGAGGTGGAGTCTGTAGTGCGGGCCGCGCACGAGCATCATGGCATCGAGGTGACGATCCTGCGCCTGCTTGAGGCAAGCCCCGACCAGGGGCCTGGCGGGGAAGTCACTTATCTGGCCGAGATCGCGAAACCCGTGCCGGCGCAAATCCGGCCAGGGAAGATCGAGGCTCATCCGCTGCGCCAGGCTTACGCGGAGCCCGGCGGGCCCGCGGCCGATCTCGCCTGGGCGCAGCGGGTTCTCGCCGGGCATGGCCTGGCGCCGACCGGCAAACCCGTGCAGATCCGCAGTTGGAATCTGTCCAGCGTCTGGCGCATACCCGTCGGCCGCCAATCGGCCTGGCTGAAGGTCGTACCGCCATTCCTCGCGCATGAGGCCCGCATCATCACGGCGTTGGCCGGCCGGCATGTTCCAACGCTGCTCGGCCACGATGAGCACGGGCGTGCCCTGCTTGCCGAGATTCCCGGCGACGACATGTACGAGGCTTCACTATCGCAACTGCTCGGCATGGTGACACTGCTCGTCGGCATCCAGGCTTCGTGGATCGGCCGGGTCGAGGAATTGCGCGCGATGCGGTTGCCCGATTGGAGGGGTTCGAGCCTGTCAGGCGCGATCGCCGACGTGGTGCGGCGGACAAGCCAGGAACTGTCAGGGGATGAACAGGCATCGCTGCAGGGTTTCTTGGATGGTCTCGCCGCCCGGTTTGCCGCACTCCAGGCCTGCGGATTGCCGGATACGCTCGTCCATGGCGATTGCCATCCCGGCAATTTTCGCGGAACGGGGCAACAGTTCACACTGCTCGACTGGGGAGACAGCGGCATCGGCCATCCCCTGCTTGACCAGTCGGCCTTTCTCGAGGTCGTCCCGCCGCACCACGCGGAGGCCGTCAGGGGGCACTGGAATGGCGAATGGCTGGCCAGGGTGCCTGGCTGTGATCCCGCCCGCGCCGCAGACCTGCTCGCGCCGATCGCCACGGCCAGACGGGCGGTGATCTACCAGATGTTCCTCGACAACATCGAACCGTCGGAGCGGATCTACCATCGCGGTGATCCGGCGGACTGGCTGCGCCAGACCGCGGCGCTGGTGCGAAACCGGGTCGAGTAAAGCCGGTCAGGGCGGTCGTTTGAACTGCGGGCAAATAAAAAGGCGGGATAAATCCCGCCTTCCCATTTTCGGTAGCCTGATCGGGAGCGTCCGGTCCGGGCTGGCAGCTATCTGCTGATCCAGCTTGTCGGGTCTTTCCGCTCCGGCGCGCTTCTCGCGCGACCGTCAGTACATCCGTGACTTGCCGCGCGCCCCGGGCTCTCACCCGGCGCGCGCCTCGTGCAAAATCAGGCTGCCTTGCTCAGAGAACCAGCGGACGACTTGCCGGTGCGGCGGTCCTGCTCGATCTCGAAGTTGATCTTCTGGCCCTCGACCAGGGTCGACATGCCAGCGCGCTCGACAGCGGAGATGTGGACGAAAACGTCCGCGCCGCCGGTGTCGGGCTGGATGAAGCCGAAGCCCTTGGTGGCGTTGAACCACTTGACCGTTCCAGTTGCCATTTTGATAGTCCTTCACATTTGCTTTAGTTTGACTGGACCGAAATCCAGCCGGTGTGCATCGAGATTTTGGAGATAGACGTCAGCAAACGCGAATATCGCGAGGCCCGGATCGATCGGCCGAAATATCAATGGGGCTGATATAGGCTGCTTTGATCCCAAAAACAAGACTGCGTGAGAAGCCTGTGATGCCGGGGTTGCCCAACGGAAGCCCTAATCTGGTGAAAGCCTTGCCAGGGATCGCGCCGTCCACAGGCCGCCGATCAGGGGAGGAAACCATGAAGACAATTCTGCTCGCCGCCTGCCTGACGCTGGTCGCCGCCGAGGCCCACGCCATCTCGCGCTACGACCCCACCCATATGAGCTGCGGCAAGGTCCAGTCGACGATCGCGCGCCAGGGCGCGGTCATACTGCGCTACCAGTCGACGCGCGTGCCGGGGCTGCCGCTCTACGACCGCTATGTGCAGAGCCAGCAGTTCTGCACCATGGGCGAGGTGAGGACACGCGCCTATGTGCCGAGCGCCGACACCAAGTCCTGCCCCGTCTACAATTGCAAGCGGCCGGACAACGACCATTTCCGTCGCCGCTTCCTGCGGCACCATTAGAGCGCGTCGCGCTGAAACGGATTCAGGCGACGCGCTCCATGTCGGTTTCGGCACCTAAAAGCCGAAAGACACCTGCGCGGGCGGCGGCGGGCCGACGCGCACGCCTTCCATGGCCAGCATCTTTTCCTTGGTGACCGAGCCGCCGGGCGCCGAGAAGCCGCCGATCTTGCCGCCGGCGGCAAGGATGCGGTGACAGGGAATGACCAGCGGCACAGGATTGGCGCCAAGGGCCGCGCCTGTCTCGCGCGGCAGGCCGGCGTGGCCGGCGCGCCTGGCGAGTTCGCCATAGGTGGTGGTCTCGCCATAGCTCAGCTTGCGCGCCGCCCGGTAGATGGCGAGGCGGAAATCGTCGATGCCGTCGAGGTCGACGGGAACGCCGGTGAAATCGACATCCTCGCCGGCCGCATAGGCCTTGATCGAGGCGATGAGCTCGACCACCCAGGGCGGCTGTACGGTGGAGGCGGAGACGCCGGCATGGCGCATCAGCCGGCGCTCGATCGCTTCGCGGCTGCGCTCGGGCAGGCAGAGCCGGATCAGGCCCTTTTCGCTCCAGGCGATGCCCATGAAGCCGATCACTGTTTCTAACACTGCGTGGCCTGATGTGATCGAAGGCGTCGTTTCCATGATGCGCTCCTTTCCGCAAAGCGGCGAAACTCCGGCATTCCTGCCGGTACATACAGGGAACAATATGGCATTGCTGCCCGCGTCCCGCCACCCGAAAACCACCAGATGGCCCCGATTGCCCACCAGGAATCGCTGGTGTAAGGGAAATCTTAACGACCCGACAAACCGGACTTCGAGCGCGGCTTGCCAGCAAAACAAACCCTTATCGCCATCGGCGTGATCGTGGCGGCTGCCGGCATGAGCGGCTGCACCTCGACCTCGCAGATGAAAGCCGCGCCGGCGCTGACTGAAACCGCGACCGTTGCCGGCAGCGATGCCGGCTTTACCGTGCCATTGCCGGAGACGGTTTCGGTGCTGCCGCAATCCTCGGGCATCGCCCCTGTCCAGACCGCCGAAGCGGCGCCCGGAGCCGCCGTCATTTCAGAAGGCGAGGCCGCAGCGCAGCCGGCCGCCGCGACCGCGGCCTTTGCCGGCGCGACGCCCAAGGGCCCGGCCGTGCCCGCCATCATGGTCGTCGGCACCAATGCCTGGCAGGCGCCGGCACCGGCGAAAGCAGGCCAGCCGATCAAGGAAGGCGAGCCGGCCAAGGCAGGTCTGCCGGTGATCAAGTCCGCCGAGACCTATACGACAGCCGGCCTTATCGTGCCGGCCACCGCCGGCGGCCAGAAAGTCATGCCCGGCGTGCAGCAGGTGGCCTATGTCGTGCCGCAGAATCCGGCAGCACTTGTCCAGTTCCCGGCCGCGCCGCTCAGCCCCGCCGAGCCCGAACAGCACGCCACCGGCATGCGCGGCGAGGTCGACCGGCTGATCGTCAAATACGCCGCGCTCTACCAGGTGCCGGTCGATCTGGTGCGCCACGTCGTCAACCGCGAAAGCACCTACAATCCCAAGGCCTACAACAACGGCCACTGGGGCCTGATGCAGATCAAGCACGCGACGGCGCGCGGCATGGGCTATGACGGGCCGGCCAAGGGCCTGTTCGACGCCGAGACCAACCTGAAATACGCGGTCAAATATCTGCGCGGCGCCTGGCTGGTGTCCGACGGCAACGCCAAGAAGGCCGACTGGCTCTACCAGACCGGCTATTATTTCGACGCCAAGCGCAAGGGCCTGCTCGAGGCGACCGGCCTCGGCGTCGACCGCAAGCGGCGCGCCCAGCCCGACGCCTGAGCGCGATGCCGCGCCCGCCGGCCCCGAACGACATCCGGCTGCGCAGGATTCTCGACGAGACGCTGGTTCAACCGCACTGGCCCGACGGTTTCGTCATGCGTTGCCTGGAGCCCGGCGATGCACCGGCGCTGCATGCGCTGCTTGGCGAAGTCTACAACGATGGCGCCGAAGGCCCGTTCGAGGACTGGTGGCCGCGCATCGCGGATGATCCCGAATTCGATCCGGCGCTGTGCTTCCTCGTGATCGACGACAGGGGCCGGCTGGCGGGCGCCGCCCTTTGCTGGACTTCGGCCTTCGTCAAGGATCTCGTCGTCCATGCGCAGGATCGCGGCAAGGGCATAGGCGAGGCGCTGATGCGGCACGCCTTCGCGGTGTTTCGCGACCGGGGCGCCGCCCATGTCGATCTCAAGACCAACACGGTGGACAGCACTGCCGCCGTGCGGCTCTACAACAGGCTCGGCATGGTCGAGGTGGACTGGGAGGGTTGACCGGATATCCGGCGCCTTGTCTTCTTTTCCTTCGGTTCGATCGTTCAGGCGCGGCTCCCGGACGCCAGGCGATCAGCCGGAGGGGCAATGTCGGCTTTCTCTCTCTGCAAAAATGTCGGAACCGATCGCGGCGATCCGTCCTTGGGTGGCAGAGCCACACGCGCCGGGACGCCGGCGCGACAACAGGGAGCCGATCATGATCACCTTTCCCAACGAATCCGCGAAGTACCGCACCGCGCGCGAAAAGCTGTTGAAGAAGGAAATCGAACTGCGCCGCGCCATGGAGGCCGTGGCCGAGGCGCGCCGCGCGCTGCCGCCCGGCGGGCTGGTGCCGCAGGACTATGTGTTCGACGGGCTGGATGCCGGCGGCAAGCCGGCCAAGGTGAAGCTGTCGGACCTGTTCGCACCCGGCAAGGACACGCTGATCCTCTACAACATGATGTTTCCGCGCCACCCCATGGAGACCCGCGACGTGGCGACCAGCGGCGGCACGGCGAGGCTCGCCCGGCCGGACCAGCCATGCCCCTCCTGCACCGCGCTGCTCGACCAGCTCGACGGCGCGGTCGGGCATCTCGAAGCGGCCGGCTTCAGCTTCGCCGTCGTGACCAAGACCGCGCTGGAGAATGTCCTCACGCTCGGCCGCGACAAGGGCTGGCGCAACATGCGGCTGGTGTCAGCGGCGGGCAACAGCTTCAAGCGCGACTACAATGCCGAGGACGCCGACGGCGCGCAGCTGCCGCTGTTGTCGGTGTTCCATCGAGATGCCGACGGCATCAGGCACTTCTGGTCGTCGGAACTCGGCTTCGCGCCGCCCGAGCCCGGCCAGGACCCGCGCGCCATCGGCACCTGCGAGATCCTGTGGAACCTGATGGATTTCACGCCGGAAGGTCGGCCTGACTGGCACGAGCAGCTGCAGTATGGCGGGGCGTGTTGCCATTAGGGGGCTGGCGTTGGGGTTCTCCCTTCTCCCCTTGTGGGAGAAGGTGGCCTCGCGAAGCGAGGTCGGATGAGGGGTGTTCCAGTGAACGCCAACCTTACTTATTGTCCTGGGATGCCACACCAACCCGTCCTGCCGGAGAAAAGACGTTTTGCCCGAACCTTGCGGCGTGACCTGACCGAGGCCGAGGATAAGCTCTGGCGCGAATTGCGCGGTAGAAAGCTCGACCGGATCAAGTTCCGCCGCCAAGTGCCGATTGGACGCTTCGTTGCTGACTTTCTGTGTGCGGAGGCAATGCTGATCGTTGAGATAGACGGGAGTCAGCACGCAGATTCTGCTCACGATCATGAGCGGGACGCCGAATTGAAACTGCGGGGGTTCCGCATCCTGCGCTTTTGGAATGATGATGTGCTGCGGGAGCTGGATTCAGTCTGCGACACCATCATTGCCTATGTTCGCGACACGAGTTTGCAGCCATGGCGATGACGGCGGCAATTTTGTGCCGTCTTGGTGGGGCGGGCTTTCTCGAGTAGCTGTATCGCCCGGCTGGAACACCCCTTATCTGACCTCGCTTCGCGAGGCCACCTTCTCCCACAAGGGGAGAAGGGAAGACCGCGCC
>NZ_JAFKIC010000186.1 GCF_017306585.1 Mesorhizobium sp. | reverse complement strand
TCAACACGGCGCTCGGTTATTCGATCATCCTGGCCGGCCTGCGGCTCGGCCTTGGCGACATCGTTGCCAACATGACCGGCTATGCCTGCGGCCTCGCCCTTGGCTTCTTCCTCAACCGCCAATGGACGTTCGGCCGCGCCGACGGCTTTCGTCCCGGCACGGCCACGCGCTATGCGATCACCTTTGCGGTCGCCTATGCCGCGAACCTGGCGGTGGTGATGACGGCCATGTCGGCGGGGCTGATCGAAAATCCGTTCGTCCATCTGGCCGGGAACTGCGTCTATTCCGTGCTGTTCTATCTGGGCTCGGCCCATTTCGTCTTCGTCGGCGCGGCGAAATCATCGGAGGCCACATGAACAAGGCCGATGCAATCGCTCCAGCCGTTTCGCCGCTCGACGACACGCAGCGCATCAGGCTGATATTCTGCCTGATCGGCGCCTTTGTCATGGCGACAGTGCTGACCGCCTTTGCCGGCGCCACCCTGCAGGACCCCGACAGTTGGTGGCATGTAAAGGTCGGGCTCGACATCCTGGCAAACCGGACGGTTCCCGTCGCCGACACCTATTCCTACACGTTCGCCGGCCAGCCCTGGATCGCCAAGGAATGGCTGGGACAGGTTTTGCTGGCGCTTGCCTACAGCGCCGGCGGCTGGAACGGCGTCGCCGCTCTGATCATCGGCACGATCTGCCTCGCCGTCTTCCTGCTCGGATGGTTCCTCAGCGGGCATCTGAAACCGATATTGGCGGTGGCGGTGGCCTTCGCGGCGGCCTTCCTGATCAGCCCGATCTTTACGGCGCGCCCGCATGTCTTCACATTGCCGATCATCGTCGTGTGGACAGCGATGCTGTTTCGCGCCGTGCAGGACGAGAAGGCCCCGCCGTTCTGGCTGCTCGGGCTGGTGGTGCTTTGGGCGAACCTGCACGCCACCTTCACCTTGAGCTACATCATCGCCGCCTTCGCCGGTCTCGATCTCCTGGCGCGCACCGGCCTGTCGAAGCCCGCGCTTTTGGGAAAGTGGGTTGCATTCGGCCTGCTGTGCCCGCTGGTCAGCCTTCTTAATCCCTATGGCGTGAAGGCGATCCTGGCCACTCTGACCGTCGCCTATGGCAACGAGGCGGTGCCGCTGATCCTGGAATGGCGGCCGTTCAATGCCCAGGAAGAGCTTCTCCAGGGGGCCGTGATGCTGCTCGGGCTCTTCGGATTGCTGACCTCAAGGCTGAGGATCGGCTGGGCCAAGGCGTTGTTCGTCGTCTTCACCTTGCATGTCTATCTGTCGCATCTGCGGTTCGTCTATCTGTTCTTCCTGCTGGTTCCCCTGGTGCTTGCGGTCGAAGTCGCCCGGCAATACCCGGCTCTTTCCACTGGCGCCTGGCTGACGGAAAAGCGCGACGGGCTGGAAAGATTTTTCGCCGGCCGGTTCTACGCGCTCTGCGGTGCTGCGGCTGTCCTTCTGATCACCGCGGTCTCGATCCTCGGCAGCGCCTACCAGGTGGCGCCGAGCCCGACGACCTCGGCCAGCGGCGCCCTCGCCTACGCGCGCGACCATCATTTGTCCGGCAATGTCATGAACTCCTACAACTTCGGCGGCACGCTGATCTTCCATGACATCAAGACCTATATCGACGGCAGAACGGACCAGCTGTTCCTGGGTGGTTTCACGAAAGCCGACGAGGCGACGGGCCATAGCGACGGCAAGCCGCTGCTGGAAGCCCAATTGAAGAAGTACGCCATAGGCTGGGCGCTGCTGACCGCCGACGACACCCGCATTCCCTTCTTCACGGAGCTGGGCTGGAAGCGGGCCTATGCGGACGACTATGCCGTGATCTACCTGCCGGGCGCCTGAGCCGGCCGAGCTTTTCCCCACGGGCGTCGGCAAAGCCCAAAGGCCAGGCATTTGCCTTGACACGGATGTTGCAGTGCAGCAAAACTATGCTGCAGAGCACGATCCGTGAGACCGCGCTCCACGGTTTTTTCGCATGACGGGGATCGCCGCATGACGAGCATGTCGGGCTCCGCCACGAGACGGCCCTGGACCGCGATGCAGGGACAGGCCTAATGAATTACAGGCGCGATATAGACGGCCTGCGTGCCCTTGCGGTTCTGCCCGTCGTGCTTTTCCATTTCGGTGTGTCGGCCATCCCCGGCGGCTTCACCGGTGTCGATATCTTCTTCGTCATCTCGGGCTACCTGATCAGCGGCAGCCTGCTCGACGATCTCGAGCACGGCCAGTTCTCGATCGCCCGCTTCTACTGGCGCCGCGCACGCCGCATCCTGCCGGCGCTGACCTTCGTCATCGTGCTGTCCTGCATCGCGGCCTGGTTCATTCTCCTGCCGTCGGATCTGCACGAATTCAGCCTCAGCGTCATCGCGGCCTCGACCTTCTGGTCGAACATCTATTTCTGGAAGACGACGAACTATTTCTCGATCGATGCCGAACTGCGCCCGCTGCTGCACACATGGTCGCTTTCCGTCGAGGAGCAGTATTACATCTTCGCGCCGATCCTGGTGTTCCTGATCTACCGCTACGCCGCGAAGCGCTGGCTGACGATCCTGCTGCCGATCGCGATAGCCAGCTTTGCCCTCGCGATCATGGCGACATCGCTGGCGCCGACCGCGGGCTTCTACCTGCTGCCGACACGCATCTGGGAACTGGCGCTGGGCGCCATGCTGATGCTGAAAAAGCCGCCGGCGCCGGCCAGCCGGCTGGCGGCGGAAACGATCGGTCTCGCCGGTTTTGGCCTCATCGCCTTCGGCTTCCTGACGATCTCGGAGAGCGATCCGTTTCCAGGCTACAATGCCCTGTTCCCCTGCGTTGGGACGGCGCTGCTCATCTATGCCGGACAGGAGCACAAGGACCGGTCGGCCCCGATAGCCACGCAGGTGCTTCGGCTGGCGCCACTGGTCTGGATCGGCCTCATCTCCTATTCGCTCTATCTCGTTCACTGGCCGATCAATTCGTTCGTCCACTATCTCTCCCTGCAGGCCGTCTCGGTGCCGACGATCATCGCGATGACGTTGGCGAGCTTCGCCCTGGCGGCATTCTCGTGGAAATATGTCGAGCAGCCGTTCCGCCAGAAGCGGGCCTTCACCGCCCCGCTACCGATCTTCGCCTTTTCGGCGGCGGCGATCGTGCTTTTGTGCGCCGGCGGCGTGGCCGGTATGCTCGGCAACGGCTTTCCACAGCGCTTCCCCGATTTCTCACGGGAACGGATCCTGGTTGGCGACTGGCGTAACGGCGTCTGTTTCAACGAGGGTGATAGCCGGATAGAGGCCTGGAACCTCGCCGACTGCACCCGTACGCACGGCTACGCCACCAATGTGCTGCTGTGGGGTGATTCCTTCGCCGCCCACTACGTGTCGGGACTGGAGACCAATGCCGGGAAAATCCAGGCAAACATCATCCAGTACACCTATGCCGGTTGCCCGCCCAACCTTTCCTATTTCTCCTACGCGCGGCCCGCCTGCACCCGCTTCAACGAACGGGCGCTGCAGATCATCCATGATGCCAATATCCAGGCGGTGATCCTGAGCGGCCGGTGGACGGACTACCAGGCCCGGGGCTTTGACGGCCTGCAGAAGACGGTCGACCGGCTGCGTGACATGGGGGTCAAAGTTTATGTCATCGGCCAGTCCCCAGAATTCATCGCCGATGTCCAGAAGATCGCTTTCTTCGCCAGGCAGGAACATGTCGCCAATACATCCTGGCCGATGGCCATGGACCCCGACATCAACAAACACGTACTGCCTTTCACCAAGGGCGCGACGTTCATCGACCCGCTGGCCTATCTGTGCGACACGGCCGGCTGTTCCTACGCCGATGCCGGAACCAGGCAATTCCTCTACTTCGACTATGGCCATTTCTCTTCCGCCGGCGCGACGCTCGCCATCTCGAAATACTGGCCAAGCTTTGCCGCCGGCGGCGAGGTCGCCAAGGTCGGGCAACAAGCACCGACTGTTACACGATAAACCTCTAAAGCCCAGCAATGCGCGCCCGGTTTGCGATTGCCCGGAGCCATGCCGTCATGATAACGAGGCTGCAGCGCGGGTATGATGTAATGGTAGCCTGTCAGCTTCCCAAGCTGAACGCGCGGGTTCGATTCCCGCTACCCGCTCCATCGCTCTTGATTTTGGGGTCTCCGATCGCGATCACGCGCTTGTGACGCGAATTTGATCACGACCGCTGTGGTCGGGTAAAATCCACATGGGCGTTGAATTCTGCGCCAAAACCGGGGCGCGAGCGGCGTGTCGCCGCCAGATCGGCACCCAATACCCGCGTCTGCCCGAAGCACCGTTCAGCCAAGTGGCAGACGACATCGGTGGCCCGACTGAACCAATGGAACATTGTCACATACCTGTAATATGGCTCGCCTAGCTGGGTTCCGTCACATCATCTCAGCTTGAGGGGACCCCCCATGTTTCTGTACCGAATTATCGCGCCGCTTGGCCTGTGCCTGGTCACGGCGGCACCCGCCTTCGCGGCCGACCTTGTCGAGGCGCCACCGCCAGCGCCGCCGACCTGGACAATAGCCATCGAGGGAAGCCCCGAGTTCTACGCCATCGACAACGGCAGCAACACCGCCCGCTCGCTGGCCGATACCTATTTCAAGTTCAGCGTCTCGCACAGTTTCGACAACAACTTCGTCGGCGGCGTGTCGCTGCAGCCGACCTTCAAGACCGGAGGGAAGTCCCAGTACTACGGTGAAGCGACCGTCGGCTACAAAATCAAGCTCACGGACAGCTTCACCCTCACGCCCAGCGTGGGGCTTGGCTATACATGGCACGACACGGGCATCATCAAGGACGGCGATGCCAATGCGCAGGTGCCGTACTATGCCCTGTATCTGGCCGGCGACTGGAAGCTGGACCAGCAGTGGACATGGAATGTCTTCAACCTGCGTTACCGCAACGCCTTCAACACCACCTGGGAAACGCCGAAGGTGGCCACCGGCGTGACCTACAACATAGATTCGTACAACGCGGTCTATACCAATGTCGGTTACTCCTGGAAGAAGATCGACACCAGCTCGTCTCCCTATAACGACGTGGCCGGCGACAAGCTCAACATCGCCATCGGCTACAAGCACTCGTTCTGATCGTCGAGGCGCTGCGAGCGCGTTGAGATTCAGCGCGCCCGCTTCGCTGGAGCCTTCGAGCTCCCCGTCTGAAGGGGCCGGCCAGCACTGCTCGCCCCAGCCGCGCATGCTGTCCAGCCAACAGATGAATGCGTTGCCGGCCTAGGCCTGGCCAATTCGCATCTGCTTCTTGAAAAGGAACCGCGCAAGGTTGTCGATGTTGCGCGGCGCGACCGTTTCGGGGAGATGGGCCAGCAGGTCCTTCGACCTGGCATCGTCCTGAAACCGCTCCACCCACTCTTCGGTGAGAGTATCCCGCTGCAGGCGCAAATCCGTCTCGAACCCTATATCTGGTATTTCAACCGACAAATGCCGGGCCACCGATGCGACGTAAGGACGAGGGTCGTCCAGCAGATCCTCATAGAACAAATGGTCGTAAGGCAGACCGGTTATGCGCAGATAGGCCTCCCAGAAGGCGTAGCTCTGCCCGATCAGGAAGTAGGCCTGGCAGATGCCGGCGAAGTCGTACTGCGGGACCGTACCGGCACCGCTCATCGTGCTCCTCCATTGGCCCGACGCCTTGGCCCGGCAGTAGGAAATAGCCTGACGAAGCCGGTCCCGCCTCTCCAGCAGGACCAATCCCAAGGCATGACGCCTGATGCATTCGGCAAGGAAATCGGCGCCGTATTTGGCCTGCGACCAATGGAGATGGCGGGGAAACAGCTTGACGGCGAAGCGGCCATTCGCGGTGCCGCCGCGATCGATCGCCGCCGACAGAAGCTCGTCCAGGGATTTGGGCTTGAACCCCAGATTGCCGGTATCGAGCCATTCGGCGGATTGGCCCAACAGCCCCGTGCTGTTGGCAAGGCTGCCAAGCCATTCGGAGCCGCTGCGAGCCTCGGTCAGTATCGCCACGCCCTTCATGCGTGCCGGGTGCCCCTGGCATGCGGACGCAAGACCGCAAAATAGGGCTCTTCTCTATTGCCGATCGGCATGGTCGCAGCTCCACCTCAACAGCGTTTCAACGGACAGGAGCTGACAATTCCGTCGATCCGATACGGCCAAAAGCCGTCACGGTTTGGTGATCGGCGCCAACCGCTCGACGCCGATTGCAAAACATCAATTCCAGGCCGTGATAGCTACCGCGAAGAACCGGCCGCGCGGCCGGTTCCCGCAGGGTTTCAATCCGGTTACAGCCAGAGCCAGACGCGCTCGCGCCAGCAGCGGACATGACGGCGGCCATGGCGCCAGTAGCTGCGGCAAACCCGTCTCCAGCCGCGACGCCGTCCACGACGCCAATGGCCGTGGTGACCATGGTGACGGCGATGATGTCCGCGGCGATGGGAGACCTGCTCCAGTTCCACCCCGTCGTCGCCTTCGAAGACAGCCGCATCCGGCTTGTCCAGCTCATCGAGAATT
Organism: Mesorhizobium sp.; assembly: GCF_017306585.1. Taxonomy (GTDB): domain Bacteria; phylum Pseudomonadota; class Alphaproteobacteria; order Rhizobiales; family Rhizobiaceae; genus Mesorhizobium. The sequence goes on along the minus strand of NZ_JAFKIC010000186.1, from coordinate 23,305 downwards.
CCGTTGCCCTGGGGAATACCGGCAACCGCGCGGCCCGGGCCAACTACGCCCGCAAACGCCACGGCCCCCGCAACGCCAAGCAGTCCAGTGAGAAACAACCGACGTTCCATAAAAAAAACCTCCCGAGTTGTTGACAACCGGCACCTCGTTCCCTCACCCAAAACGGGCTCCAGCGAGCATGCCGATTGGGTGGAACGCGCGAATGCCGTTCTCGTTCCATCGTCCTACTCGGCGGGATGACGTCGTGCGGTATCCTTGCGGCGGGCGCCGGTACGCGAAGCCGGCGACCGTCAGAATGTCACGCCGAGATCGACCTTGGCGCCCTGGTCGACGCCACCGCCGCCGAACTGACCGGTATAGGACAGGCCGAGCCTGGCGTTGGGGGCAAGAAGCAGATCGAGACCGGTCTCGATGAGCGCGGCGTCCCTGCCGATCGGTACGCCGGCGACGGTGAAGCGATCGCCGCCGGCGAAAGTGACGGTCGACGACGGCGTGACGTCGCCGAGGGCATGACGCCAGCCGAGCGTGCCGCGCGCGGTGGCGTTAATGCCGCCAAGCGCGAAGTCGGTGGAACCGCGCAGGCCGAGCGTGGCGAAGGTGGCATCGGTGGTCGAACCGTCGACGGTGAGCGCCGCCGGGCCGCCTTGTTCGGCAAACCCTTCGGTGCGCACGCTGACATAAGCGAGATTGGCGAAAGGCTCGAACTTGAAGTGTCCGGCATCGGCCTTGTAGGCGATCTCCCCGAAAACTTGCGCGGTGCCAGCGCCATAGTCGGCCGAGAGTGCGTCGGCAAAACCGTCGAAGGCTGCCGAGCGCCTGGTCGAGATGCGGCTCCAGCTGTAGTCCGCGCCGGTACGGAAGGCGATGGCGCGCCAGTTGGTGCCGCCATAGAGGCCGAGGTGATAGTTGTCGCTCTTGCCTGTCGAATTGCGATCACCGGCATCGAAGCTCGAATGGCTGTAACCGCCGAGAAGGCCGACACGCCAGTTGCCGACCGTCGTATCGGCGCCGGCGAGCAGGCCGCCAGTCGAGCGATCAAGGGCGGCGGCGTTGCCATCGGAGCCTGTGCTGCCCCAGGCCCCAAAGGCCTGGCCCCAGACAGCGAAACGATCGGTGTCGGCGGCAACCATTTCGGGGCCGCCCTCGCCATAGGCCATGATCGGCAGAGCGGCCACACTGTCGTCGCCGAAGGCAGCGGAGATGCGGCTGGTGGCGGCATCGCGGACGAAGCGGCCATCTCCCAGCAGCATGCCCTTGGCCGAGGCATGGATCTCGCCCGACAATTGGTCGAGGGCATCTCGAGCTGCAGCCGTGGCGGGTAGCTGCAGGATGGCGTCGTAGAGCGGATTGCCGCTGCCCAGGCTCTCGGCGCCGCCGCCTGTGGCGCTCTGGTTGGAGGTCAGGCCCAACGAAGCAAAACTGACATTGTTGCGGTGCAGCCGCAGATAGACGTTATCCGCATCGTAGCTGAGCGAGGGATCGAGGAAGGCAAGATTGCTGGTCACATCGGCGAAGGTACCGCCGACGCCACCGGTCGCCGACAGGATCGTGTAGTCAGTCTGAGGATTGTAGCTGCCCGCGCCGGCCAGCACGCTGACCGTCCCGCCATTGATCGTGGCCGGTCCGGTCACATTGAGACGGGAGGCCTGTCCGGCCGCATTCGCGGCGACCTGATAGGTCGAGCCGGTATCGAAGGTGACGGCGCCCACCACTTTCATCGTGCCGATGGCACCTCCAGATCCGCCCGAGCCCGTGAAGAGACGGCCGGAGACTGTGACTGTGCCAGTGATCGTGCCGGTGCCGCCCAGGGCGGCGCCCGATGCAACCGCGACCTTGGTATTGTTCAAGGTCCCATTGACGATCAGCGTTCCACCGGTCACGTCGGTGTTTCCGGTATAGCTATTGCTCCCGGTCAGGGTAAGCGTGCCCGCGCCCGATTTTGTCAGCCCGACGACCGTCGGCACGAGAATCGCCGGAAGGCTGCCGCCGCCGGAACTGACGAGCTGCATGCCGTTGCTGATGGCGCCGCTAAAGATGGTGTCGGTGGCCTGATCCACGGTGAGCAGGCTGGGCGCGCCCATCGTGACCGTGCTGGTGATATCGCCGGCGCCCGACAGCGAGCCGACCGTCTGCGACGTAATGCCGAGATCGAGAGTAGCGCCGCTTGCGATGAAAAGCGATCCGGTCGGAGCGCCGAGCGTGCCGCCATCGCCAAGGAACAGCCTCCCCGCCTCGATTCTGGTGCCACCTTCATATGTGTTGTCCCCGATCACGTAGAGTTCGCCCGCGCCCTGTTTGGTCAGCGCGCCGACGCCGCCCAGCGGTGAGCTGATTTCCACCTGATGGCCGTTGGTATCGATGAAGGCGCCGCCCGCCTTGATCGTCACATCACCGGCGGCAAAGTGGCCGAGCAGTTCGGCGTCGTCTGCCATGGCACGCAAGATGCCGCCATCGAAATTGACCTTGGCGCCATCAAGGGCTTTCCAGACGCCGCTGGTTTCCAGCACCCCGCGTGCCCCGGCCGTGCCGTTCAGGTTAAGCGTGCCGCTGCCGGAGCTTGTGCGCACCATGTCGACCGTGCCCACGCCGACGCTGACCCTGCCGCCATCCGCAATGGTGAGCGTGCCGGAACCGCGATAGCCGAGGTTCAGATAATCCGTCGTCCACACGGACCCGCTGCCGGTGACGAGAACCGTTCCATTGCTGCCCGCCGCTTCGCCCAAATAGCTGGTTTCGTTCACAACCGTGCCGCCATTCGCGATCGCCAACGTGCCGCCGTTGACGGTGGTGAAGGCAAATGTGCTGTTGCCGGTCAAAGTCAGCGTGCCCGCGCCATTCTTGAGCAGCCAAACGGTGCCGGTGCCGGTGCTCGTCATGTATCCGTCGGTGATCGCGCCGCCATAGCTTGTGTTGCCGGCAGCCTGATCGACCGTGAGCGAGCTTTGCCTGCCGCCCGACATGGAACTGGTGATGCTGCCGGCGCCGGACAGCGCGCCGACAACCTGATTGGTGCCGTTAAGATCGAGCGCGCCACCGCTGGCGATGGCAAGCGCACCCGTTGTCGCGCCGAGCGTGCCTCCATCGTCGAGCTTCAGCATGCCGGCCGAGATCGTCGTGCCGCCGGTATAGGTATTGGTTCCGGAGAGAATGAGCGTGCCGAGGTCGGTCTTGTCGATGCCGCCGCTGCCGGTCAGTACTGACAGGATGGTCGCGGACATCCCCGCGCCGGCCGCAGTGCCGTCGCCCACGCGGATCGGAACGCCGGATCGGGTCAGGTTCAGCGCATCACCCGATACCTGATATCCATCGACGAAAAACTGCATCCCGCCGCCCACGTCCAGCGCGCCACCGCCCGCGCTGACCGTGACCGTGCCTGGCGTGCCCTGGAAGATCATCATGGCCGCCGGATCGTAGACGCCGCTGACGCTGCCGCTTGCATTCGTCCAGTTGGTTCCGGCAGCGCTCCACGTGCCGGTGCCGCCGTTGACCACATTATTGGCCGTGGTCTGCGCGCCGTTCCAGAAGCTGTAGGCGCCGGCCGCCCCGACCAGCAGGTTGACCTGATTGGCCACAGACGTCTGCACGGTCAGATCGCCGACAGCATAACCGGTTGGCGTCGAGCCGACGGCCATCCCGTTGTCGGTCAGCACCCCGCCGTAGTCGAACAGGCGATAGAGACCGTCGCCGAACCCGCCGGCGTCGCTCACATCGAGCGTGCCGGCGAGCGTCAGGTCGCCGGCGACGTTGAACAGTCGCGCGTTGCCCGGTGCGCCGAGCGTAACTTCGACGATCGAACCGCTGTCCAGTGCCAGCGACCCCATCGACAGGGTCTGGCCGGCGCGCCCCAGGAGCGTACCGCCGGATGCCACCGATACGTCGCCTGCGATCGATCCGGCGCCGCCGAGGCTGCCTCCAGAGGCAACCGCGACCGACGATGTGCCCAACACAATGGGTCCCCACATGACATTGCCGAGGGATCCATCGACGAGCAGCGTGCCGCCCGTCACATTGGTGGTGCCGATGTAGGTGTTGCTACCGCTCAGGGTGAGCGTGCCGCTGCCGGACTTGGTCAGCCCGGTCATGGTGGTCACGCCATTGATTTCGTCGAAGTAGTCCGAGATGGCGCCGCTGAAAGTGGTGTTGGTGGATTGATCGACGGTGAGAACGCCGGGGTTGAAGTCCGAACGGGTGATGGTCCCTGCACCCGACAGCGAGCCGACCGTCAGGGCCGTGGTGTCGAAGACCAGGGTGGCGCCGCTGGCGATGTCGAGCTTCCCCGTTGGCGCGCCTAGCGTGCCGTTGCCCTTGAGCTCCAGCGTGCCCGCTTCTATCCGCGTCCCGCCGGTGTAGGTGTTGGACCCCGAAAGCGTCAGCGTGCTCGACCCGCGCTTGACCAAGGCGAGCGTGCCGCTACCCGCGCCGTCCGCGATCACGCCACCGAAGGACGAATCGCCTAGCGCCGAACCGTCGATCGTCAGCACGGCATTCGCCGCGCCGCCGTTTACGATCTGTCCGCTGGGAATGTAGTTCGTGATCCGGCCGACCGTCGTGCCATGGCCGTTGAGGTTGAGGCGGCCTCCCGCGCTGACTGCCTGACTGCCGAATTCCAGGTCGGTGTTCGCTGTCGTCGCGTTTGCAGCCCCGATGTTGAGGACACCGTCTCCACCGAGCCTCAGCCAGGCGCCGTCGATGGCGCCGCTGGCCAATGCGTTCACGGTGCCGTTGATGACCAGAGTCCCACCGGTGATGGCATTGGCGACATTCGCATTGATGACGGCGTCGAAGGTCGGCAACTGCAGCAGACCGCCGCTGACCGCGCCAGCCGTGTTCGCATTGAGGACGGCACCATTGCGGAAGGTTGCGGCGACAGTGCCGCCGAATGTGTCGGCCGTGTTGGCATTCACGTCGCAACCATTGGTCAGGCCGCCGTTGAAATCAGGCGAACCGCTGGTGTACGGCCCGCCGCCCGGGTCACAGGCCGGTTGCGCATGGACAGTTGAAGGCGCGCACACGATGGCGAGGAGTACGAGGGTCGAGGTCGTGACCGAGAGCCTGCCGAGCGAGATGGTCCTCGAACTATTGCCGCGCCCTGCCTTCATTGCCATGCTCCCTCACGGCAGCCGCCCGCGTGTCGGCGCACGGGAGCGCGGGCACGCGCCCTCCCCGCACCGCCAGTCAGCGGCACCGCGATTTCATTGATTTGCGTCCCGATCCGCCATCGGAGTCGTTGATGATCTTTTCCGCCGGGGCGGCGGACACATCAATCCCGCGTTCGAGGGAGTATCGGCAAAATATTATGGTAAATCCGGCATTTCGCCCGGCAACCAGGTAGCACGCTTCCGGCATTCCGGCCGGCTCTCCCCCGACATTGGAGGCGACAGACGCTCAAGTCCCGCGCTGGCCACCCTTTGACGCGGCGATCAGGCCTTTCGTCCCGCGGCGTGGGTCGGGATGGCCAGGGTCAGCCGCGTGCCGCGGCCGGGCGCGCTTTCAATCTCTATTCGTCCGTCCATCTGACCAGCCCGACGGCGTATGTTTGCAAGCCCCCGTCCTTCGCCGGCAGCGCCTGAGGCCGTCTGAGGGTCGAATCCCATGCCGTCGTCCGACAGAGCGATGACAATGGCGCCATCGTCACCCGGGTTCACCGCGAGCTCGATCCTTGTGGCCGAAGCGTGGCGCAAACTGTTGGCGATGCCCTCCTGCAACAGCCGATAGAGGCTGAGCAGCCGCCGCACGTCGAGGCTCGGCGCCGGGGCCGTGAGCGTGCAGCGATAGTTCAGGACTATGCCGGACCGGGCAAGACGGCGTGCCATGCGCTCCTGGAACATCGCCAGCGCCTCGTCGATCGGTTCGTTGCCCGCGTCGATCGCACTGGCCATGTTGCGCAGGTCGTCGACCGAAGACTGCAGTCCCTGCTCGATTTCCCGTGAGGTCAGCCTGTTCTCGCGGACATCGAGGAGAAGGTGCGTCAGCATACCGCCGACTCCATCGTGCATGTCGCGCAGCAGACGCTGACGCTCGGCATCTATCGCGATCAGCCGTTCCTGATGGCGCAACAATCGCGAGGAGCGCAAAAGGCTCGCATCCTGCTCCAGCACCTGACGTTCCAGATCGCTGCGCGCCTCCTCCGCCTCCTGGTTGAGCCTGTGTCCCTGCAGAGCGATCTCGAACAGGATGCCGAACATCGTCAATGGCGGTGCGAGGACCGAGGCCTGCAAGGCAAAACCGGTTGGCGGCGGCAGGAGAAACAGGTCGAAGCCGATCGAGGCAAGAGCGACAAGCAGTATCGCCAGAACCCGGATCGCCGGCCCTGGGGCTATCCGTCCCATCCGCAGCAAGGCCAGAACGCCATATCCCAACAGCAAGGTCAGCGCCATCGCATCTAGCCAGGGCACCACAACAGCAGCACCAGGCCCCACGATCATGGCCCCGATCACTGTAACGAAGGCGACGACAAAGCAGCCGCAGGCTGCCCATGCCTCGCGCGGCCGCCAGCCGGCAAAGGCGTTCACGGCAAGCGCTGCCAGCGTCAACATCAGATATTCCACGCCGTAGCGCAGCAACGGAAACCAGACATAGGGCAGGCTCTGTGCCCCGAAGGTGGTGAGCCAGGCGTCGATGCCCACCGAAATGAGCAGCAGGCCGGTGATACCTTGGAGCCGCGAAAACCTGTTGACCGGCAACACGACCAGCAGCGCCGTTCCCATCATCAGTTCCGTTACAACGACCAACCATACCATGTCGAAACGCTGGAACTTCTCCCAACCGGCAGCCTCATCCATACGGTCGAAAGGCCCCGCATAGGCCGTTGCTGCCTCTGGGCAGGGATTTTCCCGGCAGGTGAGCGACCACTCATTGTCCGCCGACGTCTCCGCGCGCGACAACAAGGTCGCCTGCGCCGGACGCAGGACCACGGGCTGCCAGCCTGGGATTCGCAGCACGGCCGGCTCGGAAAGCCCGGCAGCGTAGGCGCCCAGTTCGGCCGGCTCGGACGCCAGCAGCGCACGCGCCGCGGGCAAGCGATATTCCTCCAGCGTGCCCGCGGGCTGCAGGCCGGCGACGATGAGCGCATAAGCGCACCAGAACAGCAGCTGCGCGCCGAGAATAATCGCCAGCGCGCGGCGCCATCCCGTCAGCCGGGGCATGATGGTCACAGGCGTAGCAACCCGCTGCGAAAGGCGCGCACCATGGCCTCGCCCCGATTGCTCACACCGAGCTTGCGGTAGATCGATTTCACATGATCGCCGATCGTATACGGCGATATTTCGAGTTCGGCCGCCGCTTGCCGGTTGCTGTATCCGCGCGCCAGAAGCTGGAGCAGTTCGATTTCGCGCGGTGACAGCGGCGGATCGGCATCATCCGGTTTGGCATCCTCCCGTTGCCGGCGCAGATGACGCAGCAAATAACCGGCGATGCTGGGCGACAATGGCGCACCGCCGGTCAACGCATCGGCGGCCTGCTGGCCGATATCGAGACTGTCGATGTCTTTCAGCAGATAGCCGTCCGCTCCCGCCAGTACCGCCGCAAGCACCGTATCCTGATCGCCCAGCACCGAGAGGACGAGTATTTTCGGCTCGGAATCGCCTCGTGCGCGAATTTCCTCGATCAATTCGATCCCGCTACCATCGGGAAGGCCAAGATCGAGAATGAACAGGTCCACCTTCTCGTCGAGAAGGGCGCGCGCTCCGGCCAGCGTGCCGGCGGTAGCAGTCAGCGACAAGCCGTCATGCGCCGCCACGCCGCGTCCAACATGAGCGACAACGAGCGGATCATCCTCGACAATGACGACGTTCGCTCTCACGTCCCCCCGCTCGCCAGTCCAGCAAAGAATCTACGGCCATTGTAAACCGATCAACATACCAGATGGCAACCTCTTCACCTCCGGTACTCATCGGCCGGGTATCGAAGGTCGTCACCTGCCCGCGCATCAGCCAACCTCCCTCAGGATGAAATCGTGCAGCATCTTGGCGGCGGGCGACAGCACGCGGTTCTTGACCGTGATCAGGCTGTAGGGCCTGACCTCGATGTCGAACTCGGTCTGGACGACGTCGATGGCACCGGCGAGCCCGTCGGGATTCTGGATGAACTTCGCCACCTGCACCGAGACCGGCGCGATGGCGTCCGACTGCGCAACCATGACCAGCGTCAGCAGCAGCGAGGAGGTGTTGAGGATCCGGTCCGGCAGCGCGATGTTGCGGTTGAGGAAATTGCTCTCCATCGCCTGGCGCAGCGGCGAGCCGCCCGACTGGAACACCCAGTCATAGGCGGCCGTGTCCTCCAGCCGCACCACCCCGCCCCTGGTGAGCGGGTGGCCACGACGCACGATCAGACAGGCCTTCTCGACGCCGATGACACGGGATTCGAACAGGCGCGGATTGAGGTCGTCGGGGATGCGGGCGATGATAAAGTCATGGCGCGTGGCGATGAGTTCGCGCGCCAGCACATTGGAGGTCTCGACCTGCATGGTGATCTCGATGCGCGGGTAGATGCGGCGGATTTCGCGGATGGCCGGCACAGCCAGTTCGATCGCCGGCGCCGTGACGGCGCCCAGAAACACCGAACCGCCCTTGCCGGCCTTGAGTTCGGAAATCTCGCGATCGACCTCGCGCATCTCGAGCAGGATCGAGCGCGCGCGCCTAGCCAGCGCCTTGCCATAAGGCGTCAGCGTGACGCCGCGCGGCAGCCTTTCGCACAGCTCGACCTCCAGCACCGCCTCCATCTCGGCGATCATGCGCGAGGCGGCCGGCTGCGAGATGTTCATCACCTGGGCCGCGGCACTCACCCGGCCGTGATCGTCGAGCGCGACGATCATGCGCATGTGGCGCAGGCTGAGGCCACTGCGCAGCAAGGTCTCGCCGCCACCCGTCTGCTCCGCGTAACCTTCTGAAATTTCATCAATATTTCGCGATTCTGCCATGGACGCCTCCTATCCCTCAATGTCCCTTGCGCTCGCTTTACACATATCGACTTTGATATAGCAACCATCATAGATCGCATTTGACAGTTATGGCAAAGGGTCACACTTTTCGCGTGTTCCGGGACGTGGCAGTCGCCGACGCGAGAAATCGTATCGATTGAAACAAGCGCCTTGGAACCATGGGAGGATACCGGAGATCGATATGTCGGCAGCAGTGCCTCGGCGCTTCTGCACGATTGCGCGGCCCGCGACCCCCGGGGTGCCGCGTCCATCAACCAGGGAGAGTAACGTGAAGATCATCAAGACATTGGCCGCAGTCGCGGCGCTTGGCATCGCTGCCATGAGCTATCAGGCACACGCAGCCGACAAGGGTCTTGTCGGCGTGCTGATGCCGACCAAGACCTCGCAGCGCTGGATCAATGACGGCGACGCCGTCAAGTCCCAGCTCGAGGCTCTCGGCTACACGGTCGACCTGCAGTATGCGCAGGACGACATCCCCAACCAGCTCAGCCAGCTGGAGAACGAAATCACCAAGGGCCCGAAGGCGTTGATCATCGCCTCGATCGACGGTACCACTCTGTCGGATGCGCTGCAGAAGGCCGCCGACGCGGGCGTCGTCGTCGTCGCCTATGACCGCCTGATCAAGAAGACCAAGAATGTCGACTACTACACCACCTTCGACAATTTCGGCGTCGGCGTGATCCAGGCCAATTCCCTGGTCAAGGGCCTCAAGGAGCGCTTCCCGAATACCAAGCCCTGGAACGTCGAACTGTTCGGCGGCTCGCCTGACGACAACAACGCCTTCTTCTTCTACAATGGCGCCATTTCCGTCCTGCAGCCGCTGATCGACGACGGCTCGATCAAGATCAAGTCCGGCCAGACCGGCATGGACAAGGTCGGCACGTTGCGCTGGCTGGCAGCTACCGCGCAGGCCCGCATGGACAATCTGCTCTCGGCCAACTACTCGGACGGCAGCCGCGTCGATGGCGTTCTGTCGCCCTATGACGGCCTGTCGCGCGGCATCACCGCCTCGCTGCGCGCCGTTGGTTACGGCACGGCTGCTCAGCCCTGGCCGATCGTGACCGGTCAGGACGCCGAGACCGCCTCGGTCAAGCTGATCATCACGGGCGAACAGTATTCGACCGTGTTCAAGGACACCCGCGACCTCGCCAAGGCGACCGTCCAGCTGGTCGACAAGGTGCTCTCGGGCGGCAAGCCCGACGGCCTCGACGAAAAGACCTACAACAACGACGTCAAGGTCGTTCCCTCGATCCTGTTGACGCCGCATGAGGTCGACAAGTCGAACTACCAGAAGCTGGTCGTCGACTCCGGCTACATCAAGGCCGAAGACCTGAAGTAATCCCGATTGCCAAGTCAGGGGTCCTGCGCAACGCAGGGCCCCTTTCCGTTCACAAGCGACCCCGGTATTGTTGCTGCCGGCCTCGGAGGAGCTTGCCTGATGACCTCGACGATTTTGGAGATGCGCGACATCACCAAGACGTTCCCCGGCGTAAAGGCGCTGTCGAACGTCAACCTCAGCGTCGAGGAAGGTGAGATCCACGCTGTGGTCGGCGAGAACGGCGCCGGCAAATCCACGCTGATGAAGGTTCTGTCGGGCGTCTATCCCTCCGGCACCTATGACGGACAGATCATCTTCCAAGGCCAGGAATGCCAGTTCAAGGGCATCCAGGACAGCGAACACAAGGGCATCGTCATCATCCACCAGGAGCTTGCGCTGGTGCCGATGCTGTCGATCGCCGAAAACATATTCCTCGGCAACGAGCACGCCAAATACGGCGTCATCGACTGGGACGCCAACGAGGAGCGCACCAGCGCGCTGCTGAAAAAGGTGGGCCTCAGGGAGGACCCCAAGACGCTGATCACGAATATCGGCGTCGGCAAGCAGCAATTGGTCGAGATCGCCAAGGCGCTGAGCAAGGAAGTCAAGCTCCTGATCCTCGACGAGCCGACCGCATCGCTCAGCGAGAAGGACAGCCAGGCGCTGCTCGACCTTTTGCTCGAATTCAAGCGCCAGGGCATGACCTCGATCCTGATCTCGCACAAGCTGAACGAGATCAACCGGGTTGCCGACAAGGTCACCGTCATCCGCGACGGCCGCACCATCGAGACGCTGGCCAAGAAAGACATCAGCGAAGACCGTATCATCACCTCGATGGTCGGCCGCTCGCTCGACGACCGCTATCCGCCACGCGAGCCTCACGTCGGCGAGGTCGTGTTCGAAGTGAAGAACTGGTCGGTCTATCACCCGATCCACGCCGAACGGCAGGTGATCAAGGGCATCGACATCAACGTGCGCAAGGGCGAGGTCGTCGGCATTGCCGGGCTGATGGGCGCCGGCCGCACCGAATTCGCCATGAGCCTGTTCGGCCGCTCGTATGGCCGCCGCATCACCGGCGAGGTGCTGCTCAACGGCAAGCCGGTCGATGTCTCGTCGGTGAGCAAGGCAGTCCAGCACGGCATCGCCTACGTGACGGAGGACCGCAAGACCTACGGTCTCAACCTCATCGACCACATCAAGCACAATATCACGCTGGCCAACCTCGGCGGCGTGTCGCGACACAGCGTCATCGACGATTTGCGCGAGCTCGCCGTTGCCAACGACTATCGCAAGAAGACCAATATCCGCGCCTCCAGCGTCTATCAGTTGACCGGCAACCTTTCGGGCGGCAACCAGCAGAAGGTGGTGCTGTCCAAATGGCTGTTCGCCGATCCGGATTTGCTGATCCTCGACGAGCCGACGCGCGGCATCGATGTCGGCGCCAAGTACGAAATCTACACGATCATCGCGCGCCTCGCTTCGGAAGGTAAGGCGATCGTGGTCATCTCGTCGGAAATGCCGGAACTCCTCGGCATCACCGACCGCATCTACGTCATGAACGAAGGGCGCATCGTCGGCGAAATGCCGGCGGCGGACGCAAGCCAGGAAAAAATAATGCGCGCCATCGTTCGGGGAGAAGGAAAAGCAGCATGAGCACCGAAAGCGCCCCCGCCCCGCAAGGCAGCGTCACCGACGAACAGCGACCACGTATTGCCGTCTCGGCGCTGACGACGAACCTGCGCGAGTACGGTCTGATCATCGCGCTGATCGTCATCATGCTGTTCTTCCAGTTCACGACGTCGGGCACGCTGTTCAAGCCGGTCAACCTCAGCAATCTGGTGCAGCAGAACTCGTTCATCATCGTGATGGCGCTGGGCATGCTGCTGGTCATCGTTTCCGGCTATATCGACCTCAGCGTCGGATCGGTCGCCGGTTTCATTGGCGCGCTGGCGGCAAACATGATGGTCATCTGGCAACTCGGACCGCTCAGCAATCCGCTGGTGGTTTCAATCGTCTGCCTGATCGTGGGCGGACTGATCGGCGCGGCGCAAGGCTACTGGATCGCCTACCACCGGATACCGAGCTTCATCGTGACGCTGGCCGGCATGCTGATCTTCCGCGGTATCTGCCAGGCGCTGCTGGGCGGCGGCTCCTCGGTGGGACCGCTTCCGGACGGCTTCAAGGCGCTGAGCTCCGGCTTCATTCCGGATGTGATCGGTCCACTGACCCTGATCCCGCCGACGGTGAACGCCGCCGGCAAGACCATCATGGGCAGCGGCCTGACATTGCACATGACGACGGTCGTGCTTGGCCTGATCGCCGTGCTGGCCTACGCCTATTTCGGGCTCCGCACCCGGCGCAAGCGCGAGCGCCATGGCTATGAGGCCGAGCCCTTCCCCCTGTTTGTCGTCAAGACGCTGGTCGCCAGCGCGCTGGCGCTCTTCCTGGTCTATGAGTTCGCGAGCTACAGAGGCCTGCCGGTGGTGCTGCTCGTGATGGGCGTGCTGATCTCGCTGTTCGTGTTCGTCACCAAGCGCATGACCATCGGCCGCCGTATCTATGCGATGGGTGGCAATCCCAAGGCGGCGCAGTTGTCGGGCATCAACACCGAGCGGCTGACGCTGCTGGTGTTCGTCAACATGGGCGTGCTGTCGGCGCTCGGCGGTCTGATCATCGCGGCGCGCCTCGGCCAGGCCGTGCCGGCGGCGGGCCTTGGCTCCGAGCTCGATGTCATCGCCGCCGTCTTCATCGGCGGCGCCTCGGCGATGGGCGGTGTCGGCCAGGTTATCGGCGCGGTGGTCGGCGGCTTCATCATGGGCGTGATGAACAACGGTATGTCGATCATGGGCGTCAATGTCGACTGGCAACAGGTAGTCAAAGGCCTGGTCCTGCTCGGCGCCGTGATCTTCGACGTCTACAACAAGAACAAGGCCTGACGGGCTTAGGCGAGGCAAGCAGGAGGCATACGATCGCGGCGCTGCCGGCAAGTTGTCGGCATCAGAAAGTCCCCCGGGGACCGGGCCCGCGAGCGCAATCCGGACCAAGAATTTCAACCGTGGCGCGGCGATGTCCGAGCCGCGCAGGTAAGGGTTTGCCGAGAGGCACCCGAACCAAGACACATGAGAGAGGACTGACCATGCTGATCTCGCAGATTCTCGACGACGCCGAGACCATTCGCGTCGTTGCCCGCAACGGCGGCAAGACCCGTGTCATCAATGGCGCGCGCAGCGTCTATTCGCTGGCGATGGAGGCCGCCCGCACCGGCGTCGGCCTGGCAACGCTGATCGAGCGCAAGGGGCTCGGCGAAACTGTCGATCTCGACGCCGCCTACAAGAAAGGCCGGCTGTTGTCGCCGATCAACCATCCCCACCCCGCGCATCTGCACCTGACCGGCACCGGACTGACACATCTCGGCTCTGCGGCGACGCGCGATTCCATGCACAAGAAGCTCAACACCGACGGCGAGGAGCAGCTTACCGATTCCATGAAGATGTTCCGCATGGGGCTCGAAGGCGGCAAACCCGCCAAGGGCCAGGTCGGCGTGCAGCCGGAATGGTTCTACAAGGGCAATGGCACGATGGCGGTAGCGCCGGGCGCGGCACTCGTGTCGCCGGCCTTCGCCAAGGATGCCGGCGAAGAGCCCGAAATCGCCGGCATCTATGTCATCGGCGATGACGGCGCGCCGTTCCGCGTCGGCTTCACGCTGTCGAACGAGTTCTCCGACCACGTCACCGAGCGCGTGAACTATCTCTTCCTTGCCCATTCCAAGCTGCGCAATGCCTCGTTCGGACCGGAGATCCTGCTCGGCGACCTGCCGGCGGACATCCGCGGCACCTCACGCATCGTGCGCGACGGCAACACGCTGTGGGAGAAGCCGTTCCTCTCGGGCGAAGCCAACATGTCGCACACCATCGCCAATCTCGAACATCACCATTTCAAATATTCGGCGTTCCGCCAGCCGGGCGACGTGCATGTGCACATGTTCGGCACGGCAACGCTGTCCTTCGCCGATGGCGTCAATACAGAAGCCGGCGATATATTCGAGATCGAGGCCGGGGATTTCGGGCTGCCGCTCCGCAACCCGCTGGAAATCGAGAAGCCGATCAAGGTGGTGGTGACGGCGCTGTAGCACCAGCTTCCCCTTCTCCCCCTGTGGGAGAAGGTGGATCGGCGCGTAGCGCCGAGACGGTTGAGGGGTGCGCGACGGAGTGCCGTCATTGCCAAGCTGGAACACCCCTCATCCGACCGAGCTTCGCTCGGCCACCTTCTCCCACAAGGGGAGAAGGAAAGCGGTGCCCTTCGACCTCAGCGCGCTGCGCGGAAATGCTTCGAGAGCTTCAGGCCCTGCGCCTGGTAGTTCGAGCCGAGATCGGTGCCGTAGAGCGCCTGCGGGCGCTTCAGCATATGCTCGTAGACCAGCCGGCCGACGATCTGGCCGTGGTCGAGGATGAACGGCACTTCGTGGCTGCGCACCTCCAGCACTGCGCGGCTGCCGGTGCCTCCTGCTGCCGAATGGCCAAAACCCGGATCGAAGAAGCCGGCATAGTGAACACGGAACTCGCCGACCAGCGGGTCGAAGGGCGTCATCTCGGCGGCATAGAGGGGCGGCACATGCACCGCCTCCTGGCTGACGAGTATGTAGAACTCGTCCGGATCGAGCACCAGTTCGCCGGCGCCGCTCTTGTGGATCGGTTCCCAGAAATCGAGCACGTCCTGCGCAGCGCGCTTGTCGACGTCGACCAGGCCGGTGTGGTGCTTGCCGCGATAACCGACCAGCCCGTCCCTGTCGCCATTGAGGTCGATCGACAGCGCGATGCCGCCCCCGGAAATGTTGGGCGGATCGGTGGCGACAAGCATCTGGGAGCCGTGCAGTTCATGCAGTTCGGCTTCCGAGAGCAGCGCGTTGCCGGTGCGGAAACGGATCTGCGACAGGCGCGAACCGGTGCGCACCACGATCGGAAAGGTGCGCGGGCTGACTTCGAGATAGAGCGGGCCGTGATAGCCGGCGGCGATCTTGTCGAACTCGTGCCCGCGGTCAGTCATGACGCGGGTGAAGATGTCGAGCCGCCCGGTCGAACTCTTGGGATTGGCCGAGGCCGAAATGGTCCCCGGCAAGGCGAGGCTCTCCAGCAACGGCACGATGTAGACACAGCCGGTTTCAAGCACGGCGCCTTCGGCGAGATTGATCTCGTGCAGCTTCAGCCGGTCAAGCTTCTCCGAGACCGTGTGGTTGGGACCGGGCAGGAAGGAGGCGCGCACGCGCCACGCCTTGTCGCCCAGCCTCAGATCGAGGCTGGCCGGCTGGATCTGGTCGGCATCGAGGGCGCGCGGTGATTTCAGGGCGCCGGACTGGAACAGCGCCGAAATGTCCTGATCGGGAAGAATGCCTGTCTGCCGCAAAGTCTGGCTCCGCTCCAAGACGGGTCGCTTTCGTTGCAGGTTCTCGCCGCAAAACCGCCGGGCGGTTTTGCGGAACCTGCCTTGGTACAAACCTCTTAATGAAGCCGGCAATTGACGCAAGCGCGGCGCGGGTCTAAAGGGTCGTTATCCCGTGGTGATTTGGCCGGTCGGCTTGCAGCCACGTTAAACAAGTCGCTAAAGGACCGTCGGGCCGCAAGGCCGTATGGACCGGTTGCGACTTTTCGCGGCCGGTTTTTTTGTGTTTGGGACAGGACGATGACGAAGAAGACCCGCAACTGGAAGCCTCAGACCGCACTTGTGCATGGCGGAACGCTTCGTTCCGGCTTCGGTGAAACCGCCGAGGCGATGTACCTGACCCAGGGCTATGTCTATGAGACGGCTCAAGCCGCCGAAGCCCGTTTCAAGGGCGAGGAGCCTGGCTTTATCTACTCGCGCTACGCCAACCCGACCGTCGACATGTTCGAAAAGCGCATGTGCGCGCTCGAAGGCGCCGAGGACGCACGCGCCACGGCGTCGGGCATGGCGGCGGTGACGGCAGCGCTTCTATGCAGCGTCAAGGCCGGTGACCACATCGTGGCGGCCCGCGCGCTGTTCGGCTCCTGCCGCTGGGTGGTCGAGACGCTGGCCCCGCGCTACGGGATCGAGGCGACGCTGGTCGACGGCACCGACATCGCCAACTGGGAGAAAGCGGTGAGACCCAACACCAAGCTGTTCTTCCTGGAAAGCCCGACCAACCCGACGCTCGAAGTGGTCGACATAGCGGCCGTCGCGGCGCTCGCCAACTCCATCGGGGCACGGCTCGTCGTCGACAACGTTTTTGCCACGCCGCTGCAGCAGAAGCCGTTGCAGCTCGGCGCCCATATCGTCGTCTATTCGGCCACCAAGCACATCGATGGCCAGGGGCGGTGCCTGGGCGGCGTCATCCTGTCGGACAAGAAGTGGATCGACGAGAACCTGCACGACTATTTCCGCCATACGGGTCCGAGCCTGTCGCCCTTCAACGCCTGGACCTTGCTGAAGGGTCTCGAGACGCTGCCGCTGCGCGTGCGCCAGCAGACGGAGAGCGCCGGCAAGATCGCGGACTTCCTGGCCGAACAGCCTGAGATCGCCCGTGTCATCTATCCCGGCCGCGACGACCATCCGCAGGCGGCGATCGTCAAGAAGCAGATGTCAGGCGGCTCGACGCTGATCTGCCTCGACGTCAAGGGCGGTAAGCAGGCGGCCTTCGCCCTGCAGAACGCGCTCGATATCGTGCTGATCTCCAACAATCTCGGCGATGCCAAGAGCCTGATCACCCATCCCGCGACGACGACGCACAAGAACCTGAGCGACGAGGCCCGCGCCGAACTCGGCATCGGGCCTGGTACGCTCAGGCTGTCGGTCGGGCTGGAGGACACCGACGACCTTCTGGAAGACATCGCGCAGGCGCTGAAAGCTGTAAAGTAAGGCTCGTTGAGGAGCGCCGGCCCTTCGGTCAGGCGCTCGAAGGGGTCTCCTCAAGTTCGGCGGCCTTGGTGCCGATGGTCATGGCATTGCCGCGCCAGTCGACGGCGCCGCCGAGCCAGCCGCGTGCCCACATCGCGGGCAGGATCAGGTCGCGCGCCATCATGGCCGCGAGCGAGCGTGATGACAGGTACCAGCCCTTGGACCATGCCAGCGCGGCTTCCGGAAGATAGAAGGCCACCAGAACAGCAATCGCGGTAGCCCACAGGCTGAAACCAGCGCTTGCGGCCGCGACCAGCGCCAGCAGCAGCGGCACCGCCGCGCCAGTCAGGATTTCAGGCGCGAAGAACAGGGGAAAGGTAACGCGGCGCAGCCGCGCCCAGCGTGCCTGGCGCGACCAGATTTCGCCAAGCGTGCGACGTCCGAGCGGCTGCTCGAAAGGCGCGGCGACGAGATTGACGCGCAGCCCAAGGCTGTTCACCAGCTTGGTGGCGGCGGCGTCCTCGGCGATCTCGGCCGCCAGCGCGCGAATGCCGCCATTGGCGTCCAGCATCGGCTTGTTCCACAGCATGCTCTTGCCCTGGGCAAAGCCGAGGCCGAGCGCCTCGCCGGCATATTGCCAGCGCGCCTGCAGCGTGTTGAGGAAGGCGCATTCGACTTCGGCCCAGAAGCCATCCGGACGCGAACCGATCGGCGTCGAGCAGACGAGGCCGGTATCGGCCCGCCATGCCGCCATCAGATGCTGGATGTAGTCTCTCGGCATCAGCACATTGGAATCGGCCAGCACGACCCAGTCGTGTCGCGCGGCTTCCCAACCCTTGACGCAGTTGTTGAGCTTGGGATTGGCGCTGACGCGATCGTCACCGATCAACAGCCTTGCCGGGATTTTTGGGAAGCGACCAATCGCGGCACGGATCAGCTTGACCACCGGATCGTCGGCATGGGCGACGCAGAAGATGAGTTCATAGCGCGGCCAGTCGAGTGTGAAAGCGCGCTCCAGCGTCTCGTGCGTGAACGGCTCGACGCCGCGCGAGGGCACGACGATCGATACCGGCTGCGCCCGGCCAGCCGGTGGAGCGATCGAGACGCGGCGTTTGAGCTGCGAGGCGGCAAGCGCAATGCTGGCGGCGTTTGACAGGATGAGGGCGGTGGAAAGCGAGGCGGCTATCAGGCTGAGTTCCATCGAGATCTGGTCACTCCAGAAAAGACGGCCCGCGTCAGGGCCAACAGTTCGACAGAGCGCCGAGTCGCGCGCTTGGCGCACACCATCATTCTCGTGTGTCACTTAAATGACATTCTTTGCCGGCACCTGCGTTTCAAGGCATGGCGCGACAAGACGCGCAGGTTGACCTGCCCGCCGGAAGCACCGAGGGTTGTCTGATTGTTTTGGAGCCGTTCATGTACCGCGCCGTCACGCGCAACATCGAAGTGCAGGTCAGGCCGTTCTACCTGGAGGATCGCTCGGATCCGGCGGAGAACCGCTATGTCTGGGGCTATCAGATAACGATCGACAACCAATCGGACGAGTTCGTGCAACTGATGTCGCGCTATTGGCACATCACCGACGGCGCCGGCCGGGTCGAGGAAGTGCGCGGGCCGGGTGTAGTCGGCGACCAGCCCGAACTCAATCCGGGCGACAGCTACCAATACACCTCCGGCTGCCCGCTCTCGACGCCGTCGGGCATCATGGTCGGGCGCTATACGATGCGCAACAAGCGCGGCGAGACGTTCGATATCGCCATCCCGGCGTTTTCGCTGGATCTGCCAGGAACAAGGCGGACGGTAAATTAGCTTCTTTCTCCCCGTTCCACGGGGAGGAATGCCCGGCAGGGCAATGAGGGGCGACGGCTCGGGAGACTTATCTTCCCGCTCGATGCGCACTGCTTCCATCTACGAAAAGTCGGCGCCGCCCCTCATCCGCCCTTCGGGCACCTTCTCCCCGTGAAACGGGGAGAAGGAAAAGGCTCACTGCTTCGCAAATTCCGCCGGATCGAAGTCGTACTGCGTCGAGCAGAATTCGCAAGCGACATGGATGCCGCCATCCTCGGTCGAGTCCTTGATCTCCTGCGCGGAGAAGCCCTCGAGGATGCCGCGGATTTTGTCCCTGGAGCACGAACACTGATCGGTGACGGGAACGCCGCCGAAGACGCGCACGCCATGCTCGTGGAACAGGCGATAGAGCAGCCGTTCCGCACCGACCGTGGGATCGATCAGCTCGGTCGGTTCGACGGTGCCAAGCAGCGCCAGCAACTCCTGCCAGGAATTGTCGGCCGGTTCATGCACATCCTCGCGCGGGTCGCCGTCGCCGCCGTGAATGTCGGGGACGCGCATGCGCTCGGAGGACTGCGGCAGGAACTGCGCCAGGATACCGCCGGCGCGCCATTGCTCGCGCGCACCGCCGGGAGCGGGCGTCAGCAGCTTGGCGACGGACAGCCTGATGTCGGTCGGGATCTGTTCCGACTGACGGAAATAGGTGCGCGCGGCATCCTCCAGCGTCTCGCCATCGAGTTGCACGATGCCCTGATAGCGCTGGGTGTGGGCGCCCTGGTCGATGGTCAGCGCCAGCACGCCTTTGCCAAGCAAAGTCTGCTGGGACGTTTCACCCGCCGCGATCAAGGTCTCGAGCCTATCCGCGTCGAAACGCGCATAGGCACGCAGGGCCGAAGGCGTGGAAAAATCCGCCACCAGCATGTCGACCGGCCCGTCGGTACGGGTCTGCAGGATGAACTTGCCCTCGAACTTCAACGATGTGCCGAGCAGCACCGTCAGCACACAGGCTTCAGCCAGCAGGCGGGCAACCGGTTCGGGATAGTCGTGGCGTCCCAGAATGGCGTCGAGCATCGGTCCGAGCTGGACCGTGCGGCCGCGCACGTCGAGCGGGCCGACCTCGAAGGGTACGACATGGTCGTCGCCGGCATAGCCGAACTCGCCGAGTTTGGGGTGATGTTCAGTCACTTGATGCGTTTCCAACATGACAAAGCTCCAGGGCGCGGCGATGCCGCCCTGGAGGGAGCATACGTCGATACGCGCTTGATTTCCGTGATGCGGCGCAGATAGGCATCGCGCCCGCGGAGATCAAGCGCCCAGGCACCAGGCAAGAACCGCCTTCTGGGCGTGAAGCCGGTTCTCGGCCTCGTCGAAGACCACGGAGTGCGGCCCGTCGATCACCTCGTCGGTCACTTCCTCGCCGCGATGCGCCGGCAGACAATGCATGAACAGCGCGTCCGGCTTGGCCCTGGCCATCAGCTTGGCGTTGACCTGGTAGGGCGAGAACACGTTGTGGCCGCGCGCGCGATGTTCCTGGCCCATCGACACCCAGCAATCGGTGACGACGCAATCGGCCTGGTCGACGGCTTCCTCGGGCGAACGGGTAAGGGTCACCTTGCCGCCATGCGCCTTCGACCAGTCGATATGTTTCTGCGCCGGCTCGCTGCCTTCCGGTACCGCCACGTTGAGGTTGAAGCGGAACCGCGCCGAGGCCTCCAGCAGCGAATGCAGCACATTGTTGCCGTCACCGGTCCAGGCAATCGTCTTGCCGGCGACCGGACCGCGATGCTCCTCGAAGGTCATGATGTCGGCCATCAGCTGGCACGGATGGGTATCGTCCGTCAGGCCGTTGATCACCGGAATGGTGGCATTCTCGGTCAGCTCCATCAGCCGGTCGTGCGAGGTGGTGCGGATCATGATTGCGTCGACATAGCGCGAGAGCACCTTGGCCGTGTCGGCTATGGTCTCGGAGCGGCCAAGCTGCATTTCTGTGCCGGTCAGCATGATGGTTTCGCCGCCGAGCTGGCGCATGCCGACATCGAAGGAGACGCGCGTGCGGGTCGACGGCTTGTCGAAGATCATCGCCAGCACCTTGCCTTCGAGCGGCTTCGATCGCTCGCCCGCCTTGAGACGCGCCTTGCGCGCCACGGCGTCGGTCAGCATGAAGCGCAGGTCGCCCTCTGAAACGGCTGAGAGGTCGGTGAAGTGGCGAAGGGACATCGGCAATGGTTCCGGGTATTACTTCGCTGCGGCGGCAGCGATCGCTTCCGACAGGCCCTTGGCCCCGGCGCGAATGCGGCCGAGCGCCTCATGGATCTCGGCGTCGGTAACGGTAAGCGGCGGCAGCAGGCGGATGACGTTGTCACCGGCCGGGACCGCAAGCAGATGCTGGTCGCGCAGCGCCATGTTGACCTTGGTGTTGGGCATGGCGCATTTGAGGCCGAGCATCAGGCCGGTGCCCCTGATATCCTCGATGACCTCGGGAAATTCATCGGCGACCGCCGCCAGGCCCTGCTTCATGAGCAGCGCCTTGCGCTGGACGTCCTGGAGGAAGCCCTCTTCCAGCACGACGTCGAGCACGGCGTTGCCGACCGCCATGGCCAGCGGGTTGCCACCGAAGGTGGTGCCGTGGACGCCGGCCGTCATGCCAACGGCGGCTTCGTCCGTGGCCAGGCAGGCGCCCATCGGGAAGCCGCCGCCAATGCCCTTGGCGATCGCCATGATGTCGGGGGTCACGCCCGACCATTCATGCGCGAACAGCTTGCCGGTCCGGCCGATGCCGCACTGGACCTCGTCATAGATCAGGAGCAGGCCGTGCTGGTCGCAGAGCTGACGCAGCCGCTTCAGCGACTGCACCGGCACCGGGCGGATACCACCCTCGCCCTGCACCGGCTCTATCAGGATAGCAGCGGTCTCCGGCGTGATCGCCTTTTCGGCGGCATCGATGTCGTCGAAGCCGACCTGGTCGAAACCTTCGACCTTCGGACCGAACCCCTCAAGGTACTTGTACTGCCCGCCCGCGGCGATCGTCGCCAGAGTGCGGCCGTGGAAGGCGCCCTCGAAGGTGATGACGCGGAAACGCTCGGGATGGCCCTTGACGAAATGATACCGCCGCGCAGTCTTGATCGCGCATTCCAGCGCCTCGGCGCCGGAATTGGTAAAAAACACCTTGTCGGCGAAGGTGGCGTCGGCCAGCCGCTCGCCAAGCCGGCTCTGCCCGGGAATTTCGTAGAGATTGGAAACGTGCCAGAGCTTGGCCGCCTGTTCGGTCAGCGCGGCAACCAGGTGCGGGTGGCCGTGGCCGAGCGAATTGACCGCGATGCCGCCAGCGAAATCGAGATATCGCTCGCCCTTGTCGGTAACCAGCCATGTGCCTTCCCCATGATCGAATGCCAGGGGTGCGCGAGCAAAGGTCTCGTAAAGCGCCGAACCGCTCATTATATGCGTCTCCGGTACCGGAAAATCAAAAAAGCCGCCAAAGCGGCGGCCTTGTGCGGCTTATCGTGTTTTTCGGCCATGAAGTCAACGAAAACGTCGCGTAGTGGCGCGCGGCAAGCCCCTGACGAGACGCCGGCTCATGAGCGAGCGGGCAAGTTGGGGAAAACCGAAAAAACCGATTCGTGTTGCACTTGGGACTCTTGTCACCGAGTCAGCGCATAAGGTAGTTGTAGTCGAGAAATAACTAGATTTCGTGCGGCGGACCTAATCACCAGATATATGTGGTGTCTGCCCCAGCAGTGGTGCTGGGTCGGAAACGGATTCCGGTTGCCGCACGCTTAGCAGGAGCGCGGTCTCATGAACTGGACTGACGAGCGGGTCGAACTCTTAAGAAAACTGTGGTCGGAGGGTCTGAGCGCAAGCCAGATTGCTGCACAGCTCGGCGGGGTCAGTCGCAACGCGGTCATCGGCAAGGTGCACCGGCTCAAGCTGTCGGGCCGCGGCCGTGCGACCGCAACCCCGGCACGCCAGAAGAAGGCAACGCAAGGTTCGAGCGTGCAGAAGTCGGTGGCGCGCGCCGCGACGGCCACTCGCCACGTCACCACCTCGATCGGCGCAACGGCGCTGCAGGCGCAGTTCGACGCGGAGCCGGTGGCACGGCACTACATCCGCCCGGTCGAGAATGTCGTGGTACCGATCTCACGCCATCTGCAGCTCGTCGAACTGACTGAGCGCACCTGCAAGTGGCCGAACGGCGATCCGCTGTCGGAAGACTTCAACTTCTGCGGCAACGAAGCCGCCGAAACTGGTCCCTACTGCAAGTACCACGCCCGCGTGGCGTTCCAGCCGGCGGCGGAGCGGCGGCGCAATCGCTGAGCGAATAGCGAATAGCGAATAGCGAATAGCGAATAGCGAATAGCGAATAGCGAATAGCGAATAGCGAATAGCGAATAGCGAATAGCGAATAGCGAATAGCGAAT
>NZ_JAFKIC010000185.1 GCF_017306585.1 Mesorhizobium sp. | reverse complement strand
CTGTGACGGCCTTGATGACCCGGCCGCTGAAAACCGAAACCGACGATTGATCCAGACGACGATCGATCCAGACGAGGAGAAGAAGACATGCTGTTCGCGTTCATTTGCAAGGACAAGCCCGCAAGCCTGCAGGTGCGCCTCGACACGAGGCCCGAGCATGTCGCCTTTCTTGAAAAGCTGAACGCTGAGAAGACGCTGGCCTTCGCCGGTCCCTTCCTCGACGCCGACGGCAAGCCGAACGGCAGCCTTGTGGTCGTCGAGGCGCCCGATCTCCCCGGTGCGCAGGCGCTGTCGGCGGCCGACCCCTACGCCAAGGCCGGACTGTTCGAAAGCGTCGAAATCCGTCCGTGGAACTGGACCTTCAACAAGCCGGCGGCTAGTTAATCTCGGGTTGCCCGCAACCGGGCCCAAGGAGAAGCAGAATGAACTACTGGCTGTTCAAATCGGAGCCGTTCAAATTCTCCTTCGAGATGCTGAAGGCCAAGGGCAAGGCCGGAACGCAGTGGGACGGCGTGCGCAACTACGCCGCCCGCAACAACATGAAGGCCATGCAGGTCGGCGATCTCGGCTTCTTCTACCATTCGAATGAAGGGCTCAACATCGTCGGCATCGCCGAGGTCTGCGCGCTCGCCCATCCCGACACAACCTCGGACGACCCGCGCTGGGAGTGCGTCGACATCCGCGCGGTCAAGGATGTGCCGACCCCGCCGACGCTGGGCGACATCAAGGCAAATCCCAAGCTCGCCGAGATGGCGCTGGTGCGGCTCGGGCGTCTTTCCGTGCAGCCGGTCACGCCGGCCGAGTGGAAGGAAGTCTGCCGCATGGGCGGCCTGACACCAGCGCCGTGACGCTGCTGACGCCGGACAGCGCCAGACAATTCATCCTCGACAACACGGCGCTGATGGCGCCGCCGCATGTACCCGAAATCCGGCTTCACCTCGCCGATGAAGCGCACGATCTGTGGCAGCGGACCGAGGATGAACTGGCTGGGATCGGCCTGCCGCCGCCCTTCTGGGCGTTCGCCTGGGCGGGCGGCCAGGGCCTCGCACGCTATATCATCGACAATCCGGCCCTGGTGAAGGGCAAACGCGTGCTCGACTTCGCCTCGGGCTCGGGCCTCGTCGCCATCGCCGCCGCCAAGGCTGGCGCGGGCGAGGTGACCGCCGCCGACATCGATCCCTTCAGCGGCACCGCCGTCCGTCTCAATGCACAGGCCAATGACGTCATGATCGAATTCCTCGGCGATGATTGCATCGGCGCCGACGGCGGCTGGGATGTGGTGCTGGCCGGCGATGTCTTCTACGACAAGCCTTTCGCCGACCGGCTGATGCCGTGGTTTTGCGCCCTCAAGCAGCGTGGCGCTGACATTCTCGTCGGCGACCCCGGCCGGTCCTACCTGCCGCGATCGGGACTGGAGCCGCTTGGTGTCTATGAAGTGCCGGTGACACGGGCGTTGGAAGATGCCGAGGTCAAGCGTACGACCGTCTGGCGACTTGCTTGACGCCGTGGCCGAACAGGCGTTTGCATAAACCAGAAAATGGAGGGGGACTCATGGATTTTTCCGCAGTGAACTGGCTGGGCGTCGTCGCCGCCACCATCGTCGCCTGGCTGTTCGGCGCAGCCTGGTACATGGCCCTGAGCAAGCCGTGGCTGAGGGCCGCCAGGCTCGATCCGGCGACGATGAAGAAATCGCCGCTGCCCTTCATCATCTCCTTCATTGCCGAACTGGTGATGGCCTACATCATGGCCCTGGTGGTCGGCGCGATGACCGGCGGCGAACCGACATTGCTCGCGGGCCTCATCTTCGGCTTCGTGCTCTGGCTGGGTTTTGTCGCCACGACGCTGTCGGTCAACCACCGCTACGAGAATTTCGGCTGGGACCTGACCCTTATCGATGGTGGCCATTGGCTCGGCGTGCTGCTGATCATCGGCGCGGTGATCGGCTGGTTTGGCGCGGCGGCAGGCTGAGGCGGGCGCGCTGACGATGGCGGATGAGGCTGGATTTCCTCGTGACCTGGTGTTCACCCGCATCTGCCACGTCAAGCAGGGCTATGACGACCGGCGCCGGCACATCGTGCGCGAATTCGAGCGGCGCGGCGTGCCGGTCTATTTCTACACGGAGTGGGACCGGCCCGACATCACACCTCAGATCCGCGATGAACTGGTGGCCCCCGGCTTCACCCATCCGGCGGCGGTGTCGCTGGCGCTGAAACATTTCGGCATCTGGCGCGATTTCCTCGAGACAGACCAACCCTATTGCCTGGTGTTCGAGGATGACGTGTTCCTCGCCCGCGACTTTGTCGCCAAGTTCCGCCAGGGCCTTGCCGAACTCGGCGATCCCAACCGCAAGGCGGTCATCTATCTCGGCAATGGCAGCAATTACTACACGCCAAGCTGGAAACTGCGCAGAGGCCAGAAACTGTACCCCGCGCTCCATGCCAGGTGCGCCGATTCCTATCTGATCACCCGACCGACCGCTGAAGCCCGCTGCGCCTGGATCGAGCAAAACAAGATATACACGGCCATCGATCACCAGATCGAGCAGATGGACGAGAAACTCGGAGTGGAGATGCTCTGGTTCGAGCGGCCGATCGCCGAGCAAGGCAGCGAGAACGGCGCGTTCCACACGTCGGTTTCCAGCAAACGGCACCCGCTCCTCTACAAGAAGCTGAAATGGAAGTGGAAGAAATACACGCGGATGATCTTCGGCCACAACGCCCGATCCTGACCCCTGGACATTGTCCGGCTGAGGTGACCTACGCCTTGTCGGCGCTGGGTGTCCTGGCCACTTCCTCCAGGATCCATTCCCGAAAGGCGACGATGCGCGGATCGTCGGCCATCGCCTGGGGATAGACCAGGAAATAGGCGAATTCCGGCGCGACCCTGATGCTGAGCTCGAAGGGCCGCACCAGCCGGCCTTCGGACAGATCGTTCGCCACCAGCGCAAAATCGGCGAGCGCGACGGCGTTGCCGTCGAGCGCGGCCTGGACGGCATCGGTCGACGTGCCGAAAACGACGGTCCGGCTGTCGTCGAAGTCGTCGACGCCGGCAGCCGCCATCCACATGCGCCAGTTCGGCCATGTCACGCCCTGGCGGGCCCATTCGATATGGGCGAGCGTGTGATGGAAGAGGTCGCGCGGCTCGCGCAAGGGCGGTCCCGACTCCAGCAGGCGCGGGCTGCACACCGGAATGATGATGTTGTCGAACAGGCGGTGCGCGTAAAGCCCGGGATATTTGCCGGCGCCGAAGCGGATGCCGACATCGACATCGTCGAGGTCGAAATCGCGCAGCCCGTAGGCGATGTCGAACCTGAGCTCGATGCCAGGCTTCTGCTTGCGGAAATCCTCGACCCGGCGCATCAGCCATTTCGCCGCGAACTGCGCGTCCAGCGTCACCTTCAGGAATTCGGTCCCGCGCGCCATCTTGCGGGCCCGCATGACCGCGCGGGCAAGCAGGTCGAGCGTGTCCGTCGCCGCCTCGTAGAGCACCGTGCCGGCCTCGGTCAGCCGGATCGTGCGGCTGGTGCGGGCGAACAGCACGATGCCGAGCTGATCCTCGATTTCCTTGATCTGATGGCTGACGGCGGCCGGCGTCAGGCCGAGCTCATCGGCCGCGCGGGTGAAATTGAGATGCCTGGCCGCCGCCTCCAGCGTCCTCAGCGCCCGCGTTCCCGGCAGCAGGGTCGCCATCAGCGTGGGTCTTGGCTCGAGCGGCCCATCTTATCCTCAAAGAAAACTTGATGATCGAGAAAAAACTACTCGTTTCCTCCCACGATTTCAATGAGGCATGATGTGAACATCAAACCACTATCAAACCGGATTTGATGTCCGGAAGAACGGAAATAATCATGTCTCACATCGCTCTTCACCCGGCCTACGCGGCCCGGCCGTCCTGGCTGTCGGCGGTCCGCGACTGGCTGCGCCAGACCAGGGTCGCGGTCAATCTTCCCCACCAGAACGTCGAGGACCTCTCCGACCGCCAGCTGCGCGACATCGGTGCCGCCCGCACGGACATATCCCGCGCCATGGACCGCGAGACCGGCAGGCTCGGTCTGCTGGACATAGGCTGGCAGCAGCCGAGAAGGTAAGGGAATAGGCATTGGAAAGAAGGCCCTACTGCCTACTGCCTACTGCCTACTGCCTACTGCCTACTGCCTACTGCCTACCTCACCACCCTCACCACCGTCCGGTCCGACAGCAGCGGCAGCAGCCGCGCCATGGTGCGCGCGGTCACCGCGACGCAGCCTTGCGTCGGCGTGAAATCCGGGCGGGCCAGGTGGAAGAAGATAGCGCTGCCGCGTCCCCTGCGGCGCGGCGCGATGTTCCAGTCGAGCACAAGGCAGGCGTCGTAGAGGCGGTCGTCGCGCCGCATGCGTTCGTGGCTGGCGCCGTAGGGAATCTTGACCGGGCGGTTGTAGTTGCGGTCATCAGGCACTTCACACCAGCCAAGATCCGGCCCGATCGGCGCCATCGCCAGCCGCGTCCGGCGCCCCGCGGCGAAGTGATCCCCCCGGAAATACCCCGAAAGAATCCGCATCGGCCCGAGCGGCGTCGCACCGTCGCCTTCACGCTTGTCGGCCGAGATGCCGCCGCGCCCCAGCGCGCAGGCAAACACGGTTTTTCCGGCCTGCAGCAGGCCCTGGCTGGGGTTGCCGGGCCGCGCCCTCACGGTCAGCACACGCAGCTGTTTTACCAAAATTGCGCCGGCTGCATTGCGATCGCGTTTTTTCTTGTATGATCGTGCCACGGAACAAATCACTGTGATCGGCTGTTGTGCCGGCCAGCTTCCGCATAAATACGCAGCGGTCAACTGAATTCACTTTTCAAAACAACGGATTGATCCATGACTTCACGCACCATCCTGATCGTCGACGACGATGACGACCTGCGCGGCACACTGGTCGAGCAACTGTCCCTCTACGAGGAATTCGATGTGCTGCAGGAAGCGACTGCGGCAAAAGGCGTCACGGCGGCGCGCGGCGGCCTCATCGACCTGCTCATCATGGATGTCGGCCTGCCCGACATGGATGGCCGCGAGGCGGTGAAAATCCTGCGCAAGGGCGGCTACAAGGCGCCCATCATCATGCTGACCGGCCACGACACCGATTCGGACACCATCCTGGGTCTCGAGGCCGGCGCCAACGACTATGTGACGAAACCGTTCCGCTTCGCGGTTCTGCTGGCCCGCATCCGCGCCCAGCTGCGCCAGCATGAGCAGAGCGAGGACGCCACTTTCTCGGTCGGTCCCTACACCTTCAAGCCCAGCCAGAAGCTGCTCATCGACCCGCGCGGCGCCAAGGTGCGCCTGACGGAAAAGGAAGCCTCGATCATCAAATATCTCTATCGCGCCGACCAGAAGGTGGTGACGCGCGACGTGCTGCTGGAGGAGGTCTGGGGCTACAATTCGGGCGTTACCACGCACACGCTGGAAACCCATGTCTACCGGCTGCGCCAGAAGATCGAGCGCGATCCTTCCAATGCGGAAATTCTTGTGACAGAAAGCGGCGGCTACAAGCTGGTTCCTTAAACATTTCATTATCCAATGGGCAATTCCAGGAAAAGTATGGGCGGTTTTCCGTCCGGAATTGCGAAGGCTCAAGGGATATGCGGTCTGGGCGGGGCCGCTTTCGGGTGCGATCCTGTTAGGGGATTAGGGATCCACTCGTGAAGGAGGGATTGGACTGACCGTTCGGGGACGCAGCTAGAGATGGCGCTGGATGACGACATCCGCATCCTGTCCGCCGTGAGGCTTTTCGAGGGCTTCACGCAGGAACAGCTGCGCCTGCTCGCCTTCGGCGCGGAGACCACGCTGCTCAACGCCGACCGCAAGCTCTACCGCGAGGACGACGAGGCCGATTCGGCCTATGTCGTGGTCAAAGGCAGGATCGCGCTCTACCGCGAACAGGATGGCGAGCGCATCGCCATCGGCACCGCCGGGCCCGGCACCATGCTGAGCGAACTGGCGCTCATCGCCGACACCCGCCGGCTGACAAGCGCCTCGGCCGCCACCGATGCCGAGGTGATCAGGCTGAGCCGCAAGATGTTCCGCCGCATCCTGGAGGAATATCCCGAGGTGGCGGTGAAACTGCACCAGCGCATTTCCGAGGAATTCCAGGCCATGATCCGCCGCATCGAGGAGCTGGCACCACGGTTTTCGGGGTAGGCTGCTACTGCGCTACAGAACCTCGAAGGCTGGCGGGACAGCGCCCCCCTCTGTCCTACCGGACATCTCCCCCACGAGGGGGGAGATTGGGTGTTGTCCCGGCTTTCGCCAATCACTGATGTTGCAAGATCGAGCGGAGCGCCAAGTCTGCCGATCTCCCCCCTTGTGGGGGAGATGTCCGGCAGGACAGGGGGGGCGCGAAGGATCTCGACAGACCGTCTTTTAGCGGCGACCCCTCAGTCGAGATCGAAGCGCGCGATGACAGGCACATGGTCCGATGGCCGGTCCCAGCCGCGCGCCGCCTTCAGGATCTCGTAGCCGGCGAAGGCGCCGACAAGGTTGGGCGAAGACCAGACATGGTCGAGCCGCCGGCCCCGGTTCGAGGCTTCCCAGTCCTGCGCGCGATAGCTCCACCAGGTGTAGAGCTTCTGCTCGGGCGGCACATTGAGCCGCATGAGGTCGACCCAGCCGCCGCCGAGCCGCATAGCCTCGAAACTCTGCGTCTCGACAGGCGTGTGGCTGACGACGTTGAGCAGTTGCTTATGCGACCAGACATCGTGTTCGAGCGGCGCGATGTTGAGGTCGCCGACCAGCACCGAAGCCGATACCTCGCCATGCTCGGCGCGGATGGCGTTCATCTCGGCGACGAAATCGAGCTTGTGCCTGAACTTCTTGTTGATTTCGGGATCCGGCTCGTCGCCGCCGGCCGGTACGTAGAAATTGTGCAGCAGGATCGTCTTGCCGCCGGCCCGGACCGTCACCGACAGATGCCGGCTGTCGTCGATCTCGCAGAAGCGCCGCTTCTCGACCAGTTCGATCGGCCGCCGCGCCACGGTGGCGACGCCGTGGTAGCCCTTCTGGCCATGAAAGGCGATGTGCTGATAGCCCAGCTTGCGGAACGCCTTCTCGGGAAACAGTTCGTCGGGGACTTTCGTCTCCTGCAGGCACAGCACATCGGGTGCGTATTCATCGAGCAGCCGCTCGATGATCGGCATGCGCAGACGAACCGAGTTGATGTTCCAGGTGGCGATGGAAAAGGGCATGCGGCGGGTCCGGCGATAGGTCGCCGAACTACTGCCAGCCGCGCGCCGGAAACACAAGCAGCGTGATCGGCCTCACGGCCCCTCTCAAGCGCGGGTCCTGACAAAACCGGGTAAGGAAGCTTACCGGGTCTTCGTGTTCAGCTCGCGATTGGCCGTATAGTCGATGGCGAACGTGTCGGGAGCGAAGCTGACGCCTTCTTTGACGTTGTAGATCATCACCGTCGTGTCCTTGCCCTGCGCATCGGTGATGGTCCACTGGCGCAGTTCATAGGTCTTGGGATCGAACATCATCGTGATCTTCGAATTGCCGAAGACCGATTTGTCCGCCAGCTGGATCGTGGTGAGATCGCTCTCTTCCTTGATGCTCTGGACGCGGCCACCGGAGAGGTCGATCCTGTCGTCGAGCAAGAGCTTCAGCGGCGTCTTCGACAGCGGATAGAGATCCGATGTATTCAGCTTCTTGTTGAGGATGACCACCGACTTGCCATCGGAAATTACCCGAAAATTCGACGATCCGTCATAGTTGAAACGAATCTTGCCCGGCCGTTCGAGGAAGAATTTGCCGCCGGTCTGCTGGTTGTTGGGCGCGAACTGCACGAATTCGCCGCTCATCGATTTGACCGAGGAGAAATGGTCGGCGATCTTCTGCGCCGCCGGCGGCACGGCTGCCTGCGCCGAGGCCAGCAACTGGAATCCGGGCACCACATTGATGGCGGCTGCCCCCGCGACGACAAGCCCGAGGCCGAGGAATTGCCGCCGTGTGGGAGCAAAATCGCCGAGCGTTGAAGACTGGTTTTTCATGTCGGTCACTCTCTTGGTGATTCCTGTATCCGCCGCTGTCCTGGACCCCCAGTTGGGCTGAAGTTTGGCGGCGGCGACGCCGCTCCGTCGCTTCAACGCGCCGGATCGTTCAAGGTTGCCGCCGGCCTCGCCATCAGAACTTGTCCTCTTCGGTCGGCACCAGGATTTCGCGTTTTCCCGCATGGTTGGCCGGGCCGACAATGCCTTCCTTTTCCATCTTCTCGATGATCGAGGCAGCCCTGTTGTAACCGATGCCGAGCCGGCGCTGGATGTAGCTGGTCGAGGCCTTGCCGTCGCGCAGCACCACGGCCACCGCCTGGTCGTACGGATCGTCGGAATCCTCGAAATTGCCGCCGCCACCGCCACCCGAGCCGCCCTTGCCCGAAGGTTCGTCGTCCTCCTCGTCGTCATCCTCGGTGATGGCGTCGAGATATTCCGGCACGCCTTGCAGCTTCAGATGGCCGACGACCTTCTCGACCTCGTCGTCGGAAACGAAAGGACCGTGCACGCGTTGGATGCGGCCGCCGCCGGCCATGTAGAGCATGTCGCCCATGCCGAGCAGCTGCTCGGCGCCCTGTTCGCCCAGAATGGTACGGCTGTCGATCTTCGACGTCACCTGGAAGGAGATGCGGGTCGGGAAGTTGGCTTTGATCGTGCCGGTGATGACGTCGACCGACGGGCGTTGCGTCGCCATGATGACGTGGATGCCGGCCGCGCGCGCCATCTGCGCCAGGCGCTGCACGGCGCCTTCGATATCCTTGCCGGCGACCATCATCAGGTCGGCCATTTCGTCGATGATGACGACGATATAGGGCATCGGCTCGAGATCGAGATTCTCCGTCTCGTAGATCGCCTCGCCGGTCTGGCGGTCGAAGCCGGTCTGCACGGTGCGCGATATTCTTTCGCCCTTCTTCTCCGCCTGGCTGACCCGAGCGTTGAAGCCGTCGATATTGCGCACGCCGACCTTGGACATCTTGCGGTAGCGGTCCTCCATCTCGCGCACGGTCCATTTCAGCGCCACGACGGCCTTCTTCGGATCGGTGACGACGGGGGTGAGCAGATGCGGGATGCCGTCATAGACGGAAAGTTCGAGCATTTTCGGGTCGATCATGATCAGCCGGCACTCCTGCGGGGTGAGCCGGTAGAGCAGCGACAGGATCATGGTGTTGATGGCGACCGACTTGCCCGAGCCGGTGGTGCCGGCGACCAGCACGTGCGGCATCTTGGCGATATCGACGATTACGGCCTCGCCGTTGATGGTCTTGCCCAGCGCCAGCGCCAGCTTCGCCTTGGTCGTCTCGAAGTCGCGGCTGGCCATGATTTCGCGCAGGTAGACCGTTTCGCGCTTGGCATTGGGCAGTTCGATGCCGATGGCGTTACGGCCCGGCACCACGGCGACGCGGCAGGCGATGGCGCTCATCGACCGGGCGATGTCGTCGGAGAGGCCGATGACGCGCGACGATTTGATGCCGGGCGCCGGTTCGAGTTCGTAGAGGGTGACCACCGGGCCGGGACGCACCGCGATGATCTCGCCCTTGACGCCGAAGTCCTCCAGCACGCCTTCGAGCAGCCTCGCGTTCTGTTCCAGCGCATCCTTCGACAGGCTCGGGTCCTTCGCCACATTCTTCGGTTCGGACAGGAAATGCAGCGACGGCATCTCGAACTTGTCGGAGCCGATCAGCGATGTCTGCGCCTCGCGCTGGACGCGGGCGCCGGGGGCCGGGCGCGGCGCCGGGGCGGCAACGCGGGTGGCGGCGTCGGAGCGGAACTGTTGCACTTTGGCCGTCGGCGCCCGACGCTGGACCGGTTCGTCGTCGAGATCGATATCCTCCTCACCATCGAAACGATCGCCGAAGACATCGTCGTCGTCCGGATCGACTGACGCGCTGCGGTCGTTGACCATGGCGGCGAAGAATTCCGGCTCGACGCGGGCGCGGCCGTCCTGGCTCATGCGGCTCTCGGCGAACTCGGCCGATTCGACCCGTTCGGCGGCGCGGCGCCAGCCGCTGGCGCGCGGCTCCATCTCCGGCTCGTATTCGTCGCGCTCCTGCCTGCGGCGCACCGCGCGCCGGTGCATCCAGGCACGGAACGAGAGCCACCAATGGGTGATGGCGCCGAGCGCCAATATGCCTTCGTCGCCCTCGTCCTCGTCATTCTCGAACAGAAGCTCGTCCTCGCGCGGGTCGGCGGCGGCCGGTTCTTCCATGACCGCGAAGCCGTTCTTGCGGCCGATCAGCGCCGAACCGTAGGCGAACAGCCACAGCGTCGGAGCCGCCAGCAGCACGGCAAGCACGCTGGCGATCAGTCCGGTCGGATAGCCGCCGATGAGGACACCGGGAATCTTGAGCACCATGTCGCCGAAGACGCCGCCAAGGCCGGTCGGCAGCGGCCAGGTCTTGGGCGGAACGATGCAGCCGGCCATCGCCGCGGCCAGCAGCGCGAAACCGAACCAGAACAATCCGCGCTTGGGCAGCCTGTCGACGCCGCGCGCCGAAAACAGGAGGTACCCCCAGATGACGGCCGGCACCAGCGCCGCGACGGCGGCAAGCCCGAAGAACTGCATGGCGAGGTCGGAGAACACGGCTCCGGCATAACCCATGGCGTTGGTCACGGGATTGGCTGTGGCATGCGAGAAGCTCGGATCGGCGACGTTCCAGGTTGCCAGGCTGGCGACCCCGAAGGCGACGAAGGCAAACAGCCCGGCGCCGACCAGCCGGCCGGCCTGGCGCCGCGCGAAAGCCTGTATGCCGTGCCCCGTGTCGGTCAGCGCGAGCGGTGCTGAAGCCCCTGAACGCATGCCTCTTCCTCGTCTGTGCGTGCCTGGCCCGAGCGCACGACGCACTCCGGCAGATTCGGATGCCAGACTATGCGTGGGAAGGTTAAGGGCGCATTAACTATAAGGCTGCGGCGCGCGCTCCCGCACGCGGATTGCATGGCCAACGATGCATGGCGCGAAAATGGCGGGCCGCCCGGCCCGCCATCCGTACGTCGGAGCGAAACGGGCTGTTACTTGTTGGCGCCGCCCAGCTTGTTCAGATTGCCGCAGAATTCGGCATGGGCCTTGCTCATCGCCGCGTCCTGGCACTCCTTCATCATGGCGTCCTGCTTCTCCTTCGGCATCGCCATGAAGGCCGCCTTGAAATCTTCCATCGGCTTCATGGTCTTCATGCTGGAATCGGTGAAGAACGGCGCCATGTTGTCAGGGT
Source organism: Mesorhizobium sp. (assembly GCF_017306585.1). GTDB lineage: Bacteria > Pseudomonadota > Alphaproteobacteria > Rhizobiales > Rhizobiaceae > Mesorhizobium. The sequence goes on along the minus strand of NZ_JAFKIC010000185.1, from coordinate 18,797 downwards.
CGTCGAGCGCGCCCGCAAGTGCAACGCCGCTGACCATGGAAAGAGCGAGTGCCCCGAGGAAGATATTCTTGATATTCATCTGCTGGTTCCTTCCCTTGTTGTTTCGATCGCCAAAACGACGACCGTGACAACAGTTCGGGACTGGCCCCGGCGATGTTTCATCCCCACGGGATCAAGTGAATGTGATCGATGCGGAGACTTCAAAAAAAGAGGCCCGGATCGCTCCGGGCCTCAATGCGTGAGCTCCTTTCGAGAGCGTCACGACGGGATTGGGTTTTCAGGGCAATCCGCCGACGGTGGTTTCCATAGGGACTGCCCGGATATGGGGGGGACCGGCGGGAGGAGGGTTCCGCCGGCCCATGGCCAAGCCTGCCTTACGGCACCACTTCGCCATGCTGGGAAATGTCGAGGCCCTCGACTTCTTCCTGTGTCGTCGGACGCAGGCCGACCAGCGCCTTGACGATGTAGAGGATCACGAAGGTGGCGATCGCGGTCCAGGCGATGGTGAAGATGATGCCGTAGAACTGGGTGACTACCGAGGCGCCCTTGCCGAGCGCGTTGATCGCCGGATCGGCGAGCGCGCCGGTCAGCAGCGCTCCGACCACACCGCCGACACCATGCACGCCGAAGGCATCGAGCGAGTCGTCATAGCCGAGAGCGTGCTTGACCTTGACCGCCGAGAGGTAGCAGACCACACCCGCGACGATGCCGACGATGAAGGCGCCGGTCGGGTTGACGAAGCCGGAAGCCGGCGTCACCGCGACGAGACCGGCCACCGCGCCGGAGATGATGCCGAGCACCGAAGGCTTCTTGGCGACGATCCATTCGGCGAACATCCAGGCAAGCGCCGCCGCGGCGGTCGCGACCTGCGTGTTCATCATGGCCGCGCCGGCAACGCCGTCGGCCGCAAGTTCCGAACCGGCGTTGAAGCCGAACCAGCCGACCCACAGCAGCGAGGCGCCGATCACCGAATAGACCAGGTTATGCGGCGCCATGTTGGTGGTGCCGTAGCCTTCGCGCTTGCCCAGGACCAGCGCGCAGACCAGGCCGGCGACACCGGCGTTGATGTGGACGACCGTGCCGCCGGCGAAGTCGAGAACGCCCCACGAGCCCAGGAAGCCGCCGCCCCACACCCAATGGGCGATCGGCGCGTAGACGAACAGCAGCCAGAGCGTCATGAAGATCAGCAACGCCGAGAATTTCATGCGCTCGGCGAAGGCGCCCGCAATCAGCGCCGGCGTGATGATGGCAAACGTCATCTGGAACATGGAGAAGACGAACTCAGGAATGTTCGCCACCCCCGGCGCCCACAGCGTCGAGACCGTGATGCCATGATGGAAGAATTTCGAGAAGCCGCCGATATAGTTGTTCAGGCCGGCCGAATCATTGGTGGAGAAGGCGAGCGAATAGCCGAACATGAACCACAGCACCGTCACCAGACAGGTGATGGCGAAGCTCTGCATGATGGTGGCGAGCACGTTCTTCTTGCGCACCATGCCGCCATAGAACAGCGCCAGGCCGGGGATGGTCATCATCAGCACCAGCGCCGTGGACGTCAGCATCCAGGCGGTGTTGCCGGTGTCCAGCACGGGGGCGGGCGTAGCGGCCGGCGCGGCCGCGGCAGCTTCCTGCGCGAAGGCGGCGACGCTGCCCAATGCCGCGAGAGCGAGCGAGCCCAGAAGGGCAGCCCGTCCCGTAGTCTTCAAGGTGGAAGGAATATTCATTGAACTCTCCATTGGAATACGTGTTCGCCGCTTAGAGCGCGTCGGAGTCGGTTTCGCCGGTACGGATGCGCACCGCCTGGTCGATGCCGAAAACGAAGATCTTGCCGTCGCCGATCTGGCCGGTCTTGGCGGCCGCGGTGATGGCCTCGACGGCCTTGTCGACCATGTCCGCGCCGACCGCGACCTCGATCTTGATCTTCGGCAGGAAGCTGACCGCGTATTCCGCCCCGCGATAGATTTCCGTATGCCCCTTCTGACGCCCGTAGCCTTTGACTTCGGTGACGGTCAGGCCCTGGATGCCGACGGCGGTAAGCGCTTCGCGCACCTCGTCGAGCTTGAACGGCTTGATGATTGCCATCACGATTTTCATAAGGTTTCACCCTTTGCTGTTGCGGTCCCCCGCGTTTGCACGACTGCACCGATCCCAAGGAGCCGGAGAGTGCTCCAAAGGATTCAAGCTCCGTGCCAGATGCCGAAGCGGCGTGTTAACCTGTTGTAAACAAAGGGAATGAGGTGGCCGAGGCCGGCCAGCGCCAGGGCCCGCGGCTCAACGCGCGCTTAAAAATTATGCAATTTTTCTGAAATGCCTAATTCGCCGGCTTCTGCTCAACGCTTGAGCCGGATGAGGCCTTCCTGGGCCATCGAGGCGATCAGCGTGCCGTCGCGGGCATAGAGCGTTCCGCGGCTGAAACCGCGCGATCCCGAGCTCGACGGGCTATCCTGCGCGTAGAGCAGCCAGCCGTCGAGTGGATGCGGCCGGTGGAACCACATCGAATGGTCGAGGCTCGCCGCCTGGATGTCGGGATCGAACAGGCCGCGCCCATGCGCGAAGGTCGAGGTGTCGAGCAGCGTCATGTCGGAGAGATAGGCCAGCAGCACCGACTGCAGCGCGCGGTCGTCGGGAACGGGTCCGGCAAGGCGGATCCAGACATTCTGGCGCGGCGGCAGCTTGTCGCGGCTCTCATAGTGCTGGAGGTTGACGGGCCGCAGTTCCAGCGGCCGCTCCCGCGCCCAGAAGCGGCGGACCGCTTCCGGCACCCGGTCGGCGGTTTCGAGCAGCTGGCGCTGCGTCTTCAGCCCTTCCGGCGGCGGCACGTCGTCAGGCAGCGCGAACTGGTGTTCGAGACCCTTTTCGTCGACCTGGAACGAGGCTTCGAGCGAAAAGATCGCCTGGCCGTGCTGGATCGCCAGCACCCGCCGCGTGGTGAAGGAGCCGCCGTCGCGGATGCGGTCGACTTCGTAGATGATAGGCACCTTGATGTCGCCCGGCCGCATGAAATAGCCGTGCAGGGAATGGACGAAGCGGTCCGGCTCCACCGTCCGCTGCGCCGCCACCAGCGCCTGGGCGATCGTCTGCCCGCCGAACACACGCTGCCACTCCACCTGGGGGCTGCGACCACGATACAGATTGTGTTCCAGCCTCTCGAGGTCGAGAATGCGCAGAAGCTCGTCGATCGCCGCCGTCATGTTTTGTGACCTCGCCGCAAAATTGCTATGGCGGTTTCCGACAGGACGGACGAGCCGTCAAGGGCGCAGGTCCGAACGGCACGGCCAGGGCGGTTGACAGAGGAGCCAGGACGATGGAACGCAAGGCACACGCCAAGACCGGAGCCGGGCTCGATGTGCTGATCGCCGGCGCCGGCTACGTCGGGCTGGCCGCCGCCGTGTCGCTGAAGCAGGCCCGCCCGGGCCTTGCCGTGGCGCTGGTCGATGCGGCGCCCTCCGGCGCCTGGCAGCGGGACGGCCGCGCCTCGGCGATTGCCGCCGCCGCCTGCCGCATGCTCGACCAGCTCGGTGTCTGGGCCGAGATCGCGCCCCAGGCGCAGGCAATCACCGAGATGATCATCACCGATTCGCGCAGCGCCGATCCCGTGCGTCCGGTCTTCTTGACGTTCGGCGGCGAGGTCGCGCCGGGCGAACCTTTCGCACATATGGTCGCCAACCGGGCGCTGAACGGCGCCTTGCGCACAAGAGCCGAAAAGCTCGGCATCGACATCATCGAAGGCATCGCCGTGCAGGGTTTCGAGACCAGCGGCGCCGGCCTCACGGTGCATCTGGCCGACGGCGCCGCGCTGACGGCAAGGCTTCTGGTCGCCGCCGACGGCGTCAATTCGAAACTGCGCGACATGGCCGGCATCAAGACGGTCAAGTGGGAGTATGGCCAGTCCGGCATCGTCTGCACGGTCGCCCATGAGCGCCCGCACAATGGCCGCGCCGAGGAGCATTTCCTGCCGGCCGGTCCCTTCGCCACCTTGCCGCTGAAATCCGGCGAGGACGGCACCAACCGGTCCTCCATCGTCTGGGTCGAGCGCGCCGAAGACGCCAAGGCGCTGGTCGAAGGCGACGATCTCGTCTTCGAGCACGAACTCGAACAGCGCTTCGGCCTGCAGCTTGGAGAAATCCGCGTCGCCGACAAGCCGCGCGCCTGGCCGCTCGGCCTGACCATCGCGCGCGCCTTCGTCGCGCCACGCGTGGCGCTCGCCGGCGATGCCGCCCACGGCATCCACCCGATCGCCGGCCAGGGCCTCAATCTCGGCTTCAAGGATGTGGCGGCTCTTGCCGAGGTGATCGTCGAAGCCGACCGGCTCGGCCAGGACATCGGCGCGCTCGATGTGCTCGAGCGCTACCAGCAATGGCGCCGCTTCGACACCGTGCAGATGGGCGTCACGACGGATGTGCTGAACCGGCTGTTTTCCAACGACATCGCCCCGCTGCGCGCCGTGCGCGACATCGGCCTCGGCCTGGTCGAGCGCATGCCGCGCCTGAAGGACTTCTTCATCCGCCAGGCCTCGGGCCTGTCCGCCGGCACGCCGAGGCTGCTGAAAGGCGAGGCGATCTGAGAGTGTCCGGCTCCGAGATTAGCCGGTACGCAGCGGCTTCAGCCAATTCCGAACTCAGTTCACCTCGAAACCCAGCTTCTGCCGCAGCCTCAGCATCCGCTGGTCGGCAATCTTGAGACGCTGCTCGCCGCTCTGCGCCACCCGGTTGACCATCTGCAGAAGGTCTTCCCTTTCATGCGGGTCGAGGCGTTCGCGCAGGAACGGCGCCAGCTTGTCGATGACGATGGTGGTGTCGTCGATCTGCGAGGCCGCCCACTTGGCGTAGACGACGGCCTCGTCGGTCTTCTTCGGCCCGTCCGCGATCTGCGAAATCACGTCGCGGATCACCGCCTCGCGCTGCGGCAGGACGGGTCCGTCCTCGGAGACGATCGAAGTGATCAGCGTCGCGGCGGCCACGACGGGATCGTCGATCGCCGTCAGGGGCGACAACGCGGCCTGCTTGCGCAGCTTCTTGCGCCTGATGTTGCCCTGCACGCGCCCGACGACGTCGGCGACCTCGCGCGCGGCGTCGTTCATGGCCTTCATCCGGTACCACCAGAACGCCGCCGCGCCCAACGCGCCAAGGATAGCAATCAGGAAAGGCATATCGAAATCCCCTCAAAATCGCTGCGACGATAGGAGAACCCTGGCCTTGCTTCAACACGCAAGAGTTGCCTTGCGTGAAGAAAATTCAATTCCCGGCTGGTGAAGTTTAGGCGGATAAACAAGCCTGATTTTGCCGGGCGCGGCGGCCGAGCTTGAGCCTCTTATGACCCCGGTATGTCGTAGACCGCCCTCACCTCGACCGTGCCGATCTCCGCCAGCGGGATGCCGGCGGCGATGTCGAGCGCTTCATCGAGCGTGCCGGCCTCGACCATGATGAAGCCGAGCAATTGCTCCTTGGTTTCGGCGAACGGTCCATCGGTGACAAGGCGCTTGCCGCCGCGCCGGCGCACCGTCCTGGCCGATGTCACCGATTGCAGCGCCTCGGCGACGATCAGCTTGCCCTGCTGGTCCAGTGTCCTGTCATAGGCCAGCGAATCGGCGTTGAGCTTGGCGCCTCTCTCGGCGGTAAGTGCGTAGAGATCCTTTTCCTCTCCATAGACCAGGCAGACATATTTCATTTCGGGCTCCCTTGCTGCGATGAACCATAGGATGCGGTGACGGGGGTGTCAGCCTTGTCGGCGGCCGCGTGCTCGAGAAGACAGGCCAGGGCTCCGATGATGGCGAGCGCGGCCAGAAGACGGTGAAGGCCGGAGGCCGGCGTATCGAGCCAGAAGTCTTGCCTTCGCCCGGCCCTTCGGCCCGGCCTTTGCCAAAGGGTAAAAAACAGATCGTCCATGAAAACCTCCATCCGGCCACCGATGACATGGCCAAACGCAGGACGGCCGGGCCGGATGGAAGTCGACATTTTTGTACGGTTATTTTTTCGGCCCGCACTGCGCTGTCATCACCGCGTGGTGCAAACAGCGCAGTGGTCTTCGCGACCGCCCGCGCTATAGTTGACCCGACGCCGGGCTCCCCCGGACAAGGTCATGACAACCAAGGAGGACTCCATGGACCGCACCGCAAACGCCGTCTGGAAAGGCAATCTCACCGAGGGCAAGGGCACGCTCGACACGCAGAGCGGCGCCCTGAAAGGCGCGCCCTATTCCTTCAAGATGCGCTTCCAGGACGAGACCGGCAAATCCGGCACCAATCCGGAAGAGCTGATCGCGGCCGCTCATGCCGGCTGCTACGCCATGCAGCTCTCGCACTTTCTGGCCGAAAACGGCACGCCGGCGGCCGAGCTCGACGCCAAGGCGGTGGTGACGCTGGTGCCCGGCACCGGCATCACCGGCAGCGCCATCACGCTGGTCGGCAAGGTGCCCGGCATCAATGCCGCGAAGTTCAAGGAACTGGCCGAGAAGGCCAAGGCCGAATGCCCGGTGTCGAAAGCGCTGGGTGCGATCAAGGTGTCGCTCGACGCCAAGTTGGGGTGATTAGCGTTTCTATCTGAGGGGCAGCGATCCTTCGCCCCCCTCTCTGATCAGATGTCATGCCGGCTTTCGCAAATCACCAACTTTGCAAGAGAAGCGCCAGCGCTGGAACCGCCAATCTCCCCCCTTGAGGGGGAGATGTCCGGCAGGACAGAGAGGGGGGCCTCGCGCCGACGTCTCCGTTGACTGTTAAGCGCCCAGCGCGTCGAGCCGAGCTCGAAGGGCCGCGACTTCCTGCTCCAGCGCTTCCAGTTTCGCTTCGAGATCGGAAGAAGGCATCGATATCGCGCTCCGTTGAACCGCCATTGCGGCAACGTCCACCGGCCCACTCAAGAGATGCACGTAGCGGTCCTCGCGCTGGCCCGGGCCGCGCGGGATTTCCTGGACCAGCGGCGGCCGGCGGCCGATCAGCATGTCGAGTTCGCCGCGCAGGTCCTCGATCGAGGAGAACCGCGCCATGCGCTCAGCTCGCGCCAGAAGCTCATGCGCCGTTTGCGGCCCGCGCAACAGCAGCAGGCCAAGCAGGGCCGATTGTGGCGTGGTCAGCGAGAAGCGCTGCGCCATCTGATGCTCATAGCGCTCCACGCGGGAAGCAAACATCTGCCGCACCAGCCCCTTTTGCTCGAGCAGCTTGAGCGCCCGGTGCACCTCGGTCTGTTCAAGTGCCATCACCGGCTCGCGCGCCGTCTTCTGGTTGGCCGCGGCAAGCGCGGCGTTGAGCGTCAGCGGATAGACGTCCGGCGTCAGTTCCTTCTTCTCGATCAGGCAGCCGAGTATCCGCGCTTCGGCTGGAGACAGGACAGGAAGGTCTTCGCTCATCGGTTTCAGTCCTTTCCGGTCTTTCGGGACAGTGTCCGTGCTATCCTGCGCGACATCTTCCGTGGGAGACACCGGCAGCTTCGTCGATCGAGCCCATTTAGAGCAATTCCGGGACAAGTGCGAAGCGGTGAATTGCCCCAATATGGTGGCAATTGCCTGACAGGCGCGAAGGTTCGATACCTGCGCGCATGAAACGCGGCGGCTACATCCGGCGCTTCCGCATCATTTTCGGGTTCTGGCTTACCCGTGCGTCACCGCGCATCAGCCGCCGGACCCGTCGGCACGGCCTTCGGCTGCCAGAACGACCTGACGAGCACATCCTCGGCATAGATCGCATCATCGAATCGGGCTTCGCCGAAAGCGCTGGCCAGCGTCGGCCGGTCCGACAGCAGCGACACGCCGAAGCCCGCCTGGTCGTTCGGGAGCGATACATCGAGCGCGTCCAGTATGGTGGGGAATATGTCTATCGTGCCCGAAAGCCCGGTATGGGTGCTGGCCGGAATGCCGTCTCCGGAGACGGAGAAATAGTTGCGCCGCTCATACCTGTTCAAGCGATCCGTCACGGTGCTCGGCGCGCTGAGGTGGTCGCTCTGCAGCACCAGGACGGTATCGTCCATCAGGCCCTCGGCCTCGGCCTTATGGATGAAGTCCGCAATGAGCATGTTGGTGCACTTCACCGCATGCAGAATATTGGGAACTTGCGGAGACAGCCCGGTCTTGCCGATGCATTTGCCGGTCAGATAGCCATCCATGGCATGGCCGCCGCTGACGGCGATCGTCAGCGCGAACGGCTTGCCATCTTGGCCTGCGCGCCGCAGAACGTCCAGGCTCATGTCCAGGACCTGGGCGTCGTCGGCGCCGAACGCACTGCCCGGGCCACCGACGGCGGCCACCACCTCGGGACCGCCGAACAGCGACGAATAGCCATGCGAGGCATAGAACGACCCCTGACCGGTAAAGCCGAGCGGCCAGCCGGAGACGAAGCTCTGCTGGTAGCCGCGCGCCTTCAGGACATCGCCCAGGCAGGTGAGGCCCGGCAGGAATTGCGGGTGCTCCTCCAAATACTGGCGGGTCGTGAAATAGGTTATGAGCAACGGCGCCCCGCAATTCGCGGCCACCATCCCGGCGATCGAGTTGTTGGTGTAGGCGAGCTGCACCATGTTGGCCGCCGAAAGGCCACGCCTGTCGAATTCGAGCAGCGGATCCATGACGTCGCCGAACTCCGCCTTGTTCATGTAGGTGCGCTCGGCGCTCTCGATGAAGATATGGACCAGGTTCTTGGGTGCCGCGGCCACGCTGTCCGGCTTTGTCAGCGCGGTGATGTCGACGAACTGCGTGGACAGAAAATCATGCAGCGGGTTCGGATGGATCGCCGCGGAGATCGGACGCGTCAGCATCGGGTTCGCGGCCAGGAAGAACGCCATCAAGGCGACGTCCAGTCCTCTCGTCAGCGTGCCGCGCGCCTTCAGCGCGCCAAGACCGAAAAGAACGACCGCGATGATCAATATCGTGCCGCCGGTGTTCCTGAGATACTCAAAGACGACACCGGGCGTCAGCATGCCCGCATCCGCATGCATGAGCATGGCGCCCCAGTCGAAATAGCCGAAGGCACGTTCGAGGTAGACATAGACAAGAAAGAAAAAGCAGGGAACGAGCGAGAGGTAGAGTTTGAACCACCTGCTCTGATCCGCCTTCCTGCCCCGGAAGCTGTCCAACAAGAGGAGCGCGATCAGAACTCCGAGGCCGAGGGCCGCAAGCAGTTCTCTCTCTTCAAGATAGATCAACGACACGAGCCAGGTGAGCGATCCCACTGTCGCGGCGCTGACCAACAGGCCGGACATCCAGTAACGGTTCGCAATGAAGCCGCGCATGACCTTGTACTCGAAGTATGATCCGGGAAATCGATAGCCGAGCGCACTTAAAACTATACTAAGGCAATGCTGCGAGATTTAGCGTGTTTCTCGGCCTAGTACTTGCGCAATTGCTAATATTCGTCGTCAACAAGTGCCGGCACTTTCGGCGATCGGCATACCTCGCCGGGTCACCTGATGCTTGCGCGTCAACGGATTTAGCTTTGGAGAAGATAGGAAGGGCTTCGCTCATCGGATTAAAACGAAGCAGGCGGGATAGCGCCCCCCTCTGTCCTGCCGGACATCTCCCCCACAACGGGGGAGATCGGATGTCACGACTGCTTTCGCCAATCGCCTATATTTCAAGAGAATCGAGGCTGATGAAGTTGCCAATCTCCCTCCTTGTGGGGGAGATGTCCGGCAGGACAGAGGGGGGCGCGAAGGATCGCCGCCTTTGCGACTGCTGCGAAAGAACCCCGCCTAGACCCGTCTCTCCACCATCATCTTCTTGATCTCCGCGATCGCCTTGGCCGGATTCAGCCCCTTGGGGCAGGTCTGCGCGCAGTTCATGATCGTGTGGCAGCGGTAAAGCCTGAACGGGTCTTCCAGATTGTCGAGCCTTTCGCCCTTGGCCTCGTCGCGGCTGTCGATCAGCCAGCGATAGGCCTGCAGCAATGTAGCCGGGCCGAGATACCGGTCGCCGTTCCACCAGTAGCTCGGGCAGGAGGTGGAGCAGCAGGCGCACAGGATGCATTCGTAGAGCCCGTCGAGCTTCTCGCGGTCCTCATGGCTCTGCAGCCATTCCTTGGCGGGCGTCGGCGAGACCGTCTGCAGCCAGGGCTGGATCGAGGCGTGCTGGGCGTAGAAATTGGTGAGGTCGGGCACCAGGTCCTTGATGACGGGCATGTGCGGCAGCGGGTAGACCTTGACCGCGCCGGAAATGTCGTCGCAGCCCTTGGTGCAGGCCAGCGTGTTTGAGCCGTCGATGTTCATGGCGCAGGAGCCGCAAATGCCCTCGCGGCAGGAACGGCGCAGCGTCAGCGTTGGGTCGATCTTGTTCTTGATCCACAACAGCGCGTCGAGCACCATCGGCCCGCAATCGTCCATGTCGACGAAATAGGTGTCGATGCGCGGGTTCTCGTCATCGTCCGGCGACCAGCGGTAGATGCGATATTCACGCAGATTGGTCGCGCCTTCCGGCTTCGGCCAGGTCTTGCCCTGCTGGACCTTCGAATTCTTGGGAAGCGTGAGTTCGACCATTACCTCAGGTCCTTTCGGATGACGAGCTTCAGCCCGGACCAGATTTCGTTCACGGCGGCAACTTTCACATCGACGAGGTCCAGCTTCAGCGCTTCGGCGCGGACAACACCCTCGGTGACGTCGGTGGCCACCTTCGAGGCCTTCTTCGGCCAGGAGACCCAGACCATGCCGTCGCGCTTGATCGCCGCCTCGACATCGCCGAGGCGATCCTCGATCTCGGCGCGCTGCCGGGTGAAGGCATGCACGGCATCGTATTTCTGGCGGGCACCCGAAATGCCCGCCCAGTCGGCAAGCCGGTCGACGCCTGCGAAATCCACGGCGCCTGCCAGATCGTCCAGTTCCGGCGGCAACGCGATGAAAGCAGCGGTCATCCCGTCCTTCAGGCCGAGCTTGGCCGGAAGGGGCGTGCCGGAATATCCCGCTGCCGCCAGTGCCATCTCAATACACCCGGGCCTTCGGCGCGATCTTGGCCAGGCTGATGCCGCCGTCTTTTTCGGCGAGCAACGGTTCGGTGTGAACGGGCCGGTAGCTCAGCGTCACCTTGCCGTCCTCGCTGAGCCGGGCCAGCGTGTGCTTGCGCCAGTTGGTGTCGTCGCGGGCCGAGAAATCCTCGCGCGCGTGCGCCCCGCGGCTCTCCTTGCGCGCTTCGGCGCCGTAGACGGTGGTGATGGCGTTGGCCATCAGGTTTTCCAGCTCCAGCGTCTCGACGAGATCGGAATTCCAGATCATCGAACGGTCGGAGACCTTGATGTCCTTCAGCTCGCCCCAGATTTCAGAGATGCGCTTGCAGCCGTTCTCCAGCGATTCCTGGGTGCGGAACACGGCGGCGTCTTCCTGCATGGCCTTCTGCATCTTCTCACGCAGCACCGCCGTCGGCGTCGAGCCGTTGGCATGGCGCAGCTTGTCGAAGCGATCCATGATCTTCTCGACCGAGGCCTCGTTGGGCGAAGGGATGGCCGACTTGCGGTCGATGACCTGGCCGGCGCGGATCGCCGCGGCGCGGCCGAAGACGACGAGATCGATGAGCGAGTTGGAGCCGAGCCGGTTGGCGCCGTGCACGGAAGCGCAGCCGGCCTCGCCCACTGCCATCAGACCGGGCGACACCTTGTCCGGATCCTTCGCCGTCGGGTTCAGCACCTCGCCCCAGTAATTGGTCGGCACGCCGCCCATATTGTAGTGTACCGTCGGCAGCACCGGGATCGGCTCCTTGGTCAGGTCGACGCCGGCGAAGATCTTGGCCGATTCCGAAATGCCGGGCAGCCGCTCGTGCAGCACGGCCGGATCGAGATGGTCGAGATGCAGGAAGATGTGGTCCTTCTTCTTGCCGACGCCGCGCCCCTCGCGGATTTCCAGCGTCATGCAGCGCGAGACGACGTCGCGCGAGGCAAGGTCCTTGGCCGACGGCGCGTAGCGCTCCATGAAGCGCTCGCCTTCGGAATTGACGAGATAGCCGCCCTCGCCGCGCGCGCCCTCGGTGATCAGGCACCCGGCGCCGTAGATACCAGTCGGATGGAACTGCACGAATTCCATGTCCTGCAGCGGAAACCCGGCCCGGGCGGCCATGCCGCCGCCGTCGCCGGTGCAGGTGTGCGCCGAGGTCGCCGAGAAATAGGCGCGGCCGTAGCCGCCGGTCGCCAGCACCACCATCTTGGCCGAGAAGCGGTGGATGGTGCCGTCATCGAGGTTCCAGGCGACGACGCCGGTGCAGGTGCCGTCCGGCTCCATGATCAGGTCGAGCGCGAAATACTCGATGAAGAACTGCGCGTTGTTCTTCAGTGACTGGCCGTAGAGCGTGTGCAGGATCGCGTGGCCGGTGCGGTCGGCGGCGGCGCAGGTGCGCTGCACGGGCGGGCCGTCGCCGTAGTTGATCATGTGGCCGCCGAACGGCCGCTGATAAATCTTGCCTTCCTCGGTGCGCGAGAACGGCACGCCGTAGTGCTCGAGCTCATAGACCGCCGCGGGCGCTTCGCGCACCAGATATTCCATGGCGTCGACATCGCCCAGCCAGTCCGACCCCTTGACGGTGTCATACATGTGCCACTGCCAGGAATCGGGGCCCATGTTGGAGAGCGAGGCGGCGATGCCGCCCTGCGCGGCCACGGTGTGCGAACGCGTCGGGAAAACCTTGGTGATGCAGGCGGTGCGCAGGCCCTGTTCGGCCATGCCGAGCGTGGCGCGCAAGCCGGCGCCGCCGGCGCCGACCACCACCACGTCGAACTTGTGGTCGACAAAGGTATAGCCTGCCGTGTTGGCTGATTTCGCGTCCTTGGCCAACTCAGCCTCCGAATGCCAGCTTGAGCAGGGCGAAGATCGAGGCGACGCCGACCGCTACGGTGAAAAATGTGCTGAGCGCGATCGTCAGCAGCTTGAGACCTTCGCTGGTCACGTAGTCCTCGATGATCACCTGCATGCCGAGCCGCATATGGTAGAGCCCGGAAATCAGGAAAAGGATCATCACCAGCGCCACGAAGGGATTGGCGAGCGCAGCCCGCACCTCTGCGTAGCCGGCGCCGTTGAGCGCGATCAGGAACCCGACGAAGAACAGCGTCAGCGGAATGTTGGCGAGCGCCGTCAGCCGCTGGCGCCAGAAATGCTGCGTGCCCTCATGGGACGAGCCGAGGCCGCGGACCCTGGCCAGAGGCGTGCGCATGTCGGTGTTGCTCTTGCCGCTCATGTCAGGCACCCCGCGCCATATAGCCGGCGATCCAGATCAGGATCGTCAGCAGGATCGAGCCGGCAAGCGTCGCCCAGGCGATCTTGGTGGCGGTGTGTTTTTCGAGGCCGGCTCCGGTGTCCCACACCAGATGGCGGATGCCGCCCAGCATGTGGTGCATCAGCGCCCAGGTATAGCCGAACAGGACGAGCCGGCCGAGCCAGGTGCCGAACGCCCAGTTGACCCAGTCGAAGGTCGCCTGCGAGCTTGCAGCAGCCATCAGCCACACGGCGACCAGCAGCGTGCCGAAATAGAGCGCGCCGCCGGTAATGCGATGGATGATCGACATCGTCATCGTGATCGGCGGGCGATATATCGTCAGATGCGGCGAAAGCGGCCGTTCGCGTCTGGCTTGGGTGGCTGGTGATTTGCTCATGGCTGCCCCAGTTCGGCGTCTCCCGCCTCATGTGGAATTGCGGCATTGCCGCTTCCGGTTGCGACTTCGGACAGCCGGTTTCTAATGCTCTTTTTGCACCGCGTCAAAGCCAGAAAACCGTTTCGAAAACGTAATTTAGTCTGACTAAAAGGCAGGTCCGGGCTTCAATCGATTAGGGGTCGGCGGCCTGAAGCCGGCTCGATATCGCTGCAGTGCAACATGTCTGGCCGGGGCGCCGCCCGTGTCGAGATTTGCGTCAGCGGGTGCAGGTCTGCGGCGTCGATCCCTTCTTCATCACCAGCGCCTCGCGCCCGTCGATCACGATTGCGTCATGCGTCACAGCTTCCTGGTAGCGGCTGTTCTGGTTGGCTGGTGACGCCGCGAACTCCTCGGTCGAGCCGTCGGCCCCGACCACACGCAGCGACGTGCCGAGATTCTGGATGGTGATCGTGCCGTTGCTGCCGCATCTGTAGGCCGCCGTGCCCAAGGCGGGCCGCGGCGCGGTAAGGTCGGTGGTGGTCTTTGTTGCCGGTGCCGGGGTCGTGGATGCCGGTGCCGCCACGCTCGCGCCGGACTGCTGGGCGGGCGCCGGTGAGACGGTGCTGGCCGCTTTCGGCGTGCCATCCTGCGGCACACAGGCAGCAACGACAACGAGCAACGGAAAAACGGACACCCCAACCGTCCAGCGTAACGCCATATGCTGTCCTCCCGCGCGGCAACTAGCCACGATGCTGCGCCAAGATCAAGGTTGCCTCGACGTTACCTTTGGATCCATTCGGAGCCGGCCGCGATGGTGCGGCCAAGGATGGCCGAATGATGGCCATCGGGTTTTCCCTTCCAGTCGGAAATTAACCATGTTTGACGAGACATCGCCGCGCAACGCGCCAGCCTCTTAACAAAGGTTAAGAAAAGGTTAATTTCTGATTCGAGGAGGCTCCTCGAAGAAGGAAGAAACCATGCGTTCGAACTCTGGCAGATCGCGTCTCACGGCGCTCATGATGGCAACTGCAGCCGCGGCTGGCCTTGCGTCGCCCGCGCTCGCTGGCCATCAGGACCGTGTCTATGCCGATTCCTTCGGCAATCTCGTCATCGACAGCGCCGCCGGCTACAAGCGCATCATCGTCGGCGAAGGCAAACTCGCCAAGCAGCTGTCCGCCTACACCAGCGCCGGCCAGCCCAGGGTGATCTACCAGAACGAGGCCGATGAGATATCCGGTTACAGCGATTGCTATCGGCCGCCGGTGTTCGTGAAGGGCCGCAGCTACATGTACGGCCTGTCCGACGGCGAGATGCCGGAACTCAGCCCCTGCCGTTGAGACAGCGCCGCGTCGGTCAGGTCCGTTGCGGACTGATGACCCGGCGTTGCGGTTACGATCTCCGTCCCGCCGCGATTGGAGCAATTTCGGCCAGGGTTGGCCCGGCGGAAACGCGCACGCAATCGCGTCCGCCGTTCTTGGCCTGGTAGAGGGCTCCGTCGGCACGCCGCATCAGCCCGGAAAAGACCTCGCCGGCATGAAGCTCGGCGACTCCGAAACTCGCCGTACAGCGGCTTTCCGCCGGCAGTCCCTCGATGGGCAGCGCGCCGAAGGCGCTGCGCGTGCCTTCGGCGAACAGCCGGGCGGCCGCAAGATTGGTCCCTGTCAGGATGATGGCGAACTCCTCGCCACCGATGCGGCCGGCGGCGTGATGGCCGGCGGCCGCCTCCCTCAGCAGGCCGGCGAATGTTTCGATCACCCGGTCGCCCGCCGCATGGCCGAAACTGTCGTTGATGGCCTTGAAGTGATCGAGATCGGCGATGACCAGCGTCACCGGCACGCCCTGCCGCGCCGCGCCAAGCACCGCCAGTTCCGCCTGGCGGGTGAAGCCGCCACGGTTGAGCAGCCCCGAAAGCGTATCCATCTCCGATTTCGATGTCATTTCGGCAAGCACATCACGAACCAGGATGGCCAGGATGACTAGCGCCAGCGCCAGGCCAAACACCGTGCCGAGGGACTGCGACACCAGCGCATAGCTGCTCTGCAGATAGGCCTGCGGATTGGCGCCCCATCCGCCGAGCGCATGCGCGATGAATGGTTTCGAAGCGAACTGCAGGGCGCTCGCGGCGAGCACGACCATCAGCATGCGGTCGAGAAGGGCGAGCCTCTGCCTGGACGACCAGACGATGGCCAGCCCGGCAAACTGCATGGCGGCGTACGGAAGCTGGTAGGCCATCATGCGGGCGAGCGACTGGCGCGGCAGGTCCTGCACGGCATAGACCGCGATGGTGGTGACGGCGAGGAAGAACAGCATCGGCGCCCATGGCGGCGCGACGCCATATTTGTGGGCAAGCCCAGCATTGAAGGCGATGGTGGCGCCAAGAAAGACAGCGAAGGCGGCAACCACGGCCGGCCGCGCGTCGTCGAAGGCGGGGATGCCGAACTCGATGGCGAAATAGGCCATGCCGAGCACATAGCCCGATGCCAGCCAGCGCGCCGGCGCCCGGCCGGCATCATGGAAGGCGACAGCCATGAAGGCCGCCGCCAGGAGGCCGGCGACCGACAGGTTGATCAGCAATATGAAATTGGCGCCGCTCATCTCTTCTCGCATCCCGTGCCGCACCTAAGCATCGACGGGCGAAAAAGACGTTAACGAAGGCGCGGTCAGCCGGCCTTGAGCTGCTCCGGCACGAACATGGTTTCCGGTCTTTCATAGGACAGGCGCACGCTGTCGCGACCGTTCTTCTTGGCCTTGTAGAGCGCGTCGTCGGCCCGGCGCATCAGGGGCTCCAGCGCCTCCTCGCCGCTGCGAGCCGCGACGCCGAAGCTGGCGGTGACCTTGGTGCCGGCAGGAAGCCCGTCGACACTGCCGGCCGAATAGAGCGCGCGCACGGCTTCCGCGAACAGCCGCGCGGCCGCGAGGTCCGTCAACGGCAGGAGCACCGCGAACTCCTCGCCGCCGATGCGCCCCGCAGCACCCCTGGCGCCGGTGGCCGCGCGCAGCTTGCCGGCGAAATCGGCGATCACGCGGTCACCGGCGGCATGCCCGTGCAGATCGTTCAGCGCCTTGAAATGATCGAGGTCGGCCAGGACCAGCGCCACCGGGAACTTTGCCGCGGCGCAGCGCCGCAGCAAAAGTTCCGCCCGCTCCTCGAAGCCGCGCCGGTTGAGCAGGCCCGACAGCGGGTCGGTGTGGGTCTCGGTCTTCAGCGCCCTCATCACGTCGAGCGCGGCTGCGGTGAACAGGGAGAGCGCGATCAGCAGCGACAGCAGCGCGTGCGTCAGCAGCGCCGTCGTCCAGTAGGACGAGTTGTAGAAGCCGTCATAGCCGACGAAGGGCCCGTGCACGATGACGACGGCAAGCGTGCGGACGAAGAAGTTGATGCTCGACAGCAGCGACAGCAGGAACAGGATGTTTCCCGTCGGCCCGTTGTGGCGCACGGGCCGCAATTCGGCGGCGACGAGCAGGCTGAGGCCGCCGAAGGCGAAGTTTATCGCCAGGATGCGCCAGGTGAGATCCGGGTCGATGAACAGGAACCAGGAGAACGACACCAGGCCGCCGCCGGCCAGCACGCAGATGCCAAGATAGGGCACCTGCCTGCCATAGCGGGCGATGATGGCGCCGGACAGACACGAACCGGCAATGGTGAAGAAGATGTTGGAAATGAGCTTGGTCAGCGCCATGCCGATGGGCAAGGTGAAATACTGGAAGAGGAAGCCCGGCGCCGAGATGCAGTAGCTCATCCCCAGCACCGCGATATAAGGGCGGTGGCGCTGATGGAACCACAGCACGAGGAACGCCGCGCCGAGGGCCAGCGCGATCGTCGGATTGAGCAGCGCTATGAACAGACCGGTGTCCAAAGGACCGTGACTTCCCCTCACTTACGTCGGGGAAGACCATAGGACGCAAGCCCAAACAAGCGGTTAAGCAGACGCGAATATGCGGGGCAAATCTCGCCGAAAAGCAACCCTGCGAGGGTTTTTGCGAGATTTGCGAGCAAGCTGCGAACAAGAAAAACCCGAACCGCATCGCGGTCCGGGTTTGACGTCCATAGGCATGGGAAACGGCCCGGGGCCGATCCTATTTCCAGTCGCGGATATCGACGAAATGGCCGGCGATCGCCGCCGCCGCCGCCATCGCCGGCGACACCAGATGGGTGCGGCCCTTGAAGCCCTGCCGGCCCTCGAAATTGCGGTTCGAGGTCGAGGCGCAGCGTTCATGCGGCTTCAGCCGGTCGTCGTTCATGGCCAGGCACATCGAGCAACCCGGCTCGCGCCAGTCGAAGCCGGCGGCGAGGAAGATCTTGTCGAGGCCCTCGGCTTCCGCCTGCTCCTTGACCAGGCCGGAACCCGGCACGATCATGGCGTTGACGCGCGGATTGACGGTCTTGCCCTCGACCACTGCCGCTACGGCGCGCAGGTCCTCGATACGGCCATTGGTGCAGGAGCCGATGAAGACGCGGTCGAGCGCGATGTCGGTGATTTTTGTTCCCGGCGTCAGGCCCATATAGTCGAGCGCGCGGATCTTCGACGTGCGCTTGTTCTCGTCGGTGATCTCTTCGGGATTGGGCACCACGCCCTGAACCGAGACGACGTCCTCGGGCGAGGAGCCCCAGGAGACGATCGGCGGCAGCTTGGCCGCGTCGAGCACGATCACCTTGTCGAAATGCGCGCCTTCGTCGGTCTGCAGCGTCTTCCAGTAGGCGATCGCCGCATCCCAGGCCGCGCCCTTGGGCGCGCGCGGCTTGTCCTTGACATAGGCGAAGGTCGTCTCGTCCGGCGCGATCAGGCCGGCGCGCGCGCCGCCCTCGATCGACATGTTGCAGATCGTCATGCGGCCTTCCATCGACAGCGAACGGATCGCCTCGCCGGCATATTCGATGACGTAGCCGGTGCCGCCGGCGGTGCCGATCTCGCCGATGATGGCGAGAATTATGTCCTTGGCGGTGACGCCTTCAGGCAACTGGCCGTCAACGCGCACCAGCATGTTCTTGGCCTTGCGCTGGATCAGCGTCTGGGTGGCCAGCACGTGCTCGACCTCCGACGTGCCGATGCCGTGCGCCAGCGCCCCGAAGGCGCCATGCGTCGAGGTGTGGCTGTCGCCGCACACGATCGTCATGCCGGGCAGGGTGAAGCCCTGCTCCGGTCCGATGATGTGGACGATGCCCTGGCGGATATCGTTCTCGGAATAGTATTCGATGCCGAAATCCTTGGCGTTCTTGGCCAGCGCCTCGACCTGGATGCGGCTTTCATCGTTCTTGATACCGAACTTGCGCTCGGGC
>NZ_JAFKIC010000007.1 GCF_017306585.1 Mesorhizobium sp. | reverse complement strand
ATATGGGTTTTTACGAAGATCGACCCCCACCCTTAATCCCTCCCCACAAGGGGGAGGGAGACTTGGCCGGCGCTGATTGCGGCCAGTACTGAGGTTTCGATCCTCAACATGAAGATGGATAGGGATGAAGATGGATAGGGCGCGCGCGGCAGCGTTCCCTCCCCCTTGTGGGGAGGGTTAGGGTGGGGGTCCCCTTCGCAAGAATCCATATGCGATTGCCCTGCCCCTTGTGGGGAGGGTGGAAGAAAGCCGACATCCTCAGCGTTTTTCCACTATGCGTGTTCCAATCACCAACACTTCCACCCGCTATGGCTGGGCGACGATCCTCCTCCACTGGCTGATCGCAATCCTCTTCATCGGCCAGTTCGGGCTCGGCTTCGTCATGGTGCGGTTGACCAGCCAGCGCAGCGCTTTCGAGCTGATCCAGCTGCATAAATCCCTGGGCTTTCTGCTGCTCGGCCTGATCGTCCTGCGCGTAGCCTGGCGGCTCGGCAACACGGCGCCGGCGCTGCCACCTGCGGTCGGAACATTGGAGCGCAAGACGGCGCCGCTTGCGCATATGGCGCTCTACGCCTTTCAGATTGCCCTGCCCTTGTCCGGCTGGGCGCTGGTTTCGGTCTCGACGCTGGAAATCCCGACCATGCCGTTCGACCTGTTCGTGATGCCCAACCTGCCCTTACCTGAGTCCGACGCAAGCGAAAGCTTCTGGGCGGCCGCGCACTGGTATCTCGCTTATGCCGCCATCGCGCTGGTGGCGCTGCATGTCATGGCAGCGCTGCGCCACCATTTCCTGCTGCGCGACAGCGTGCTCATGCGCATGATCACGCCTTCGTCAGCCCGGGAATAGAATAGGCGCTGGCCACGTTTACGAGACGAGGACGCAGAGAGCGCGGCCTCCAAACAAGGAATAATCCAATGCAAGCGCGAATCCTGGGATTGGCGGCCGCCGCCGCGTGCCTTGCCATGCCCGTTTATGCGGCGGTCGTGCTCGCCGATGCCGCGGGCAGCTACACGGTCAGTCCGGCGAGCTCCTCGATCCGCTTTACCATCGGCAAGGCCGGCGGAGGCGGCTTCAACGGCGCCTTCGGCCGCTTCAAGGGCACGATCCGCATCGACAATGGCGATGTCGGCCGCTCGAAGGTCGACCTTGTCATCTACCCGGAAAGCGTCGGCACAGGCCAGGGCCGCATCGACGCCTTCCTGCGCTCCGATGCAGTGTTCGACGCGGCCAACAGCCCAGAAATCCTGTTCCGCTCGACCAGCGTGATCCGCACCGGCGACACGACCGCCCTTGTCACAGGCCAGTTGACGGCGCGCGGCAAGACATCGACGGAGAAATTTACCGCCGAACTCGACGGGCTGAAGGGCGGGACGATCAAATTCCATGTCACCGGCAAGGTGCTGCGCTCGCGCTACGGCATGGATGTCGGCACGCCGCTTTACTCCAATGTCGTCGATTTCGACATGTCGCTGACAGGGAGACGAGGCTAGCTCGGCTTGGTTCCTCGCCCCCGCCAACGCGGGGGAGAGGTGGCCCGGGCGAAGCCCGAGACGGAGAGGGGGACGACGTTCGCGACGGCAGAGCCCTTGCAGAATATACGCTGCTGCCAAGCAACATCGAACTCGGCACCTTACGAAACCCCTCTCCGTCCCGGCTTCGCCGGGCCACCTCTCCCCACTACGTGGGGCGAGGAACTGGCGCC
>NZ_JAFKIC010000184.1 GCF_017306585.1 Mesorhizobium sp. | reverse complement strand
GCCAACTCCCGAGGAGGAGCGCGCATTGGCGCTGAAGAACAGACCGGTCCTGCGCGAAAAGCCGCTGCCTGACGCCGACGTTCATGCGGACGGGTTCCGGCAGACGCGCGAAGCGCGCCGCAGCGCCTTGGTCGAAGATTATGTCGAACTGATCGCCGACCTGATCGAGGACGGTAACGAGGCGCGCCAGGTCGATATCGCCGCGCGTCTCGGCGTCGCCCAGCCGACGGTGGCCAAGATGCTGACCAGGCTTTGCGCCGAAGGGCTGGTGTCGCGGAAACCCTATCGGGGCGTGTTCCTCACCGAAGCCGGCCGCAAGGTGGCGGAGGAAAGCCGCATCCGTCACCAGACGGTGGAAGCGTTCCTGATTTCACTCGGTGTCAGCGCCGAAACGGCCAGCATCGACGCCGAGGGCATCGAGCACCATGTCAGCGCCGAAACGCTGGAAGCGTTCCGTAAAGCGATGATGGGACGCTGAGGCCCTGACGCCGGGCCTCGGCGAGGCCGCTGGAACCGCCTTATGTCACGCACGTTGCTCCTGATCGCGCGATTGTCGCGCCAAGGGAGGATGCAATGGGCGTCGAACAGGCACCGACCGCCAAGGGAAAACAGGCAGCCAGCGGGCTGAAGCAGGCCGCCGACCGGGACGAGCGCAAGACCGAGGCGGAGACTGGCCGCCCCCTGAAGAAGGGCGCGGCGCGTTTCGAGGAAAGATCGAAAAGCTCCGACGGCAAGAGCGCCGGCGCCAAGCAAAAAGGCTGAAGCGCTCTCCTATGCCGCTGGATCAACGGCTATAGCCGAGCGCCGTCTGCGTCGACGACGTGACGGTGCTGGTGGTCAGCGACGACACCAGCAGTTCACGGCTGCCGTGGCCCGGCACCAGCCGCACCACCTTGTAGCCCTTGGTCTTCAGGTCGGCCAACAGCGCCGGCAGCATCTGCGCGGTGCGCGGGTGGATGTCGTGCATCAGGATGATGCCGGAGCCGCGCTGCTCGACTGGAAGTAATCCTTGGAATCGATATCCGCGTCGATGACGACGATGCCGCGCGCGGCGAGTTGGCGGCGAAGCGCCGCCGTGGAGGCGAGATAGGGGAAGCGGAAGAAGGGCGCCACGCTGTGCATGGACGGCACCAGCGCGGCCGAGACGCTCTTGATGCCGCCATCGATCTGCGCCTCGGCCGCAGCCGGGCTCAGATGCGCCAGGTTGGCATGGCTCTGGGTGTGGGTGCCGATCGTGTGTCCGTGCGCGGCGACCTCGCGCACCAGGGCAGGGTAGGAGCGCGCCATCTGGCCGACCATCATGAAAGTGGCCTTGACGCCGGCATTGTCGAGCACTTTCAGGATGTTCTCGGTGCGGCCGGGCATCGGGCCGTCGTCGAAGGTCAGCACCACCTCATGATAGCCGAGCTTGAGATCGGCGATGCTGTTGACGGTGACGCTGCGCCCGGCAAGGCCGCTGAAATTGTGCGAGAAGAAGCCGCTCGTGCTGCTCTCCTTCGGCTCCGCCGCATAGGCAAGCTTGGCGCCCTTGGCGTCGGTCGCCGGTTTGGTCGTCGTGCAGCCCGCGGCCAGTGCGCCCAACGCGACAATACCCAACAGCTGCGCCAGACGGCGCCCGGACATAAAAGCCATGGCGGAAACATCCCCTTGAATCGCCTACGCTTTTATTCCTGACATGGTTAATGAAGGTTTACTTTAGGGCTGTCGCTCATGCCGCGGCAATGAGATGGACAATGGTGAAGCCCTTTCTCTTGAGATCGGCAAGAAGGTTCGGCAGCATGGCGGCCGTGCGGGCATGAATGTCATGCATGAGTACGATGCCAGAGCCGCGTCGCACGATTCGTCTCAGGGCCTGGCGATGGAGTTCTTGCGGGGAGAGGTCGCTGTCGTCGCCGATGTTGATATCGACGTCGAGCACAACGATGCCGCGCCCGGCGAGTTCGTCACGCAACAACGGTGTGTCGGCAAGGTAGGGGAAGCGGAAGAGAGGCGTGGCGCGGTAGTGCGACGATTGCAGCGGCGCTGCCACGCTGTCCCTGCCTGCGTCGATTTCCGCTCTCGCCAAAGCAGGCTCCGCCACTCTCAGATCGGCATGGTTCTCGGTGTGGCTGCCGATTGTGTGGCCCTTCTGCGCGACCATGCGGACAGTGGCCGGGTTTGCCCGGGCCGGCGCGCCCACCATCAGGAACGTCGCCTTGACACCGATATCCTCCAGTATCGCCAGAATGCGTTCCGTGCATCCTGGCAGCGGGCCGTCGTCGAAGGTCAGAACCAATTCTCGTTGCTTCAGTCTGATGTCGGCGATGGTGCGGACCGGAATAGTACGGCCGGAAAAATCTTTCGCCGGTGGAGGGGCCCAAAGGTCCCTAAACAGCGCCCAACACCTGGCCGCAAGAGAAAACATGTAGGCCCCCACCCACTACAATATGATGCCGAAGTATGTAACCGATATCGGACGCGGCTATGTACTATTTTCTTCATTTATAATTGGATAAACTCAAGTGAAGCGGTGCGATACGTCACTGGCCAGGGATTTGTTGGGCCAATTGATCGCTCACTCCCTGACATCCTGCAGCCAGCTTCTGGGGTGGCCGTCGACACGGAACTGGAAGATGAAATAGGGCGGGATGCAGGTGCCTTCGCCGGGCTTGGCCTCGGGCAGGTCGTCATAGCCGGCTGTGCAGATATAGTCCTCGCGGCAGGGATGCGCCTTGTCGCAGGCGCGCAGGCCGGCGGTCTTGGTGAATTCCTTGGTGCAGAATTTGTGGTCCTTGCCCGAGGCGATGCAGTCGTTGAAGCCGGTCTTGGCGAGGCGCCCGCAGCTTGCCTCGTCGGGCAGACTGTCGCAGCTCGCCTTGCGCAGCATGCCGCCGGGAAAACCGCCTGTCTTCTGTTCGGGATTGTCGTAGCGCTGGCGCGCCGCGCCATAGCCGGCAAGTTTCACCACCGGCTTCTTGTCGCGCGCGGGGTCGATGGCGCAGGCCTTGGCGGTGGCCGGCGACAGGCGGCAATACTGGTCATTGCCCCATGCCGACATTTTTATCTCGCCGAACTCGACGGGATCGCCGACCGCCGTGCCCTTCTCGCTGACGCAGGTGCCGAAGCCCGGGTGTATGGCGCTTTCGTGGACGCCGGCGCAGCGCAGGCCGGCGCCGCAGGTCCAGTCCTTGAAACTCGGATCCTCGCCGCGATAGCAGATCGAGCCCCAGCCATCATAAAGGTCGGTACCTTTAAGCGCCTCGGCGTATTTGCTGTCCGGACGGGCGGCGAAGCCCCTGGTGAAATCGGGATGACCGCCGGCGGCGAATTCCTCGACGATGGCGCGCCGGCGCGGCAGGTCGGCGAAGAAGACGGCCGAGCCCGGCACGAAGACGGCGTTGCGGCGCGGCTCGCTCGCCGGATCGGCGCCGGTGTAGTGGAAACCGGCGATGCCGTGCGTCTGGTGGCAGCCGGTACAGCTCATCTCGTTGAGGCGCAGGTTGAAGCCGGCGACGGATTTGATGGTGGCGAGCGTATTGCCCTTGGCGACATAGTCTTTCAGCGCCTTGTCGACATCGGCGTCGTCGAGCAGCCCGTAGACGATATTGTTCTGCGACCGGGCAAGTCCGCCGGGCGCCACCGAGACCGCGCTTTTGGCCAGGAATTTTTCGTCGACCACCAGCCTGCCGTGGTCGAGATCATAGATGTTGCGATCGGTGAGCAGCCATCTGGCGAAGGCCGGCCTGTCGGCGAGCACGGTGGCGCGGTCTATCTGGTTCTCCATCCTGGATTCGTAGAAGCTCGACTTCTGCGGATCCCATTTGAAGATCTTCAGGAGGTATTCCGCGTGGCCGCCGAAATCGCGCCGCGTCGAGGCCGACAGGCGCAGCACCTGCATGTTCAGTTCCAGCCGCATGATCTGCGAGGAATTCAGCATGGCGCCCGAGAGCGGGCCTTCGTCGGAGCGCAGCCAGGCGGCAAGCTGGTCCGGAGGCAGGTCTTTTTGCCCGGCGGCGAGCCAGCGCCTGGCGACGTCGGCGCAGGAGGCGTCGGTGGCGCTTGGCAAATCCTTGGCGGCACGCGCCTGCGCCTTGCCCGGCTTGGCGTTGAAGACGAGGCTCATGGTCAGCGGCAGGCGCGACGAGATGCGCTGCCAAGCCTGCCCGCCGATTGGCTTGCCCTTGGCCGGCTTTTCCTGGACCGAATAGTGGAAACGGTAGATCAGCCGGATTTCGCCGCATTCGGTGTGGCCGAGATAGCCGCGGTCCATGCGGTTGACGACGCCGGTCAGGTCGAGCGTCGAGCCGTCATCGTCGATGTATTTCGGGTTGAATTTCTGGCTGGTGTCCTTCGACTTCACCATGGCGGCGACATAGGGGTCGGGGCTGGTTGCGGGCTCGCTGGCGATCTCCAGCTTGACGGTGTCGCGCACCGTGGCCAGCGCCGGCACCGAGAACAGGCCGCGATTGTCGACATCGCGGGTCAGGCCAAGCGCCGGGCCGAGCAGACGGCTGATCGACAGGCCGCCGCGCTCGAGCGCCTGCAAGGTGGCCGGATCGGTGACGGCGACGCTGGAATCGAGCGTCACCGCGCCGGCGGCGCGCAAACCCAGGCAGCCCACAGCGAGCGCCAGCATGATCCGCAAGATCGGTCGCAAAAGCCCCTCGCATGCTCCGTTGCGGGCAATGCTACAGGCGTTCCGCCCGCTCGGCCAGAGCACTGGTGGCGTGAAGCAGACCCCGTGCTATGGGCGAAAAATGCTGTGACTTGGCGCAACCATTGGGATAATTGTTGGTTGGATTGAGCCGGTCGAACGGCCGGTATCGAGGGAAGTTCGCAGCGCGAGGAGTTGCCATGCTCTGGAGAGGCCGTCGTCAGAGTGACAATATCGAGGACGACCGCAGCGACAGCGGTTCCGGCGGCGGCCTGGGCGGCAGCCCCGGTCAGTTCCGCATTCCCATCGGCGGCAGTTCCGGCGGTGGCGGCATGTCGCTTTCGGGCCTCATCATCTTCGCCGTCGTCGCGTTGATCGCCTGGGGTGTCTTCGGCATCAATCCGCTGCAGTTGCTCAACGGTGACGGCGGCAGCCTGCTGCCGGGCGGCGGCGGCCAGATCACGGACAATGGCGGCGGCCAGAACAACGGTGCAGCGCCCGCCAATGACGAGATGAAGCAGTTCGTGGCAACCGTGCTCGCCGAGACCGAGGACACCTGGACCGGCATCTTCAAGTCGCAGGGCCTGACCTATGAGGATCCGAAGCTGGTGCTGTTTTCCGGCCAGGTCCGCTCCGCTTGCGGCTTTGCCTCGGCGGCGGCCGGGCCGTTCTATTGTCCAGGGGACCACAAGGTCTATCTCGACATGACCTTCTTCCAGCAACTCGACCAGCAGTTCGGCGCATCCGGCGAGTTCGCCCGCGCCTATGTGATTGCGCATGAGGTCGGCCATCACGTGCAGAACCTCACCGGCATCATGGGCAAGTTCAACCAGATGCGGCAGGGCATGAGCGAGGCCGATGCCAACCAGCTTTCGGTGCGCATCGAGCTACAGGCCGACTGCTTCGCCGGCGTGTGGGCTCATTACACCGCCCAGAAAGGCATATTGGAGCAGGGCGACATCGAAAGCGCGCTCAACGCCGCCAAGCAGATCGGCGACGACACGCTGCAGAAGAAGATGCAGGGTTATGTGGTGCCGGAAAGCTTCAACCACGGCACGTCGCAACAGCGGCAGACCTGGCTGGCGCGCGGCTACAAGAGCGGCAAGCTTTCCGATTGCAACACGATGAGCGGGCCTCTCTGAACATTCGTTTCCAAGCGCTGATCTGACGGCGAAGTCGCCGTCAGGGAGTGGCAGGAACGCGCATTCCTGCCTGTTCCCTCATTGTTCCTTTTCGCCGGCTCGCCTATAAGGTGCGTCCGCCCGCGCCCCAGGGTGGCCAGAGGAGCTTGACCCATATGATCGACCCTAAAACCGCCAGGCGGGGCCTTGCGCTGGTTTTCACCACGCTGCTGCTCGACATTATCGGCTTCGGCATCATCATGCCGGTGCTGCCGGCCTATCTCAGGGAGTTGAGCGGGGTCAGCATCAGCGGCGCGGCGATCGAGGGCGGCTGGCTGTTCTTCGTCTATGCGGCCATGCAG
The DNA here is from genome assembly GCF_017306585.1 of Mesorhizobium sp. Lineage (GTDB taxonomy): Bacteria > Pseudomonadota > Alphaproteobacteria > Rhizobiales > Rhizobiaceae > Mesorhizobium. The sequence goes on along the minus strand of NZ_JAFKIC010000184.1, from coordinate 24,993 downwards.
TTCTTCTTCGCGCCGATCATGGGCGGCCTGAGCGACCGGTTCGGCCGCCGGCCGATCCTGCTCGCCTCGGTGCTGACCTTCTCGATCGACAATCTGATCTGCGCGGTGGCCTGGTCCTATCCGATGCTGTTCATCGGCCGTGTGCTGGCCGGCATTTCGGGCGCCAGCTATTCGACGACGTCGGCCTTCATCGCCGATATCTCGAACGACGAGAACCGGGCCAAGAATTTCGGCCTGCTCGGCATCGCCTTCGGCGTCGGTTTCGTCATCGGTCCGGTGCTGGGCGGACTGCTCGGCACGTTCGGACCGCGCGTGCCGTTCTATTTCGCCGCCGGGCTTGCCTTCGTGAATTTCCTCATCGCGCTGTTCTTCCTGCCCGAGACGCTCGACGAAAAGCACCGGCGCCGCTTCGAATGGAAGCGCGCCAACCCGGTCGGCACGCTGATGCAGATGCGCCAGTATCAGGGCATCGGCTGGATCGGGCTGGTCTTCTTCCTGATGACGCTCGGCCACATGATGTACCCGGCGGTGTGGTCGTTCGTCTCCAACTACCGCTATGGCTGGAGCGAACAGCAGATCGGTTTTTCGCTCGGGGCCTTCGGCCTGTGCGGCGCCATCATCATGGGCACGGTGCTGCCGCGCGTGATCCCGAAACTCGGCGAATGGAAGACGGCGGTGATCGGGCTCAGCTTCACGGCGGCAAGCGCCTTCGGCTATGCCTTCGCCACGCATGGCTGGATGGTCTACGCGGTGATCGTCGCAGGCTGCCTGGAGGCGCTGGCCGACCCGCCGCTCAGAAGCCTCGCCGCCGCCAAGGTGCCCCCGTCAGCGCAGGGCGAACTGCAGGGCGCGATGACTTCAATCTTCTCGATCACCTCGATCATCACGCCGTTGCTCTATACCGGGATCTTTTCCTGGTTCACGGGGCCGAGCGCGCCGGTCACCTTCGGCGGCGCACCCTATCTTGTCGGCGCCTGTTTCCTGCTCCTGGCCGTCATCGTCTTCGTGACCAAGGTGGCGCGGCCGGCGGCGGCCGGGCAGGCGAGCGCGGATGTGGCGCAGGATGGAGCACAGGCATGAGTCATGACAACCGCATCGCCCTGACCCCGGACGGGCTATCGCTGTCGCGGCTGGTCTTCGGCGCCTGGCGTCTGCTCGATGGCCCCGCGCGGCCGGACGCCGATCAGGTCGCGCGGCTGATCGCCACCGCCGTCGATCTCGGACTGACCAGCTTCGACCATGCCGACATCTATGGCAATTACGAGGTGGAGGCGGCTTTCGGCGCCGGACTTGCGCGCTGGAAAGGCAAGCGCGAGGCGATCGAGCTGATCTCGAAATGCGACATCATGCTGGCCTCGGGCAACCGGCCACAGAACCGGCTGAAACATTACGACACCAGCGCCGCCCACATAAACGCCTCGGTCGACCGTTCGCTCGCCAATCTGGGCACCGACTATCTCGACCTGTTGCTGCTGCACCGGCCTGATCCGCTCATGGATGCCGACGAGACGGCCGCCGCACTGGCCGGACTGGTGAAGTCGGGCAAGGTGAGGGCGATCGGCGTTTCCAATTTCACGCCGTCCCAGTTCGATCTGCTGGCGTCGCGATTGCCGTTTCCGCTCGCCACCAACCAGATCGAGATGTCGGTGCTGAAGACATCCGCGCTGACGGACGGAAGTCTCGATCACGCGCAAAGACTGGGTTACGCGCCGATGATCTGGTCGCCGCTCGGCGGCGGCTCGCTGTTCACCGGCAAGGAGCAGCGCGAGGCGCGCGTGCGCGCGGCGCTCGCGGCAGTGGCCGCCGAAGTAGGGGCCGGCGATCTTGCGACGGTCGCCATTGCCTGGCTGCTGCGCCATCCGGCCCGGCTGGTGCCGGTGCTGGGGTCGATGAAGCCGGAACGGCTGGCGGCGATGGTCAAGGCGCTCGATGTCGTGCTCGACCGGCAGCAATGGTTTTCCATATTGGAGGCTAGTGAAGGCCGGCCGGTGGCGTAGGCTGGGATTAGGCCTCAATCCATTCGGCAGGGACATCCAGCGCCTTCGCCAACAGCACTACGGTTTGTTCCGACGGTTTGCGGCGATTGGATTCAAGATCCGAGAGAAATCCTTGGCTGACACCTATCGCGGTCGCCACGTCGGCTTGTGTCAACCTGCGCCAGTTACGCAGCGCCTTGAGCCGGCTGGAGCCGCGCAAAATATCGATGGTCACATTGGCGGGCAGGGGCTTTTCCGCTTTGAGTTCGGCCTTGCGTTCATCGTATATCGCCGCGTCCGCCGCCTCTTCGAGCGCTTCTTCGGCCGCATGCAGCAATGCCTCGTAGTCCGCTCTTGGGATGACGACCAGTTCTTCGCCGGTTGAGGTCTTGATAATCTGCGGGGCGTTCATGATAGGTCCGTCCTATGGCCTGCTATAGGTCGTCGTCTCGCGCTTGCCGATGTAGATCGCGAGGATGGTTGCGCGATCTTCATCGAATATGACTCGGTAGCGGCCGATCCGGAACCTGTAACCATCCCTGCCGGAAAGGCGCTTTACATCTCCCCGGCCGCTGACCGCATATGCGATCAAACCTTCGGAGACCTGCTCGCGAACATCAGCGGGCAGATTGTCGAGATCGCGAGCCGCCGATACCGAAAGAACGATCGTCTTCACAAGAAGCAATATCGCAGATTTATCGCATGGAGTTAAGCGATATTATCGCCGTTGTCCTGCAGATTACGCCCGCTCGGCCAGCAGGTCCTCGCCGCGCTTCTGGCGGATCAGGTTGACGAAGCGGCGGAACAGGTAGTGCGAATCCTGCGGGCCGGGCGAAGCCTCGGGGTGATGCTGCACCGAGAACACCGGCCGGCCGGTGAGCGCGATGCCGCAGTTCGAGCCGTCGAACAGCGAGACGTGGGTTTCCTCGACGCCCTCGGGCAGCGAGTCGGCATCGACGGCGAAGCCATGGTTCATCGAGACGATCTCGACCTTGCCAGTCGTATGATCCTTGACCGGATGGTTGGCGCCGTGATGGCCCTGATGCATCTTGGCGGTCTTGCCGCCGAGCGCCAGCGCCAGCATCTGGTGGCCGAGGCAGATGCCGAACACCGGAATGTCGGTCTTGAGCAGGTCCTGGATGACCGGCACGGCATAGTCGCCGGTCGCTTCCGGATCGCCGGGGCCGTTGGAGAGAAAGATGCCGTCCGGCTGCATGGCGAGGATTTCCTTCGAGCCGGTCTTGGCCGGAACCACGGTGACCTTGGCGCCAAGGCCGGCGAGCAGGCGCAATATGTTGCGCTTGACGCCGTAGTCGATGGCGACGACGTGCAGCGACGGCTCGGTCTGCTCGCCAAAGCCTTCGTTCCAGACCCAGGGCGTCTCGCGCCAGACAGAGGACTGGCCTGAAGTGACCTCCTTGGCGAGGTCGAGCCCGATCAGACCCGACCAGGCGGCGGCGCGGTGCTTCAAATCGTCGAGGTCGAAGACGCCGTCGGGGGCGTGCGCGATGACGGCGTTGGGCATGCCCTTCTCGCGGATCAGCGCGGTCAGCGCCCTCGTATCGATGCCCGAGAGCGCGACGATGCCGCGCTTCTTCAGCCATTGGTCGAGATGACCGGCGGCGCGGTAGTTGGACGGGTTGGTGACATCGGCCTTGAACACGGCGCCGACAGCGCCGGCGCGGGCGGCGGGGTTGAGGTCCTCGATGTCCTCGTCATTGGTGCCGATATTGCCGATATGCGGGAAGGTGAAGGTGACGATCTGGCCGGCATAGGACGGGTCGGTGAGGATTTCCTCATAGCCGGTCAGCGCGGTGTTGAAGCAGACTTCGGCAACGGCCGAGCCGGCGGCGCCGAGGCCGCGGCCCTCGATGACGGTGCCGTCGGCCAGCACCAGCAGGGCGGTAGGCTTTTCGGTTGCCCAGGCGGGCGTCGTCTCGGCCATGGCGGCACTCCTGTCGGGCTGCGTGTTTCGACGGCCCAGCGGGTCATCTGCGCAGCAAATGGCGCGGCCGATTTCTCAAGCCCGCGCACATCAATTCCTTGTCTTATGCAAGGCCGAGTACATAGGGGAAGGCGCCAGAGCGGTCAATGATGCCGTGCCAAAACGGCGGGCATTTGTTTCATCAAGCAATATCAGTGGTTTGGCCAGTTTGCTTTGCTGGATTGACACGGTTATTGTCCGCGCCGTTCGAAGGAGAAAGCATCATGCGCGCGAAAATCGCCGAATCCCTGAAGAGCGCGATGAAGGCGCAGGACAAGCACCGGCTGCCGACTTTGCGGCTGATCCAGGCTGCCATCCACGACCGCGACATCGCCAATCGCGGCTCGGGCAAGGAGCCGGCCAGCGACGAGGAAATCCTGCAGATCCTGGCCAAGATGGTGAAGCAGCGCGAGGAATCGGCCAAGGCATTCGAAGACGGCAAGCGGCCGGAACTGGCGGCGCAGGAGCGCGGCGAGATGGAGATCATCCGCGATTTCCTGCCGACGCAGCTCGACGATGCGGCGATCACGGCGGCTGCACGCGAGGCGATCGCGGCCACCGGCGCGGCCAGCCAGAAGGACATGGGCAAGGTGATCGCGGCGCTGAAGCAGAAATATGCCGGCCAGATGGACTTCGGCAAGGCAAGCGGCATCGTCAAGGGGCTGCTGCAATAGGCCTGCCGCAAGGCCTTTCCCGTCACGACGGCAGGGAGGCGCGGAGTGGAGACCAGGACAAAGACGGTTCTTGCGGGTTGCGTCGGGCGATACGCGGAAGCGGCGCCCGTGCCGGCGCTGCGCGAGCACTTTCTGTGCGCCTGGAAACATTCCATCCCGGATGATCATGCGGGCCGCATCGCTGTCGTCCCCGACGGCTGTGTCGATCTTCTCTGGCACGACGGCAGGCTTGTCGTGGTCGGTCCCGACATCACGGCCGCCAATCCCGACCTGCGGCCGGGGGTGACCGTGCTCGGCATGCGCTTCCGGCCGGGGGCCGCCGCTCGCTGGCTCGGCCTGCCGATGACGGAGATCGTCGGCAGCGAGATCGACATGCGCGATATCTGGGGCGCGCGGGCGAGCGATATCGCCGGGAGGCTGCAGGACGAACCGGGTCTTTTCCGGCAGGCGGGATTGCTGCAGCAACTCCTCGCCCGCATGGCACCGTCGGTCGAGGAACCGTCCCGCGACGGGGCCGCGATATTCGCCCTTCTGCAGCACGATGGAGTCCCTGAGGGCGAGGGCATGTCGCGGCTTGTGAGCCGGCTCGATCTCAGCGAGCGGACGCTGCGCCGCAGAAGCCGCGACCTGTTCGGCTATGGCCCCAAGACGCTCGAGCGCATCCTGCGCTTTCAAAGGTTTCAGGCGCTGGCGCGGCGTTCCCCGGACGCCGGCCTGGCTGACATGGCCTATGCGACCGGCTATGCCGATCAGGCGCATCTCAGCCGCGAGATCCAGACGCTGAGCGGCATGACGGCGCGCGCCTTCGTCCGCCAGCTGGCGCATTGAGTGGCCGTTTTCTTCAAGACCGAGGGCGGCCTTGGCGGCATCCTTCACCAGCCATGCAACGACGAAAGGATGTGACCCATGAGCACCGCGGGCAATGATCGCCGGATCGACAACATCGAATTCAATGTCAGCGATATCGCGCGCTCGCGCGAATTCTACGGCAAGGCGTTCGGCTGGACCTTCACCGACTACGGCCCGACCTATTGCGAGTTCAGCGATGGCCGACTGACCGGCGGGCTTACCACGGGCGGCCCGATCAGGCCGGGCGGTCCGCTTGTCATCCTCTATGCCGACGATCTCGCCGCGGCGCGGAAGCGGATCGAGGCGGCCGGCGGCAGGATCGTCAAGCCGGTGTTCGAATTTCCAGGCGGCAGCCGGTTTCATTTCGAGGATCCGGACGGATATGAACTCGCCGTCTGGTCGGCCGCTTGAGGCGCCCACCGTGGCCGGCCTGATCCAGACGCTCGGCTTCATGCTCATCGGCGGTGTTTTCGTCTGGGCCGGAGCCGAGCATTTCCTGCGGTTCAGGACGATTGCCGGGCAACTGGCGGAGCGGCATTTTCCAGCCCCAACCGTCCTGCTCGCCGCCGGGTCAACCGTCGAGATCGCCGCCGGCCTTGGCCTCGCAACAGGCATCGGCCGGACCTGTGCGGCCATGGCGCTCATTGCGTTCACCGTCGCCGCCAGCGCCATGGTGCTCGATTTCTGGCGCTGTTCCGGCCCGGAGCGGCAAGGCCTGCGCTCCGCCTTCACCATCAACATCGCTGTCGTCGGCGGGCTGTTGCTCGCCGCGAGCCCGCAATGAGAGTTTGCAGCCGGGAGGGTGACCGTCAGGACTTGCCGCTTCGGCTCGGGGAGCGCTCGCCGATCCCTTCGACGACAATGCGGATCAGGTGCCTGATCTCGTCCTCGCTGAACGCTCCGCCGGAAAGCGCCGAAAGCATCGCCTGGCCGTAGATGCCGAGCAGGACCAGGGACATGAAGTCCACGTCGTCATCCCGGCGGATGACGCCTTGACGCTGGCCGAGCACCAGGAGATCCCGCACCAGGCGCTGGAAGGAAGGGCGGTCGGGCGGCGGCTTGAGGGACGGCCGCTCGGCCGGGGCAAGGGCCAGTCTTGCAAGGGAAGGGTTGGCCAGGCACCAGCGCGCACTGTCGAGAAAGACGATCTCCAGCAATTTGAAAACGTCTTCGTTGGCTTCCATGCGGGCGCGGTAGGGGCCGTCGTCCGCCTCGATGCGGGCGATGAGCCGCAGCGCGATCTCTTCTTTCGAGCTGAACAGATTGTAGACGGTCTTGCGCGTCAGCCCGGCACGCGTGGCGATTTCCTCCACCGATGCTTTGGCGAAACCGAGCTCCCGGAACGCCTGATCGGCGGCGTCGAGGATGAGGGTTCGCGACCGCTCGGTCCGTTTTTGGATTGCCATTTTTATACCGTAGTGTAAATTTACACAGATGTAAAATTCAAAGCATCTTGCGGCTCTCGGCCCGAACGGTCGGCTGTAGCACTTGAGAATTCAAGCGGGTCAATCGGAAGCGCTGTGCAAAATGGCTGGTATTCTCAGGGAATTCGGACCCGGCATCTGGATCGCGGACGGTCCGACCGTCACGGCGGCGGCCGGCTTTCACTATCCGACGCGCATGGCCGTCATTCGCCTGTCGAGCGGCGGCCTGTTCGTCTGGTCTCCCACCGCGCTCACGGATGCGCTTCGTGCCGAGGTGGATGCCTTGGGCGAGGTGCGCTTCCTGATCGCGCCCAATTCGCTGCATCACGTCTTCCTCGCCGACTGGCAGCGTGGGTATTCCGGCGCAGGGGTCTATGCGGCGCCGGGCCTGCGCGAAAAGCGCCGGGATATCCGCTTCGACGGCGATCTCGGCGACATGGCTGACGCGGATTGGGCCGGGGATCTCGACCAGGTCGTCATGCGCGGCAACCGGATCACGACCGAGGTCGTCTTCTTCCACCGCCGAAGCAAGACCGTGCTGTTCACCGATCTCATCCAGCATTTCCGGCCGGGATGGTTCAAGGGCTGGCGGGCGCTGGTTGCCCGGCTGGACCTGATGGTGGCCGCTGAGCCGTCTGTGCCGCGAAAGTTCCGCGCCGCCTTCACCGACCGTCCCGCCGCGCGCGCCGCCATAGAGCGCATCCTGGCCTGGCCGGCCGAGAAGGTGCTGATGGCGCATGGCGAACCGGTCACCGAGGGAGCGCAGGCGTTTCTACGGCGCGCCTTCCGCTGGCTGGTTCGGTCGTGATCCCCGGGGCTCGCCGGCCAGTCCCGAGCGCGCACAGGCGCGAGCCTCAGGGCTCCTTGCAGATCGGCAGCGGCTGCGCGGGCGGTGCCGGGTGGTCCTTTCTGTACTGGGCGATCAGCGGTTCGAGGGTTTTCCTCGGCCAGAATTTCGGCGCGCCGATTTCTTTCAGGCAGGAGGCATTCCAGTAGGCGGCCGACGAGGCGTGGCCGTTCGCCACGGCGGCGATATCGCGTGATTCCGGATAGATGTAGAGCGTGGTCGGGTTGTCCTTGACCATCGAGATGAGCTGTTGCGCATCGGCCGGCGACCAGCTGGTGCAGCCATTGCTGCGGCCGCCGGCGTAATCCACCAGCTTGCCGAACGGCACCATCCCGTCATGATCGGCATAGGAGCTCTTCGGGCTCTTGCGCATGCACATGGTGCGCAGCACCTGCGCGGCATGGCCGCCGATGACGCGCTGCCTGGCGTTGGCGGCTTCGCCTTCGCCGTCGAACTGGATGAAGGTGCGCACGAAGGCCGCGTCCTGCTTGGCGGCGGTGCGGTAGTAGCCCTTGAACGAAGTCTTGGTCTCGCGCGTCATATAGGCGCCGCCGGCGGTCAGCTCCGAGTCCATGGCATTGCCGAAGTTCTTGACGCAGCGACGGCCGTTCGAGAAGTCGACGGTGCCCTTGAGATTGCGGCCGCCGCCATGCCCGGAAGAAATGGCGCGAAACGACTGGCTGGCCTCGCACACGATATAGTAGCGGCGCCCAAGCACGCCATTGCCGAGATCGCCGGGACGCGTGGCGTCCATGGCGAAATAGCAGGGGTTGCGAACGGCGCCCTGGGCCACTTTCTTCTGGTAAAGCGCCCGCGCCCGCTCCAGCACCACAGCCGAAATCTGGCCGTCGGCGTCGCCGACATGGGCCTGCAGCCAGGCCGGAACGGCCGAGGGCGCGGCAAAGGACCGGGCCGATGCCGTCAGGGCGACGACCGCGACAAGGAAGCCAAGAAGCGCAACGACGCCCAAAGGAACAGATCTCAACCGCACCGGACCTATTCTCCTGTCGAAGCCGTTTCGCGATTCCGCACGCGTGAATCACTCGGGGCCAATCATAAAATGCCTCGCATCTTCAGGCGAAACACTTCTTGTTTAGCGCGGCGGCGGATACGCGCGAAATCCGGACCGGCGCGGAATGTCTCATAATCCCCGATGCTGGTTCAAGGCTTGCGGCATCTCCCTACGCGCGGGCGACTGAGATTTTCGATCCGCCGGGATTGCGCTATGATCTGATTCTGGCGTGGCCCGCGCCTCCTCCCTCCGCCGGGGAAGCATCGTCCATGCAGGGCCGTCCAATCACCGAACCGACTGTTCGAGCACAAGGCATGAGGAGGGGTTGCTAAAACGGCTCGCACCAGGAGGTTTGCAATGAGACTATCCGCGCCCATCTATCATCTGAAGCGTCAAGCCAGGCTGTTGTCCCGCAAGGACGGGATTCCGCTGCACGAAGCGCTGGACCGCATGGCGGCACAGGAAGGGTTTGCAAGCTGGGGCCTGCTTGCGGCGAAGGCCGCCGAGACAAAGCCGGCCGGCAGATTGCTTGCGCAAATGGCGCCCGGCGATCTCGTGCTGGTCGGCGCGCGGCCAGGCCACGGCAAGACGCTGATGAGCCTCGAACTGGCGGTCGAGGCCATGAAACGTGGCCGGCGCAGCGTGTTCTTTTCGCTGGAATATACGCAAGGCGACATTCTCGACAGGTTTCGCGCGATCGGGGTCGAGCCGGGGCAATTCGAGGGCCGGTTCGACTTCGACAGTTCCGACGCCATCTGCGCCGAATACATCATCAAAAGACTGGCATCGGCCGCATCAGGCACGCTGGTGGTGATCGACTATCTGCAACTGCTCGACCAGAAGCGGGACAATCCGGACCTGATGACGCAGGTGCGCGGGCTGCGATCATTCGCGCGCGAAAAAGGTCTCATCCTGGTCTTCATCGCGCAGATCGACCGCTCCTACGAACTGTCGGCGAAGCCTGTTCCCGACATCGGCGATATCAGACTGCCCAACCCGCTAGACCTGTCGCTGTTCAGCAAGACCTGCTTCCTGAACAAGGGCGAAATCCGGTTTCGGGCGGCCTGAGCGTTCGAGCAGCATTGGCGCGGCAGTGTGGCCGCCAGCGATCATGCGCTGTCGCTTGCCACAGCCTTGGGGCGAACGGGGCTGTACACCGCCGATGGACATTCTAGAATGAATGACCCTGAAATGATTATCGATCGTCTGAAATGGATCCGCTCAGCGACGTCATCGCCCTTCTCCAGCCCAGCACGGCGATCTCCAAACCGATCAAGGGGCGCGGCCGGTGGGGCGTGCGTTATGCCGCATATGATGCGCCCGGCTTCACGATCATCGTCGAGGGCGAGTGCTGGATCGCCTTCGAGGGACAGGAACCCATGAGGCTGGGGAAGGGGGATTTTCTCCTTCTGCCCTCGACGCCACCCTTCTCGCTGAGCAGCCATCCGGGAGCCGCATGCGAGCTTCGGCAACCGATGGATATTGCCGTCCAGTATGGCGACCGGGACGGGGAGGCCGATTTCGTCGCGCTCGGCGGGACGTTCCGGATCGAGCCGGTCAACGCCGCGTTGCTGCTGGCGCTGCTGCCGCGCGTCGTCCATGTGCCGGCCTCGCAAGGGCGCGCCGGGCGGCTCGGCAAGACCATTGAACTCATCATGGAAGAGTGCGGGAGCGAAGAACCCGGCAAGGAGATGGTCCTGCAGCGGCTGCTCGAGGTGCTGCTCGTCGAGGCGCTGCGATGGCGCGGCATGGATGGCGGCGTGGCAGGGCTCCTCAACGGGATGCGCGACCCCATGCTGGCGCGCGTGCTTCGCGCCATGCACGCGGATGTGCGGGCGGGGTGGACGGTCGCGGACCTCGCCGGGATTGCCGGGCTCTCGCGCTCGGCCTTCGCGGCTCGTTTCGGCGACGTGCTCGGATGCGGGCCGATCGAGTATCTGGCGCGGTGGCGCATGGCGCTGGCCAAGGACGCGCTCATCCGGGGTTCCAAGACCCTGGACAAGATAGCCGAGGAGATCGGCTATGAGTCGGCGAGCGCCTTCAGCACCGCCTTCCGGAAGCGGCTCGGCTGTTCTCCCGGCAGGTTCGCGCGTGGCGGGGCCGGCTAGCGCAGCCATGGACGGACATGCCACCGAGACTGGTCTTGGGTGGCGTGTTACCTGATTTTGGACGACTGGTAATAAAATAAGGACTATTCATTATATCTCGTCTGATCGGGCAAGCCTAGTAACGGTGCATCGAAACCGAACGGAGCTTACCCATGCAAACGATCCTCATTACCGGCTGTTCTTCAGGCTATGGCCTCGAGACCGCCCGCCACTTCCTCGCCGGCGGGTGGAATGTCATCGCCACCATGCGGGCGCCGCGACAGGACATCCTGCCGCCCTCCGAGCGCCTGCGCATCCTGCCGCTCGATGTCACCAGCGAGGATAGCATCGCCGCGACGATTAAGGCCGCCGGTCCGATCGACGCGCTCGTCAACAATGCGGGCATCGGGGTCGTCGGCGCCTTCGAGGCGACGCCTATCGCGCACATCCGAAAGGTCTTCGAGACCAACACGCTCGGCGTGATGGCGATGACGCAGGCCGTGATCCCGCAGATGCGCGAGCGCCGCGCCGGCGTGATCGTCAACGTCACCTCCAGCGCCACGCTGGCGGCAATGCCCCTTGCCGCCGCCTATACCGCCAGCAAGCAGGCCATCGAGGGTTTCACCGGTTCGCTGGCGCACGAACTCGGCTATTTCAACGTCCGCGCCAAACTGGTCGAGCCCGGATATGCGCCGACGACGCGGTTCGCGCACAACACTTCGGTCAAGGTCGAGGACCTGATCCCGCAAGCCTATGCCGATTTCGCGGCGCCGATCTTCGCGAGCTTTGCCCGGCCCGCGATGACGACCAGGGAAAGCGACGTCGCCGAAGCCGTCTGGGCTGCCGTGCACGACACCGATTGCCGGTTGCGGTTTCCGGCCGGCGCCGATGCGGTCGCCCTGGCGAATGCAGGGTGAGTTTCCCGATCCCGCGCTGCCGTGCCCGGGATCGCGACCGCCCCGATAGCCCGGCTGGCCCGGCATGTCTCCAGTGGTGCCGGCTTGAGCGCCGTGGCGGTCATGGCTATGCCTGCTGACCAGGAGCAGGCATCATGGTCGAGATCGTCAAAGCCGCGCTGGAACACCTGCCGTCCTACAAGGCGGCGCTCGAGCGCGGCTGGTCGCCTGACAATGTGCGGCTGGAGGTGGCGACGCGCGAGGAGCTTGCCGCGATCGAGAAGGATCCGCTGGCTTTCCTGGCCAGCCTCGACGATCCCGAGGCCAGGGGTCGCCCGATCACCTTGCCCGACGGCACCAGCGTTCCGCGCCTGCCGGGGTTCCGCCGCTGGATCTGGGACGGCGAGGCCTCGGGCTCGATCGGCTTTCGCTGGCAGAAGGGCACGGCGGAACTGCCGCCGCATGTGCTTGGCCATATCGGCTATGCCGTCGTGCCGTGGAAGCGGCGGCGCGGCTATGCGACCGAGGCCCTGAGGCTGATGCTTGGCGAGGCGAGGGCGGTCGGGCTCGCCTATGTCGAGCTCACCGCCGACCCAGGCAATCCCGCCTCGCAAAAGGTCATCCTGGCCAATGGCGGCAGGCTGATCGGGAATTTCCTCAAGGAAGCGGCCTATGGCGGCGCGGAGAGCCTGCGCTTCCGGATCGACCTGTAGCCTACCAGCTTTGGTCGCGGAGCCAGTCGGCGAGCGAGGCGCGATGCGTACCGCCCCTGCCGGTAAAGGCTTCGGCGGATAGCATCGAGTTCAGCACCGCCTCCTGAGTCGCCTCCACTGTTGCCCGGAAAAGCACATCGATACGCGCTTCGTTGAGTGCGAGCAGCGGCACCAGATCGCGGCTCTCGTCGTGGTCGACGCGATTGCCGGTGCTGAAGGCGATGACGATGTCGCCGCTGCCATTGCCCCAGAAGGAGCCGAGCCTGGCGATGCCGGCCCCGGCTCGTCGCGCAACCCTGTCCAGCTGGCGGTGTTCCAACGGCACGTCTGTGGCGAGCACGATCAGGACCGAACCGCGCTCGGGCTCCGCCGCCCGCCTCGGATCGGGCCGGCGCCCGTCCGGCAGTATCAGATCGCCGCGCCTGCCGAAATTCGACAGCACGAGAACGCCGAGATGACGGTCGCCGCCGAGCGCGATCTTTCTGGATGCCGAGCCGATGCCGCCCTTGAAGCCGAAGCAGCTCATGCCGGTGCCGGCGCCGACATTGCCCTGTTCGACATGGCCCTCATGGGCGTCGGCCAGCGCGGCAAGGGCATCGTCCTCCGACACCGCCAGGGCCTGGATGTCGTTCAGCGGAGCGTCATTGCATTCGCCGACCACCGGGTTGACGGTTCCGGTGGTGCGGCCGATGTCGGGATTGCGGCGGATGGCGTCCCGGATGAGCGCGGTGGCGCAGGTGCCGACCGAAAGCGTGTTGGTGAGCAGGACCGGCGTTTCGATGGTGCCGAGTTCCTGCACCTGCATCAGCCCGACCGTCTTGCCGAAGCCGTTGATGACATGGGCGGCGGCCGTCACCTTGTCGCGGAACAGATTGCCGCCATGCGGCAGGATCGCGGTCACGCCGGTGTTGATGTCGCCTTGGCGCAGCGTGCGGTGGCCGACGCGCACGCCGGGCACGTCGGTGATCGCATTAAACGCGCCGTTGGGCAAAGTACCGCAGGTCAGGCCGAAATCGGCGGCAGTCCTTGCCATCGCTCAGACATGCTCTTCGGCGCAAAGCGCGTGGTCCGACAGCGCGCGGATAACATAGCAGTCGCCGACGGTCTTGCCGTCGCAGCAGGTGGCGATGCGTTCGAGCTCGGTCTCCAGCCGTTTCAATTGCGCGATCTTTTCGCGCACCGAAACCAACTGCTCCTGCGCGATCTTGTCGGCATGGCCGCAAGGCTGCTCGGGATGGCCGCTGAGGTCGATCAGCGCTCGGATGTCCTCGACGGCGAAGCCGAGGTCGCGGGCGTGGCGGATGAAGGCCAGCCGTTCCAGTTCCTGCCTGGAATAGCGGCGCTGGTTGCCTTCCGAACGCTCGGGTGCGGCGACCAGGCCCATCTGCTCGTAGTAGCGGATGGTCGGCACCTTGACCCCGGTGCGGCGGGAGAGATCACCGATCGAAAACATGCATTTTCCCTCTTGAAGCTCTAGTGACTAGAGGAATTACATCTGATGGCATCAAGGTTCAAGACCCATGCGGCGGTGCGCCGCGCGGGCGAAAAAGACAGGTGATGCGATGACGACGGCGCTGCGGCAGACACGGTTCAAGATTGGCGGCATGGACTGCGCTTCCTGCGCGTCCAAGATCGACACGGCGGTGCGCCGTCTCGACGGGGTCGACGACGTCTCGGTCTCGGTGACCGGCGCCTCGATGACCGTCAGCCATGGCGGTTCGCTCGACGACGACAAGGTGCTGAAGCAGGTGGCGCGGCTGGGCTACGGCATCGTCAAGGCGCAGGCGAGGGGCGACGGGCACGCCACGGCGGCGAGGGCGCAGGATCATGCGGATCATGATCATGAAGGCCACGATCATGAGGGTCACGACCATGGCGAGCACGACCACGAAGGACATGACCATGAAGGTCACGACCACGCCGGCCATGATCACGGCAGCGCAAAAAGCGCCAGGCAGCAGCCCGAGGCGTCCTCTCATCTCCACAGTCATGCCGAGCCGGGCCAGGCGTGGTGGCGGACCCGCCGCGCGGCGCTGACGCTGGCTTGCGCGGCGGCGCTTGGCGCCGCCTACGGCATCGGCCATCTGTTTCCGGTGGCCGAGCGCTGGGTCTTCCTGGCGGCGCTGCTTGTGGGTCTTGTGCCTATCGCGCGGCGCGCGCTGATGGCGGCACTGGCCGGCACGCCGTTCTCGATCGAGATGCTGATGACCATCGCGGCGGTCGGCGCGGTGATGATCAACGCCACGGAGGAAGCGGCCGCCGTGGTGGTGCTGTTCCTGATCGGCGAATTGCTGGAAGGCGTGGCGGCCGGCCGTGCGCGGGCGAGCATCCAGGGCCTGGCCGATCTGGTGCCGAAGACAGCCCTTGTCGAGCGTGCGGGCGGCACCTCGGAAGTGCCGGCCGAACAGCTTGCCGTCGGCGACGTCATCGTGGTGCGGCCGGGCGACCGCATCCCGGCCGATGGCGAGATAACAGAGGGATCGAGCGACATCGACGAGGCGCCGGTGACCGGCGAGAGCACGCCCAGGCGCAAAACCGTCGGCGAGCCTGTCTTTGCCGGCACCATCAACAGCGATGGCGTGCTGAAGGTGCGGGTAACGGCCGCGGCTTCCGACAACACCATCGCCCGCGTCGTGCGGCTGGTGGAGGAGGCGGAGGAAGCCAAGGCGCCGACCGAGCGCTTCATCGACCGTTTCTCGCGCTACTATACGCCCGGCGTGCTGGCAGTCGGCGCGCTGGTGGCGGTGCTGCCGCCGCTGCTGGCCGGCGGCGACTGGAACGAATGGATCTACAAGGGCCTGGCGATCCTGCTGATCGGCTGCCCCTGCGCGCTGGTCATCTCGACGCCGGCCGCCATTGCCGCGGGTCTGGCGACCGGCGCGCGGCGCGGCCTCTTGATGAAGGGCGGCGCGGTGCTGGAAGGCTTTCGCCGCATCACGGCGGTGGCCTTCGACAAGACCGGTACGCTGACCGCGGGCAAGCCCGTGGTGACCGACATCGTCACTTATGGCCGCGACGAATCCAGCGTCCTGGCGTTGGCGGCGGCGCTCGAGCAGGGCTCCAGCCATCCGCTGGCAGTGGCCATCCTCGACCGGGCCAAGGCCGACAAGGCAACGGTTGCGCCGGCGCTGGCGGCCAAGGCGATTTCGGGCAAGGGCGTCGAAGGCAGCGTCGGCGGCGTGGCCGTCTTCCTGGGCTCAGGCCCGGCGGCGGCCGAGCGGGCCGTCATGACGCAGGCCCAGCGCCTGGCCATCGACAGCCTCAATGGCCAGGGCAAGACCGTGTCGGTGCTGGTCGCCGATGGCGTCGTGGCCGGGCTCATCGCCATGCGCGACGAGCCGAGGCCGGATGCGGCGGCCGGCATCGCGGCGCTGAAAGGCGAGGGCATCCGCGCGGTGATGCTGACCGGCGACAACAGGCGCACCGCCGAGGCCATCGCCGCCTCGCTCGGCATCGAGGCGCGGGCAGAGCTGCTGCCGCAGGACAAGCAGCGCATCGTCGGCGAGCTGCAGCGCGAAGGGCTGAAGGTGGCCAAGGTCGGCGACGGCATCAACGATGCGCCGGCGCTCGCCGCCGCCGATATCGGCATCGCCATGGGCGGCGGGACCGATGTGGCGCTGGAGACGGCGGACGCGGCGATCCTGCATGGCCGCGTTGGCGATGTCGCGCGCATGGTGCGGTTATCGCGGGCGGTGATGGCCAATATCGGCCAGAACATCACCGTGGCGCTGGGGCTGAAGGCGGTCTTCCTGGTCACCACCATTGCCGGCATCACCGGCCTGTGGCCGGCGATCCTGGCCGACACCGGCGCCACCGTGCTGGTGACCGCCAACGCCATGCGCCTGCTGCGCTGGCGCGGCTGAGGCTATTCGGCCGCCGCCGGCAGCGGCGGCCGGGCGTCGACGCGGCGCTCCCAGACATAGGAGGCGACCGCGACGATGAGGGCGACCAGCATGGCGAAGGCGCCGACCAGCGGCAGGCTGCGATAGCCGTAACCGGCGGTGAGCAGGGCGGCGCCCAGCGATGCCGCGAGCGCGATGCCGATGTTGAACCCGGATGGAATGA
This sequence comes from Mesorhizobium sp., assembly GCF_017306585.1. Taxonomy (GTDB): domain Bacteria; phylum Pseudomonadota; class Alphaproteobacteria; order Rhizobiales; family Rhizobiaceae; genus Mesorhizobium. The sequence continues at coordinate 8,466 of NZ_JAFKIC010000184.1, read as the reverse complement.
GCGAGGCGGCAAGGCCGGAAGCATCCGCCGTCCAGGACAGGATGCGGGTCTGGATCGGCGTGCCGATGGCGAAATTCAGGCCGCCCCAGATGATGATCGCGACGACCATCGGCAGGGGGTAGGGGCTGACGGCGTAGATGACGGCCAGCGTCACCGCTTGCAGGGCAAGCATGGTGATCAGCGACGGCATCAGCTTCCAGTCGGACAGCTTGCCGCCGAGGAACACGCCAAGCGTGGCGCCGACGCCGTTGAGCAGCAGCACCCAGGGCACCAGGTTTTCATCGAGCCCGGTCACTTCGAGCAAGGTCGGCGTGATGTAGGTGAACAGGCAGAACTGGCCGAGCATCAGCATCAGCATGAGGATCAGCGAGGTCCAGACCTGCTGGCGCGCCAGCGCGCGAACCTCGCTGGCAAAGCTCGCCGACTTTGTCTGATGCCCTGTCGTGCGGGGCAACAGGGCCGCCATGGCAAGCGTTGCCGCGACGCCCAGCGCGCACATCACCCAGAATGTGGCGCGCCAGCCCCAGATGTTGCCGATCGCGGTGCCCGCCGGCACGCCGATGACATTGGAGACGGTGAGGCCCGACAGGATGACGGCGACCGCCATGCCGCGCTGGTCCTCGCGCACCAGGCCGACCGCGACCACCATGGCGACGCCGAAATAGGCGCCATGCGCCACGGCGACAGCAATGCGCAGCAACAGCATCGAGGTGAAGTCCGGCGCCAGCGCGCAGGCCGCCTGGCCGATGGTGAAGGCGACGGCAAGGCCGAGCAGCAAGGTCTTGCGCGACAAGCTCTTGGTGGCGAGCGCCAGCAGCGGCCCGCCAATGGCGATGCCGCAGGCATAGCCGGTGACGAGATAGCCGGCGGATGGCACCGAAACGCCAAGTCCCTGCGCCACCTGAGGCAGCACGCCGGCGATGACGAATTCGGTGGTGCCAAAGGCGAATGCGGCGAAGAACAGGGCAATGAGCGGCAGCGACATGAAAGGAAACCCTCGAAATGCAGGGCTCAGATCATGGAAAGCCGTGGCAGGCAATCCAGAATTTTTTGTCGCGCCTTTAGGTTTTCTTGAGCGGCGGCCTAGGCAACCGTCTTGCGGCCGAAGGGAATCTTCAGCCACGCCCTCTCATGGAAATAATAGAGCAGCGACTTGGTGAAGACCTCGGTCACGCCGATGGCGGCAGCGAGCTTGACGCTTCCGGTCACCACCAGCGAGATGATCATCGTGTCGATGGTGCCGGTGACACGCCAGGAAAGCGCCTTGGCGAAACTGCGCGAATGGGTGTCCATCGATTTTCCTCCCGGTGGAGGCTGATGCTTAGCCGACGGATATCTCGATGGGCAAAGACTAATTTTGCCGTTTTTGCCGGGATGACAAAACCGTGTTTCCAGATCGATCGGCGCGCGGCAAATTCAACCCTTGTCAGCTTGCCTTCAGCCGCGAGCCGCCGAGCAGTCCGCGCTCTTCCAGGACCGGATAGGCCATCGAGGCCAGCAGCGAATTGATCTGCTTGAGGTCGCGGATCGTGTCGAGGTGGATGGAACTGGTCTCGACGCTCCTGGCGGTGCCGTCGCGCAGCCGCAGGAAATGGCTGGCGCTGGCTTCCTTCTCACGGTCGCGCAGCTGGTCCTTTTCCAGCACCAGCTGGCGCGCGGTTTCGGGATCGCGTGACACCAGGACGTTGAAGGCAAGCCTCGCATTGGCCAGCACGGATGCATGGAAGGCGCACAGTTCGCGCCAGCCCTCGGGCGTGAATTCCAGGCCGTGCTCGAGCTTCTTCTTCACATGCACCAGCATGTTGCGCACGATGATGTCGCCGACCTGCTCCAGCTTGACGCAGGCGCCGATCAGCTCCTGGCAGCGCAGCGCCTCGTCCTCGGTGAGCGGGTTCTTGGTGACCTTGGCGAGATAGAGTTTTATCGCCGCGTGCCTGCGGTCGACGCGATCGTCCAGCGCCGCCAGTGCCTTGATCTTGTCGCTATCGGCATTCTCGTAGAGTTCGATGATGCGCTTCAGCATGATCTCGACCGTCTCGCACACCCGCACCACTTCGCGCGTGGCGTTGGCCAGCGCCTGGCTCGGCACATCCAGCGCGCTCTCGTTGAGCGCGGACAGTTCGACGACGTCCAGCGAGGCCGCCGGCACCGGCTTGGCGCCGAGCGTCACGATCTTTTCGGAAGCGCGGTAGACGAAACCGGCCAGCGGCAGGCCGGCGAGCAGGATGATCACGTTGAACAGGATGTGGGCATTGACGATCTGGCTCGCCGCCGTGGCGCCGAGGAAGCCGACATGCGGCTTGAAGACCATGAACAGGACCAGCATCACCAGCGAGCCGAGGCCGCGCATCAAGAGGTTGCCGATCGGCACGACCCGGACCTCGGGACTGGCTGAGCGCGTCAGCATCGGCGCGATGATCGAGGAGCCGAGATTGACGCCGAGGATGAGGACGACGCCGAGTTCCGGGCTGATCAGGCCGCGTCCGGCCAGCGTCGCCATAAGAAGCACCGCCGCGATGCTCGACTGGAACAGCCAGGTGACCAGCGCCGCCAGGAGATAGGCAGTGATGGAATCGCCGGAGAAGTAATTGATGATGACCGGCATGAGCTGGCTGTTGCGCAGCGGCTCCGAAGCCTGGCCGATCATTTCCAGCGAGAGGATCAGAAGGCCGATGCCGACCAGGATGCGGCCGGTCTGGCGCCAGTCGCGCCGCTCGGTGGCCATGAACATTACCGTGCCTGTTATCAGGCAGAGCGGCACCAGAAGCGTGAGGTCGAAGGTCAGCAGCTTGACCACCAGCGCGGAGCCGATCTCGGCGCCGCGCACTGCGAGCTGGCCGGCGGCGCCCGAGACGATGCCGGAACCGGCGAAGGAGCCGACCAGGAGGGTGACGGCGGTGGAGCTCTGCAGGGCGATGGCGAGCCCGGTGCCCGCCAGCACCGCCATGATCGGATTGCGCATGGTGGCGCGCAGGCGATGGCGCAGCACATCGCCATAGGCGCGCTCGACGCCGGTCTTCACCATGCGCGTCGCAAACAGCATCAGCGCGACGGCGCCCGCCAGGTGCAGGAGGACGACGGAGCCGCTCATTTCGGCGCCTGCCCGCCGGCAGGCCGGGCGTCGCGGAAGGCGCGTGGATTGGGGACGAAAACGGGGATACGAATCATGGTCATAGCAACCGTCAGATATAGCCGGAATATTTTAGCCGGATAATAAAATTTTGTCGATTTCAAGGGCCGTCGCATGGCGACAGCGCTTGTCGGAAAATGGACTGGCCGCCAAATGGTTGCACAGCGGCGCCGCAGCTGGGCGGGGCTTGTGGCGCACCGCGACACTGGCGCTTGCGAGGATGTTCAAATTTCGGAAATAACCGGCGGATTCCATTACATAATTGTAATGGTGGCATTCAGTTTCAGTTCATCCGCCGGCCGCTACTCCTGCGGCATCGACAACCAAGGAGACTTCCTCATGAAACGCATCATTCTCTCCGGCCTCGCTTTCTCGATGCTGGCCGCCAGCTCGCTCACCGGCCAGGCCGCGCCGATGAATTCTCCGGTCGCGCCGCAGTCGAATTATTCGAAGGTCGACTGGCAGAAGCCCGGCAGGCATGTCGACAAGCGCGTCGTTGTGAAGAAGAAGGTGGTGGTGAAGCGCAATCATTGGCGCAACGGCCAGAAATACGCGAACTGGAAGCGCCACCAGCCGATCCGCGACTATGGCCGTTATGGCTTGCATCGTCCCGGCCGCGGCCAGGAATGGATCCGCGTCGGCAACGACTATGTGCTGGTCGGCATTCTCTCGGGCGTCATCTTCGGCGCGCTTGCCGCGCAGTAAATCCCAGGCATGATGCCTGACTTGTGAAAGGCGGCCCGACGGCCGCCTTTCGGCTTTTCTCCTGGATTGTCAGGAGCCGCTGCCATCAACCGGATCAGGCGGCATCTTACGCAAAAAATCTGTTACGGTCGGCGATATCGGCAATTGATCATCAGCGAGGCGAGATGCCTGACCTGGAGGTCGCCGTCCAACCGCTTACATCGGCGTTATGGCCGGCCATTGAAGACCTTTTCGGCGAAGCAGGCGGGAAATCCGGCTGCTGGTGCATGTACTGGCGTATCGGCAGCAGGTACCGCAGCCAGGCTCCGAGCCAGAACAAGGCTGAACTGAAAGCGCTGGTCGAGCGCGGTCCTCCTCCGGGCCTTCTGGCTCTCGCCGGCGGCATCGCGGTCGGATGGTGCCAGATCACGCCGCGAAGCGCCTTGCCGTGGATCGACCAGACCTGGCGGCTCAAGCGCGTCGATGATCTTCCCGTGTGGTCCCTCTCTTGCTTCTATATTCGGAAGGGGTACCGCAAACAGGGAATAGCCTCGCAATTGATCGAGGCGGCCATCGAATTCGCCAGGCGGAACGGTGCTCCCGCCGTCGAGGCGTATCCCATCGACGCAACCCAGTCGCCAAGCTCCTCCAGCACCGGCTTCGTCTCGACGTTCGAGCGGTTGGGGTTCTCACGGGTACCATCGCCAACGGTGGAACGGCCGATATTGCGGCTCCAGTTCGATTGACCAACAGGATTTCGGCGACGTTGCCCTGTGGAAACCGGGCATGGCCCGCATTAGGGGTCGTCGTCCATCACCGGCGTGATTATATGGTGGGGAAACGAGTTTCCCCATGCGCTTTCCGCCCGCCTTCCTCGACGAGATACGCGACCGCGTGCCGATTTCACAAGTGATCGGCCAGCGCGTTGCGTGGGATCGCAAGAAGACCAATACCTCGCGCGGCGACTATTGGGCGTGCTGCCCGTTCCATGGCGAGAAAAGCCCGTCCTTCCACTGCGAGGACAAGAAGGGCCGCTACCACTGTTTCGGCTGCTCGGTCTCGGGCGATCATTTCAAGTTCCTGACCGAACTCGAAGGGCTGAGCTTTCCCGAGGCGGTCGAGAAGATCGCCGACATGGCCGGCGTGCCGATGCCGGTCCGTGACGCGCAGGAGGAACGGCGCGAGAAGGAGCGCGCCAGCCTGACCGACGTCATGGAAATGGCGACCGCCTTTTTCCAGGAGCGCCTGCAGGGCCCCGAGGGGGCCAAGGCCCGCGCCTATCTCAGGGATCGCGGGCTGACGCCGGCGACACAACAGTCGTTCCGGCTGGGGTTCGCGCCCGACAGCCGCAACGCGTTGAAGGAGCATCTCGCGGCCAGGGGCGTGCCCAAGGCCGACATCGAGGCCTGCGGGCTGGTGCGGCACGGCGACGACATTCCCGTCTCCTATGACTGGTTCCGCGACCGCATCATGTTCCCGATCCCCGATTCGCGCGGCAAGATCATCGCCTTCGGCGGCCGCGCGCTGGCGCCGGACGCGCTCGCCAAATACATGAATTCGCCCGACACCGAGCTCTTCCACAAAGGCAATGTGCTCTACAACTTCGCCCGCGCCCGCAAGGCATTGGCCAAGGGTGGCACAGTCATTGCCGTCGAAGGCTATATGGACGTGATCGCGCTGGCGCAGGCCGGCTTCGAGAATGCCGTGGCACCGCTCGGCACCGCGCTCACCGAAAACCAGCTCGAACTGTTGTGGCGCATGGCGCCGGAGCCGATGCTGTGCTTCGACGGAGACAAGGCCGGCCTGAAGGCGGCCTGGCGGGCCGCCGACTTGGCGCTGCCGTCGGTGCAGGCCGGGCGCTCGGCGCGTTTCGCGTTGCTGCCGGAAGGCAAGGACCCCGACGACCTGGTCAAGGCCGAGGGGCCGGAGGCGTTCCGCGCGGTGCTCTCCGAGGCGCGGCCGCTGGTTGACCTCTTGTGGATGCGCGAGACCTCGGGCGGTGTCTTCGACACGCCGGAGCGGCGGGCCGAGCTCGAAAAGACGTTGCGTGAGCTGACCAGCCGCATCCGCGACGAAAGCCTGCGCTATCACTATCAGCAGGAAATGCGCGAGCGGGTGCTGAGCTTCTTCGGTTCCTCGCGCGGCGGGCCGCAAGGTCAGCAGGGCGGACGCAAGGACGGACGGCCAGGCCAACCCAAGGCACCAGGCGGACAGTTCGCCAAGGGCGGCGGCGGCCGCATCGCGATCACCGAAAGCCTTGGCCAGTCGGCGATGGTCAAGCGCGGTGAGGCGATGTCGGTGCGCGAGGCGACGATCATCGTGGCGCTCATCAACCATCCGGCGCTGATCGACGAGAATTTTGCCCATGTCGAGTTTCTCGACCTCGCCAATTCGGACCTGAGGCGCCTGCACAGCGCCATTCTCGATGCGATGGCGCACGACACGGCCGATGACCGCCATGCCGTGGTGGCGACGGTGGAGCGCGCCGGCTGCGGCGAGATCTGGGGCCGGGCCGTCGACCTGATCAAGCGGGCGCGGCAGTGGCCGGCGCTGGAGACGGCAGCGCTCGAGGATGCCCGCGATGCGCTCAACCAGGCGCTGCACTTGCAGCGCAGCGCGCGCACATTACATAAGGAACTGAAAGCGGCGGAAGCGGCGATGGATGCGGATCCTTCGGACGAGAACTTCCGCCATCTGATCGAAATCCAGGCGCAATTTCAGGATGTACAAGCGACGGAAGCGCTGATCGAAGGATTCGGCGTGTCGTCGGGCAGGGCCGGGCGAGCCTAGTGCAGATACGTTCGGGAATGAAGGCGTGGCGATGCTTCCCCAGGGAGCGGGGCGCGCTAAGTCGGGTAATTGATTCGCTTTTTTCATGCGAATCATGCCAGAGGCGCTTGACCTTCCGACAGAATGGCGGAATCAGGACGATTCGAAACGTTAACCCGCACCCGCGTCGACGGGAAATGCTGCAATACGAGGTGCTGGTCACTGGACAGGCAGGCAGCCTGCCACAGATATCAGGGTTAATCTGGACTTAATGCATGTCGCCCAAGAGTGGTCGCCCGGAAGTGGAAACCGGTTTTGGGGCAACGGCATGCACCAAACAGAATGGTGAAGTTGGTGGCCCGGTGAAGCGCGTTTTTAAACGAGCCTACCCGATTTGAGTGGTCCGAGAGCTTACGCGGCCCGATGCCCGGCCGCTAGGAGAAGATAAAAACTATGGCGACTAAGGAAAAGGAAGAGGTCGAGACCGAACGCGAAGGCGCCACCGATGGCCCTCTGCTCGACCTTTCCGATGATGCTGTCAAGAAGATGATCAAGGCCGCCAAGAAGCGCGGCTATGTCACGATGGACGAGCTGAATTCGGTGCTGCCCTCCGAGGAAGTGACCTCCGAACAGATCGAGGACACGATGGCGATGCTGTCCGACATGGGCATCAACGTCGTCGAGGACGACGAGCAGGGCGAGGAAGCCGAAGCTGGCGACACCGCGGCGGACGCCGAGGAAGACGCCAACGAGCTGGCCGAGCAGACCGGCACCGCCGTTGCCGCCACAACCACCAAGAAAGAGCCGACCGACCGCACCGACGATCCGGTGCGCATGTATCTGCGCGAAATGGGCTCGGTCGAGCTTCTGTCGCGCGAAGGCGAAATCGCCATCGCCAAGCGTATCGAGGCCGGCCGCGAGACGATGATCGCGGGCCTGTGCGAAAGCCCGCTGACCTTCCAGGCTATCATCATCTGGCGCGACGAGCTCAACGAATCCAAGATCCTGCTGCGCGAAATCATCGACCTCGAAGCCACCTATGCCGGCCCCGAGGCCAAGCAGGCGCCCGTGGTCGAACGCGTCGAGGAAGCGCCCAAGCCCGAGGAAAAGCCCCGGCGTGGCGCCCAGCGCGACGAGGAAGACGACATCACCAATGTCGGCGCCGACACGCGCGGACTGGAGGATGACGAGGACGACGAGGACGAAGCGAGCCTGTCGCTGGCGGCGATGGAAGCGGAACTCCGCCCTCAGGTGATGGAGACGCTCGACGTCATCGCCGACACCTACAAGAAGCTTCGCAAGCTGCAGGACCAGCAGGTCGAGAACCGTCTCGCCGCCGCCGGTACGCTGTCGCCGAGCCAGGACCGCCGCCTGAAGGAACTGAAGGACCAGCTGATCAAGGCGGTGAAGTCGCTGTCGCTCAACACGGCGCGCATCGAGGCGCTGGTCGAGCAGCTCTACGACATCAACAAGCGTCTGGTGCAGAACGAGGGCAAGCTGTTGCGGCTGGCCGAAAGCTACGGCGTGCGCCGCGAGGAGTTCCTGAAGGAATATCAGGGCTCCGAGCTCGACCCCAACTGGACGCGCTCGATCGCCAACCTGACCTCGCGTGGCTGGAAGGAATTCACCAAGAACGAGAAGGATGCGATCAAGGACCTGCGCGCCGAGATCCAGCATCTGGCGACCGAAACCGCGATCTCGATCCTGGAATTCCGCAAGATCGTCAACCAGGTGCAGAAGGGCGAGCGCGAGGCAGCGATCGCCAAGAAGGAAATGGTCGAGGCCAATCTGCGCCTCGTCATCTCCATCGCCAAGAAATACACCAATCGCGGCCTGCAGTTCCTGGATCTGATCCAGGAAGGCAATATCGGCCTGATGAAGGC